>NZ_CP094469.1:2329271-2662024 GCF_023347295.1 Faecalibacterium sp. I3-3-33
CAGCCCGAAACCGTTCCAGTAGTCCTTCATATAAGAATAGTAGGGGTAGCGGTTGCTGTTGACCCCGTTATCAAAGGCATAGTAGATGACTGCATTGCCCACGGTGCCGTTCTCGGCGGCGAGCAGGGCGGGTGCATCCTCCGGCTCCGGCCCGGGCAGGGCGGCGTCTGCCTCGCTCTCGGTGTCAGTGAGCAGAATACCGCCCAGCGCACCGCAGCTGTAAGTAAAGCTTATCATGCCGTTTTCCGCATCCACATAGATGCTGTCCTTTTTTATAAGCCCCTGCGCCGCCAGCTCGTCCAGCTGCGCCAGCGCAGCCACCTGACGTTCTTCCTCCGACATTCCGGCGTAGGCGGCACTGTCGGTCAGGGCGGTGACGGCGGCATCTGTCTGCTGCATCTCCTGCACCTCAGAGGCAGTCAGGGTCTGGGGGGTGTCGGTGGTGTCCTCCGGCGCGGCGGCTACTGCCGGGCACACTGCCGTAAAGGCCAGTGCGATGGCACACACTGCGCTGAGCAGGCGGCGATAAACTGTATGTTCCATTTCTTCTTTTCCGTTCCTCTCCCCCGGCACACTGCCGGGGCTGTTGTACGCAAGGCTGCGTCCACAGGTTCATTGTAGGATGCCGCCGGGGCTTTGTCAAGCTTCCCGGCAATGTTTTACCATTCCGTCACACACGGCACATTGCATTGGCACGGGGATTTGTGTATAATAGCGATATGCTGGGTTTTTATCGCCTGTACGCAGGTATGCCCCGGCAGACTGTTTTGACGAAAGGCGGTGCTTTCCTTGGATAGCATTCGACAATATTTTAAGCGCACCGATAAGATCTATCTGCTGCTGTGCATTTTCAGCAGCGTTATGGCGGTGCTGGCGCTGTCCTCCTGGGCAGCTAAGCAGGGCAACGGCTTTGCCACCGACGAGGTGACCGGTGCCATCATCGGCATTGGCGACTACCGCCGGGCGCTGGTGCAGGCGGGCGCTTCCGTCATTGGCATCGTGATCGCACTGCTGCTCTCCTGCGTGGACTATCGCAGCCTTGTAAAGGTGTGGCCGGTGCACGTTGTGCTGACGTGGGGTCTGGTGCTGCCCACGCTGGTCATCCGCAACGTATCCATCGGCCCGCTGACCATCGGCTACAACGCCGGTGATACCGACAACTACTCCTGGTACAAGCTGGGCGGCTTTACCTTTCAGCCCACAGAGCTGGCAAAGATCAGCTTTATCCTGACCTTTGCCATGCACCTGAACAACGTGCGCAGCCGCATCAACGAGCCAAAGGAGCTGGCAAAGCTGCTGCTGCATCTGCTGGTGCCCATTGCCATCATCCATGTGCAGGGCGATGACGGCACGGCCATCATCTACGGCATCATCGGATGCTGCATGATGTTTGCAGCAGGGCTGAGCTGGAAGTATATCTTTGCAGCCTTTGCGGCGGCGGGCGCTGCCGTGGCGGTAGCCTTTGCCTTTTTCAGCGATAAGATCGGCAAGGGATACCAGTGGTACCGCATTCTGGCGGTGCTGGACCCGGAAAACACCACCGGCTGGGCACCAAGCGAGACGGTGTGGAAGAACATCATCTACCAGCAGCAGCGCGGCGAGATCGCGCTGGGCTCCGGCGGCATCTTTGGCAACGGCCTATTCACCGGCCGGTATTACAGCGTACCCAACGCCCACAACGACTTCATCCTCAGCTGGATCGGCAACGTGGCGGGCTTTGTGGGCTGCTGCGTGGTGCTGGGCGTTCTGCTGGCGCTGGTGATCAAGACCTTTGCCACCGGTGCCCGCAGCGAGGATCTGCTGGGCAGCTACATCTGTGCCGGTATCGGCGGTGCCCTGATGGCGCAGATCGCGGTGAACGTGGGCATGAACCTGCGGGTGCTTCCGGTCATCGGCGTCACTTTGCCCTTCTACTCTGCCGGCGGCAGTTCGGTGCTTATGCTGTATATTTGTGTAGGATTAGTCCTTTCTGTATACTCTCACAACACCAAAAGCCTGTTCGGGTAAAGAATATTCTATAATACAGGGACGAGCAGCCCGTGGGCTGCTCGTCCTTGCTTTATAGGTAATTTTAAAACAAGCAGCTTTTGTCGCGCTCCGCAGAGCGCGACAAAAGCAACATATAAAATAAAAATTCCTTAAATGATGCCCAGAGCAAAGCGGAGGGCATTCAAGAGCGTCCCATCTTTTTCAGTTCCATCACCGGCCAGCCAAGGGCGCGGATGGCGCTTTCATCGTGGGTGGCCAGCAGCACCGGCTTGCCCGCGCAGCGCTGCCGCAGCAGCGTCGCCGCCCGCTGCAAAGTGTCCGGGTCCATGCCGGTAAAGGGCTCGTCCAACAGCAGGGTGTCGCTGGGTGCCCACAGCGCCCGCAGCAGTGCCACCCGCCGCTTTTGCCCGCCGGAAAGCCTGCGGGCGGGCAGCTGCAAGGCGGCAGAATCCATTCCAAGCTGTTGAAAATCACTTATAATTTGCTCTTTGTACTGGTTTTCTGCCCCCGGCAGCACCAAAGTGACGTTCTGCACCGCATTCAGCTGGGGGCAAAGACGATCCTCCTGAAAGACCGCCGCCACCCGGCCTACGCCCTCCACACTGCCGGTGGTGGGGCGTTCCAGCCCCATCAGGATGCGCAGCAGGGTGGTCTTGCCCCAGCCGCTGGGTGCCCACAGCACCACGGGGGTGTCCACCTCCATGCACAGGTCGGTGAAGAGCGGCGCTGTGCCGAACCGTTTTGTCAGGTGTTGAAGCTTCAGCATTTTGTCCCCTCCTCTCCCAGCACTGCGCCTACGGCTTTATCCAGTGCAAACAGGAACAGCTTTTCAAAACCTGCGCTCAGCAGGATGATGACAAAGGTCCACGCGAACAACTCCCCGGTGGAAAGGGTGATCTTGGCGCGGTAGAGCGCATCGCCGATGCTGCCGTTGGGCAGACCGATGACCTCGGCCGCCACGCCGCTTTTCCAGCAGATGCCCAGCGCCACGCTGCACCCCTGCCGGAAGGCCGGAAGCACCGCAGGCAGCCAGATCGACCGCAGGCGACGACCCGGCGGCAGACGAAACACCGCCGCCATCTCCAGCAGCTGCACGTCTGCCCCGGCAATGCCGGTGCGCACTACGCCGTACAGCACCGGCAGCACCATTAAAAAGCTGATGAGCACCGAAAGGGCGCTGCCCCGCACCCAGACCAGCGCCAGTATGATAAAGCTTGCCACCGGCGTGGCCTTGACCAGCTGCATCACCGGAGCCAGCAGTGCATCGGCGGCGCTCCACCGAGCGGCGCATACCGCCAGCACCACGCTGACCACTGCGCCCAGCACAAAACCCAGCAAAATGCGCCCGGAGCTGAAGCCCACCCGCTGCCAGAAATCTGCCCTTGGCAGCAGCTGCACCAAGGTGCGCAGCGCCTGCACCGGCGATACCAAAAACACCTCCTGCCCGATGGCCATGGCTGCGGCCTGCCACACCGCCAGCCAGAACGCCACCGCCAGCAGACGGCGAAAAAATTGCTTGTTCTGCTTCATAAACTGCCCTCTTCCACTGCCTATTATAAGGTATAGTATACCATACCGTCCCGCAAAGGGGAATGACCTGTGCACCACCTGCGGCGGGGCGGCTCACGCTGTATATACTTTTATTCAACCATCGCACGCTTGACATGAATTTACATCCAGTGTAAACTGGATACCGTATGCGGTGCAGCTTTGGCACCAGCGCAGGAAAGAGGGGACGGCATTGACACAAGCGCTCAAGGGCCGCAAGCTGCTGCTTGTCGGTTTTACGTTATTTTCCATGTTTTTCGGGGCAGGTAACCTGATCTTCCCGCCTGATCTGGGTGCAAAGGCCGGGGTAAACTTCTGGCCCGCCTTTCTGGGGCTTGCTATCAGCGCCGTGGGTCTGCCCGTTGCAGGGGTCATCGCGGTGGCACGGGCAGACGGTCTGGATAAGCTGGCCGGGCGGGTGCACCCGGTGTTTGCGCAGGTGTTCATGATTTTGATCTATCTGTCCATCGGGCCGTGTCTGGCCATTCCGCGCACCGCAAGCACCTCCTTTGCCATGCTCACCCCGCTGCTGGGCAGCAACGCCGGGCTGCAGCTGGGGTATTCCGTGCTGTTCTTTAGCGCGGCCTTTCTGGTGGCGCTGCACCCGGACAGGCTCACCCGCTGGCTGGGCAGGCTGCTCTGCCCCTGCCTGCTGGTCCTGATCTTGATCCTGTTCGGCGGCTGCCTGCTGTACCCGCTGGCGGCGCAGTACGCTGCGCCCACCGAGGCGTATCGTTCCGCTGTTGTGTTACAGGGCGTATTGTACGGCTACCAGACCATGGACGCCCTTGCGGCACTCAACTTTGGCGCGGTCATTGCCATGAACATCCGGGCGCAGGGTGTTGCCCTGGAGCAGGACGTGCAGCGCAGCGCCATCCGCGCCGGGCTTGTGGCGGGCGGGCTGCTGCTGGCGGTCTACGCCATGCTGGGGCACGCCGGAGCACTGACCGGTGCCGCCGCGCCCGGCCTTTCCACCGGTGCCGAGGTGCTGACCGTGCTGGCCGAGCGGCTGTTCGGCAAAGCAGGGCTGGTGCTCCTTGCGGCCATCTTTATTCTGGCCTGCTTCAACACCTGTGTGGGGCTGATTGCCTGTGTGGGGGAATATTTCCACACCCTGCTGCCCCGCATCCCCTACCCTGCCCTTGCCGCCTTTTTTGCCGCCGCCAGTATGCTGTTCTCCAATCTGGGGCTGGCAGAGATCCTACGGTTATCCGTCCCGGTGCTCAATGCCCTGTACCCGGTAGCCATTGTGCTGATTACGCTTTCCTTTGTGCCCGGACTGGAGCAGCGCCGCCGGGTCTATCCGCTGTGCATCGGCTGCACCGCCGTGCAGAGCATTGCCGCCGCGCTGCCGCTTGGCCCGCTTTCTGCCCTTGCCAACGCCCTGCCGCTGGCGGCACTGGGCTTTGGCTGGGTGCTTCCGGCTGCTGCCGGGCTGCTGGCAGGCATCCTTTTAAGCAGAACTGAAGAATAAAGGAGATTTTACTATGATCCAGCCTATCATGCACGACCCGCTGTTTCTGGCGCAGAAGTCTGCCCCTGCCGCCCCGGAGGACGCCCCCATTGCGCGGGACTTGCTGGACACCTTGACCGCCCACGCCGACGGCTGTGTGGGCATGGCCGCCAACATGATCGGCGTGCTCAAACGCATCATTGCAGTGGAAGCTGAGGACGGATATCTGGTGCTGTTCAACCCGGTCATCCTGAAAAAATCCGGCCAGTACGAAGCCGAGGAAGGCTGTCTTTCACTGGAAGGCGTGCGGAAAACAAAGCGCTGGCAGAGCATCAAGGTGCAGTACCAGACCATGGACGGCAAGCCGCGCATCAAGACCTTTACCGGCTGGACGGCGCAGATCATCCAGCACGAAATCGACCATTGCGATGGAATATTGATTTAAGCTTTTATCACGCACAAAGCCCCCGAGGGTGTATCCCCCGGGGGCTTTGCTATGCTGTAACAGAGAAATGAAGGTGTTATTGTTCGCTTAAAACCTCTTGCGGTGTCCTGCATCCGCTTCGACCCTTGGGCGGGTCTCGCGTCTTGCAGACCGCTGCGCCAAAAATTGCTCCCTGTACTCCCCTTTTTGTCACTTGCGTGACATCTTCCCCCGGAGCGGGGGAAGTCTTTGCTCGCAGGCGGCGGTCGCAATTTTAGCCTTTAACACCGCCCAGAGCAACGCCGCGGACGATGAACTTGGACAGCAGCAGGTAGACGACGATGACCGGCAGAATGGCAATAGCCACCATCATGTACACCTTGCCCATATCGAACTTCAGGAAGTCCGCGCTGCGCAGCTGGGCGATCAGGATCGGCAAGGTCTTTTTGTCGGCGGTGTCCAGCACCAGAGCCGGGATGAAGTAGTTGTTCCAGCTGGCCACGAAGGAGAAGATGGCCTGCACAGCCAGAGCCGGCTTCATGATAGGCAGCACGATCTTATTAAAGGTATAGAACTCGCCTGCGCCGTCAATGCGGGCGGCCTCCACGATCTCCATGGGAAGGGAGGCGTCCAGATACTGCTTCATGAAGAAGAACACGGTGGGTGCCGCAATGCTGGGAACGATCAGAGGGATGAAGCTGTTTTTCAGGCCCATCTTGGAGATCAACTGCAGAAAGCCCAGTGCGGACACCTGTGTGGGCATGGTCATGATGAGCAGGATCAGGGCAAAGGCGGCCTTTTTGAACTTGAAGTTATAGGCATAGATGCCGTAGGCCGTCAGCGCCGAGAAGTAGACGCTGAGCGCTGCCGAGCAGGCAGACACCAGCAGACTGTTACGGATGCCGCTCACCACTGGGATGTTGGCGTCCGTAAGCACGTTGCGGAAGTTTGTGATGATGGACTTGCCCGGCATCAGCGAGAAGCCCTTTTGAATTTCGAAGTGGGTGCGGGTGGAGTTGATGATCAGCACATAGAAGAAGAACAGGCACAGAAAGCTGATCAGCACCAGCACCAGATAGCACCACGCACGGCGGGCGGTCAAGATCGCCTTTTCGGACTGGTTTTTAGGCGTATGTGCCATACTTATTTCCCTCCTTTGGCAGCAGCCTTTTTGGCTGCTTTCAGTTCCTTGCGCTGGGCCTTGGTCAGGCCGTCATCCTCCTTGGTCAGCGAGAAGTACACGACGACGCACAGCACTGCACACACAAGGAACAGCACCACAGATACTGCACCGGCCATGCCGTAGTTCTTGCTGAACAGGTGGTTGTTCAGGTACATGATCATGGTGGTGGAGGTACGGTCGGGGCCGCCCTTGCCGTTGGTCAAAATCTGCGGCACATCGAACATCTGCAATCCGCCGATCATGGAGGTGATCATCACATAGACCAGAATGGGGCGGATCAGGGGCAGGGTGATCTTCCAGAACATCTGGTTCGGCGTGCAGCCGTCCAGCTCCGCAGCCTCGTACAGGGTGGGATCCACGCCCATAATGGCTGCCATCAGCATGATGGTGGTGTTGCCGAACCACATCAGGAAGTTCATCAGGCCCACAAGACCACGGTTGCCCCACACGGTATTCAGAAAGCTGATGGGGGTCTTGATCCAGCCCATGCTCAGCAGCACTGCGTTCACCGGGCCGTTATCCGAGAACAGGGCGAAGAACAGCATGGCGAAGGCCGAGGCCATGATCAGGTTGGGCATGTAGATGACCGTTTTGAAGAAGGTCTGCCCTTTCAGCTTCAGCCGCAGGTCAGTGAACCATGCCGCCAGCAGCAGCGAGACGATGATCTGCGGGATAAAACCGATGATCCACAGGATCAGCGTGTTGCTGAAATACTTGGGCAGATCGGTCGCGAACAGGGTGATGTAGTTTTTCAGGCCCACAAAGTTGGGTCCGATGATCTTCAGACCGCTGCGGTAATACTCAAAAAAGCTGTAATAGATGGTGGACGCCAGAGGGATCAGCTGGAATGCCGCGAAGATGATAAAGAACGGTGCAATGAAGATATAACCCCATTTCGCGTAGCTGATCGACCCTTTCTTCTTTGTTTTTTCTCCCATGAGATCTCCCTCCTGCCGGGTCACAGCAAAACCAAAGGGGCGGGCGAGATACGCCGCCCGCCCCTTTGCTTCAATTTTCAGTTCGGAGTAAAACCGCTTATGCGGGCCATACCACGTCGGTCAGCTCGGGGTACTTCTCCTTGATGGCGGTCTCGAAGTTTGCCTTGGCGGCATCCTCCTCCACGTTGCCGGTGAAGTAATCCTTGAAAGCGTTCTGGAAGCTCTCGTTCAGGCCCTGATCGTACGGGCCGGCGTTGGACATATCGATCTTGGTTGCAGCCTCTGCAAACAGAGCGATGTGGTTCTGGCCACCGAGGAAGTCGGACTTGTAATCGCTCTTGGCGATTTCTTCCATGGCCTTCTCGTTGTTGGTGTAATCCTGCGTATCCATGGTGATCTGCTTCATGATGGCTTCATCGCAGGTCAGCTTCAGCATAACGTCCTTGATGGTCTCAAGGTTGTCGCTGCCGGCTGCGCCGCAGATCCAGGTGCCGCCCCAGTAGTAGGGCTGAGGGCCTTCGCACACAGCGTAGTCGCCGTAGATGCCGTTGCCAACCTCTTCCTTGCCGCCCTCAGCGGTAGGAGTTGCCAGAGAGTTGCCCAGCAGGGTGAAGTTGATGCCCCAAGTGGAGTAGAAGAAGCCGAACACCTTACCGGTGGGGCCCTGATCGGAAGCCCACTGGCTGTCCCACAGGCTGGACTTGTTGTTGTAGCCCTTGTCGGTGTACTCCTTGGTCTGATCCACCCACTTCATCAGGTTCTCGTCCACGGTAACGGTGGTGCCGGTGACCCAAGGTGCGGAGACGTTGTTGGAGAAGGTGCGGTAAGCATCGTCAAAGCCGGACAGCATCTTGTAGCCCTTGGCAGCAGCCTTGGCAGCTACATCATTGAACTTATCCCAGTCGGACAGGTAGGTCTGCACCTCGGCGGGGTCATCGGTGCCCAGAACCTCCTTTGCAATGCTGCGGCGGTATGCGAACAGACCCGGGGTAGCCTGCCAGGTGGTGCCGCGCTGGCTGCCGTCCACAGAAACGATATCCTTGGTGTACTGGTACTGGCCAGCCAGATCGGAATCGGTCAGGCCGATATCCTTCTTGACATCCAGAACGTAGTCGGAATCCACATACTTCAGAGCGTAGTCAGCCTCGATCAGGAAGATGTCGATCTTGTCGTCATCGGCAGCGGAGTCCTGATTCAGCAGAGCCTCGTCCAGCTTGTTCTGGTAGTTGTTGTTCTCGTTGGCGTTGATGGTCCACTTCACGGTGGTGCCGTCCTTCAGGGTGGTGGTGGACTTGTCGGCTGCGATCTCCTTGACCTCGGGATAGTAGTCGTTGAAGCGGCTCTGGAACTCATCATTCCAACACCAGATGTTCAGCACCTTGCCCTCGGCGGCAGCCGGAGCAGAAGCAGCTGCAGAGGATGCAGGAGCAGAGGAAGCAGCAGTGCTGCTGGAGGAACCGCCACCACAGGCTGCCAGAGCAGCACCAACAGTCACGACACCGGAAGCGAGCAGGAAATTACGACGAGAGATCTTTTTCATAAGGGTAAACCTCCTTCATGGTTTTCCAATAAAAAAATTCATTCTCAAAAACTCCGCGCTGGGAGTTGTGGGCCTTTGTTAAAGGATGCGGACGGAGCCGCCGTCCAGCAGTTTGCCGGACACCCGGATCTGCTCCGGCAGGGTCACACGCGGATGCTCGATCAGCTCGATCAGCTTATCCGCCGCCAGCCTGCCAAGGGACTTGGTGTTCTGCTGGTAGGTCACCAGCGGGGGTTTGACCACCCGGGAGAGATAGATGCCATCGTATCCCATCACCGAGATGTCCTCCGGGATGCTCAAGCCCGCTTCAGTCAGGGCGTTGTAGCCGCCCAGTGCGGAAAAGTCATCCGGGAAGATGATGCAGGTGGGCCGCTGCGGCAGTGCCAGCAGCGCCCGGGTCTCCTCTGCGCAGCGATCTACATCGTGGTACACACTGCAGCGGACGTACTCCTCCGGCACCTTCAGCCCCAGCTCCTCGCAGGCCTGATAGAAGCCTGCCAAGCGGTTCTCGGTAACAGCGGTCTTTTCGCCGTGGATAAAGGCGATGCGCCGGTGCCCGCAGGCCCATGCCTGCTGTACCAGAGCCTTTGTGCCCACCACGTTGTCTGAAAGGATCGCCATCCGGTTGTTGAACACATGGTCGATGGTCACCACCGGCACATCGCCGTTGACCAGCTCCACCACCTGCGGATCGTAAAAGTTCACACAGGCGATCACCACGCCGTCCACACCCCGGTAGTGGCAATGTTCCAGATAGCTCATGGACTTGCCGCTGATGTTGTGGTTGATGAAGGTGATATCGTAGCCGCGCTTTTCCGCTTCTACCTTGAAGCTGTCCAGCATTGCGGAGAAGTACTCATGGGTCAGGCCGCTCTGTTTTTCATCTACGAACAGAACGCCAAGGTTGTAAGTACGGTTGGTTTTCAGCGCCCTGGCCGCTGCGTTGGGCAGGTACCCCATGCGGCGGGCCGCTGCACGGATGCGCTCCCGCGTGGCCGGTGCGATGTCCGGCTGGTCGTTCAGCGCCTTACTGACGGTTGCGACGGATACGCCGCATTCTTTCGCCAGATCCTTCAGGGACGGCATCTTGTAGCCTCCTTCCGAGGATAGGAGCAGCGGGATGTTTCTCGCAAGTTCCTTAATCGTTTTCGCAATCTCAATATATCGCATTCTGCATCAAAAATCAAGCGAAAATGTAAAAGTTTTAGCTTAACTGCATCACTTTTGGCATTTTGTTCCAATATGACCTGTAAAAATTGTGCACCTCGATTCACTTTCGTTACATTTCGATTAAAATAGAAAAATTTTCGTTGCAGTTTCGTTATGGTTTTCGGTGTCAAAGGCCGTATGTATATATTACTTTTAAAATGGGGTTTCAGGTCTTTCGTTCCGCGTTTCGCCGGTTTGTGCAGCGCAGAAAGCCACAAAAAACCGCCGGGGCTGCGCAGATTATTTTTAAATTTCCGTTGAGATTTTTGCAAAAAGCTCTTGCATTTTTGGGTGGGATAGGGTATGCTTAGCGTGATGAGATTGCTTCTTTCGCAACGCCTTAATCGTTTTCGCAATCGACGTACTGCCCACCTGACAAGGCGCAGTTTTAAGGAGGAAGCATTATGAAGTTCGGATATTTTGATGACCAGAATAAGGAATACGTCATCACCACCCCGCAGACGCCCCTGCCGTGGATCAACTACCTTGGCAGCGAGGACTTCTTCAGTCTGGTCTCCAACACGGCGGGCGGTTACAGCTTTTACCGGGACGCCCGGATGCGCCGCCTGACCCGCTACCGCTACAACAACTCCCCGCTGGACATGGACGGCCACCGGATCTACATCAAGGACGGTGACACCGTATGGAACCCGGGCTGGCAGCCTACCAAGACCCCGCTGGACAGTTACAGCTGCCGCCACGGTCTGGGCTACACCATTCTGGAGGGCAAAAAGGACGGCGTGACCGCCCGGCAAGAGCTGTTTGTCCCCAAGGGCGATGCCTGTGAGCTGGACCGGGTGACGGTATGCAACAGCAGCACCGCAGTCAAGGAGCTGGATCTGTTCAGCTATGTGGAGTTCTGCCTGTGGGATGCCGTGGACGACGGCTCTAACTTCCAGCGCAACTACTCCACCGGTGAGGTGGAGGTAGAGGGCAGCGTCATCTACCACAAGACCGAGTACCGCGAGCGCCGCGACCACTACGCCGTATTCTGGGCAAACTGCCCGGTGGACAGCTTTGATACCACCCGAGATGCCTTCTGCGGCGTATACGGCGGCCCGGCAGACCCGCAGGCTGTCCGCGCCGGGCACTGCTCCGGCAGCATTGCCCACGGCTGGGCACCGGTGGGTGCGTTGCACATCCACCTGACCCTCGCCCCCGGCGAGAGCCGCAGCATCCTGTTTGGTCTTGGCTACATCGAGAACCCGCAGCAGGAAAAGTTCATTGCGCCGGGTGTCATCAACAAGACCCGCGCCCACGCCATGATGGAGCGCTACGCCACCGATGCACAGGTCGATGCCGCCCGCGCCGCCCTGCGCACCCACTGGGAGCAGCTGCTGTCCACCTACCATCTGGAGTCCGGCGAGGAAAAGCTGAACCGCATGGTCAACATCTGGCACCAGTACCAGTGCATGGTCACCTTTAACATGAGCCGCTCTGCCAGCTACTACGAAAGCGGCACCGGACGCGGCATGGGCTTCCGGGACAGCTGTCAGGATCTGCTGGGCTTTGTGCACATTATCCCCTCCCGCGCCCGGGAGCGCATTCTGGATATCGCCGCCACCCAGTTTGAGGACGGCAGCGCCTACCACCAGTACCAGCCCCTGACCAAAAAGGGCAACCGGGATATCGGCACCGGCTTCAACGATGACCCGCTGTGGCTCATTGCCGGTACCGCCGCCTACCTGCGGGAGACCGGCGACTGGTCCATTCTGGAAGAGCAGGTGCCCTTTGATAACGACGCCACCAAGGCGCAGACCCTGATGGAGCATCTGCGCCGCAGCTTCAACTTTACCTGCACCCATCTGGGCCCCCACGGCCTGCCGCTGATCGGCCGCGCCGACTGGAACGACTGCCTGAACCTGAACTGCTTCTCCGAGCACCCGGGCGAGAGCTTCCAGATCACCGGCCCCAGCGAGGGCCCCGTGGCCGAAAGCGTTTTCATTGCCGGTATGTTTGTCAAGTACGGCCACGAATACGCCCAGCTGTGCGACCATCTGAATCTGACCGAGGAAGCCGCTGCCGCCCGCAAGCACATTGATGCCGTGGAGCAGGCCACCTTGACCGCCGGTTGGGACGGCGCATGGTTCCGCCGTGCCTACGATGCTTTCGGCAAGCCCGTTGGCAGCAAGGAGTGCACCGAGGGTCAGATCTTCATTGAGCCGCAGGGCATGTGCGTCATGGCCGGCATCGGCAAGGAGAGCGGACAAGCCGCACAGGCACTTGCCAGTGTGGAAGAGCGGCTGGACACCAAATACGGTGTGGTGCTGCTGCAGCCCGCCTACACCAGCTACCAGCTGAATCTGGGCGAGATCTCCAGCTATCCTCCGGGATACAAGGAGAACGCCGGTATCTTCTGCCACAACAACCCGTGGATCAGCTGCGCCGAGGCAACGCTCGGCCACGGCGACCGCGCCTTTGCAGTGTACCGCAAGACCTGCCCTGCCTACATTGAGGACATTTCCGAGATCCACCGCACCGAGCCCTACGTTTACAGCCAGATGGTAGCCGGTAAGGACGCCCCCACCTTTGGCGAAGCCAAAAACAGCTGGCTGACCGGCACGGCGGCATGGACCTTCTTCAACATCAGTCAGTACATTCTGGGCATCCAGCCCACCCTGGACGGCCTGAAGGTAGACCCCTGCATTCCCCACACCCTGTCCGGCTTTACCGTGACCCGCCGCTTCCGCGGCGCAGTCTACCACATCACGGTGGATAACGCCGCCGGGGTGCAGCACGGCATCAAGGCCGTTACTGTGGACGGCAAGACCATCTCCGGCAATGTACTGCCGCTGGCTGCCGCCGGTACTGAGGTAACGGTGCAGGTGACCATGGGTTAAACCGACTTTCTCTGCTTTTTCATATTATTCTCCTTTCTGTGACCAAAGCCGCCGCGCAGACCCCTGCACGGCGGCTCTGGTTTTATGCAGTATAACAATCAAAAATGCGCTCCGCGTTCGCTTTGCGCATAAATAGCGGAAGAATTATTTTTATTTGTAGTTCCGAAACGCCTGCGGGCGTTTCGGAACTACTTTTTCACAGGAAGGGTCGTAACGGTCAACTGCATTTACAATTCAGACCTCCCTTTAACCATTGCAGCCCCTCTCGTGAAAATAGCGTTTGTCGCGCTCCGCAGAGCTTGTCGGGGCAAAGCCCCTCCATCTGCTAACGCAGACCGCTCTGCCGCTTAAAAGCCCCACTGGGGCTTCCATTGCTACGCTACGCTCCGCAAACGCGGTCGCTCCAAACGTAAAATTAAAATAATAATTCCGCTGAATATGGCCAGAGCAACGCGGAGGCCATTCTAAATCGTCCCCTTCCCTCTTGCATTTTTGGGGAAAGAGGTGTAAAATACAGTCACAATCAAACACAGGGGAGCTCGTGCAGCGGGCTGAGAGGAAGTATAGCAAGCTTCGACCCTTTTACCTGATGCGGATAATGCCGCCGTAGGAAGTCATACCCTTTATGATTTTTTGCAGGAGGAGCCGCGCCGGGCTCCTCCTGTTTTTTTGTCCCTCTGCGGAGGTTCCGCAGCCGGCTGAGGGGGAGCGCCCTGAGCCTTGGATGAATGCAGCGATGGGAAGCCGTGTTCCGGCGTGAGAGGAAGCCAGTAAGCTTCGACCGCACCTTCCGTACCTGTTCCCGCCTTGCTGCGGGCACGGGCTGTTTTGTTGCGGGAGCGCCGGTATTCGTCCTGCGCTGCCGCAGATGGTTGAAAAGGAGCCAATTTATCATGAAGAATCTCTCTGTCAAAAAGCTTGCCCTCGCCGGTATGTTCTGTGCCCTGTGCGTGGTGGGCAGCGTATTCAGCTTTCCCATGTTCGGCAGCAAGTGCGCCCCGGTGCAGCACATGGTCAACGTGCTGTGCGCTGTTCTGCTGGGGCCCTGGTGGGGCGTGGGCGTAGCCTTTGTGGCTTCCCTGCTGCGCAACCTGCTGGGTCTGGGCAGCCTGATGGCTTTCCCGGGCAGTATGTTCGGTGCACTGCTGTGCGGCCTTGCATACCACAAGACCAAAAACCTGATCGCCACCGTGGTGGGTGAGGTGTTCGGCACCAGCATTCTGGGCGGCCTGTGCGCATGGCCCGTGGCCATCTTCCTGATGGGCAAGAGCGCTGCGGACATCGCCTTCTACGCCTACATCGTGCCCTTCCTCATCTCCACCGCCGTAGGTGCAGTGATCGCCGGTGCCGTGGTGTTCAGCCTGCAGCGCTCCGGTGCTCTGCGCTCCATGCAGAACAGCCTTTCCTGAGCGGAGGTTCCCGAAATGCTCAAGACCGC
The DNA here is from genome assembly GCF_023347295.1 of Faecalibacterium sp. I3-3-33. Lineage (NCBI taxonomy): Bacteria > Bacillati > Bacillota > Clostridia > Eubacteriales > Oscillospiraceae > Faecalibacterium > Faecalibacterium sp. I3-3-33. The sequence goes on from NZ_CP094469.1 coordinate 2,343,834, forward strand.
CTTTGAAAACCTGCGCAGCCGCTGCCCGCTGATCCACAACATCACCAACTATGTCACCGTGAACGACTGCGCCAACATGGTGCTGGCCTGCGGTGCTTCCCCCATCATGGCTGATGATGCCGCCGAGGTGGAGGAGATCACCGCCATCTGCGGCGGGCTGAACATCAACATCGGCACGCTGAACAGCCGCACCGTCACCAGTATGCTGCTGGCGGGCAAAAAAGCTAACCAGCTGGGACACCCTGTGGTACTGGACCCCGTGGGTGCCGGTGCTTCCCGTCTGCGCACCGACACCGCCTTCCGCCTGCTGCGGGAGGTGCAGTTCACAGCGATCCGTGGCAACATCTCGGAGATCAAGACCCTTGCCTCCGGCGCGGGCACCACCAAGGGCGTGGATGCAGATGTAGCCGACAAGGTGACCGAGGAAAACTTAGACAGTGCCGTGGCCTTTGCCAAGGCCTTTGCCGCCCGCACCGGTGCGGTGGTTGCCATTACCGGTGCCATCGACATCGTAGCCGATGCACAAAAGGCCTACTGCATCCGCAACGGCAACGCCATGATGAGCAGCATCACCGGCACGGGCTGCCAGCTTTCTGCCCTGACGGCAGCCTTTGTCACCGCCAATCCCGGCCATCCGCTGGAGGCTGCCGCTGCAGCAGTGTGCGCCATGGGTCTGGCGGGCGAAGTTGCCCACCAGCGGCTCACCCCGCAGGACGGCAATGCCACCTACCGCAATTACATCATTGATGCCATTTACAACATGACCCCCGAACAGCTGGAGAAAGGCGCAAACTATGAAGTGCGATAAACACACCATGCTCCTGTACGCGGTGACCGACCGCGCATGGGTGGGCGAGCAGACTTTGTATCAGCAGGTGGAAAGTGCCCTGAAGGGCGGTGCCACCTGCGTGCAGCTGCGGGAAAAGCAGCTGGGCGACGCCGATTTTTTGCAGGAAGCCATCCAGATCCACGCCCTGTGCCAGCAGTACGGTGTGCCGCTGTTCATCAACGATAACGTGGAGGTGGCCTTGCAGTGCCACGCCGAGGGCATCCATGTGGGACAGGACGATATGGCCGCCGCACAGGTGCGCCAGCGCGTTGGCGAGGGAATGATGATCGGCGTTTCCGCCCACACGGTGCAGGAAGCACTGGACGCTGTGGCGCACGGTGCAGATTATCTTGGCGTGGGCGCGGTATTTGCCACCCACACCAAGACGGACGTGAGCGAGATGCCCCGGCAGACCCTCATCGACATCTGCAACGCCGTGGATGTGCCGGTGGTAGCCATTGGCGGCATCCACAAGGAGAACATTCTGCAGCTCAAGGGCACCGGCGTGGACGGCGTGGCGCTGGTAAGTGCCATCTTTGCCGCAAAGGACATCGAGGCCGAGTGCCGGGAGCTGCGCGCCCTTTCGGAGCAGATCATAAAGTAAGCTATCATCCCGCGGCAAACCGGGGGCACCACCTTGGGCCGCGTTACAAAATTCATGGAGAAAACCAACATGAAAAGCGTATTTTGCGCAGGTGTCGGCATCCAGAGCGTACTGTTTTTTCTGAATGACGGCTACCTACCACTACATCTGTATGACCAGCACCCTGCTGTTCAGAGATAAACTGTCATTTGGAGGAACACAGCGTATGCAGACTTATACCACCCAGATGGATGCCGCCCGCAAGGGCATCGTTACCCCGGAGATGGAGATCGTAGCCAAAAAGGAATACCGCACCACCGAGGAGATCCGCCAGTGGGTCGCCGAGGGCAAGGTAGCCATCCCCGCCAACAAGCACCACAAGTGCCTGAACCCCGAGGGCGTGGGCTCCATGCTGCGCACCAAGATCAACGTGAACCTTGGCGTTTCCCGCGACTGCAAGGACTACAACATTGAGATGCAGAAGGTGATGAGCGCCGTGAACATGGGCGCAGAAGCCATTATGGATCTGTCCAGTCACGGCAACACCCAGCCCTTCCGCCAGAAGCTGACCCACGAGTGCCCGGTGATGATCGGCACTGTGCCGGTGTATGATTCGGTCATTCACTACCAGCGGGATCTGGCTGAGCTGACCGCACAGGACTTTATCGATGTGGTGCGCCTGCACGCAGAGGACGGCGTGGACTTTGTCACCCTGCACTGCGGCATTACCCGCAAGACCATCGAGCAGATCCGCAAGCACAAGCGCAAGATGAACATCGTGAGCCGCGGCGGCTCTCTGGTGTTTGCGTGGATGAGCATGACCGGCAACGAGAACCCCTTCTACGAGCACTTTGACGAGATCTGCGAGATCTGCGCCGAGCATGATGTGACCATCTCTCTGGGCGACGCCTGCCGTCCCGGCTGTCTGGCTGACGCTACCGACGTGTGCCAGATCGAGGAACTGGTGCGTCTGGGCGAGCTGACCAAGCGCGCATGGGCACACAACGTGCAGGTGATGGTGGAGGGTCCCGGCCATGTGCCCCTGAATCAGGTGGCTGCCAACATGGAGGTGCAGAAGAGCATCTGCATGGGCGCACCCTTCTATGTGCTGGGACCTCTGGTCACCGATATCGCCCCCGGCTACGACCACATCACCGCAGCCATCGGCGGCGCAGTGGCAGCCGCCAGCGGTGCGGCTTTCCTGTGCTATGTGACCCCCGCCGAGCATCTGGCACTGCCTAACGTGGACGATGTAAAGCAGGGCATCGTAGCATCCAAGATCGCCGCCCACGCCGCCGACATCGCCAAGGGCATCCCCCACGCCCGGGACATTGACGACAAGATGGGCGATGCCCGCCGCGTACTGGACTGGGATGCACAGTTCGCCTGCGCGCTGGATCCCGAGACCGCCAAGGCCATCCGGGATGCCCGCCTGCCCGAGGACGACCACAGCGACACCTGCAGCATGTGCGGCAAGTTCTGCGCCGTGCGCAGCATGAACAAGGCGCTGGCCGGTGAATACATCGATATCCTGTAAGCTATTCCCGCGCTGAAAGGCGCTTCTTCCTCCGGGACTGCTGCACAAACTGTGTAGCAGTCCCTTTTTTGTAGGACGATTTAAATGCCCTCCGCTTAAGCTCTGGGCATGTTCAGCGGAATAATTATTTTAATTTTGCGTTTGTCGCGCTCTGCGGAGCGCGACAAACGCGTTTTCACAAGCGGGGTCGTAAAGGCAAACTGCATTTGCCACACTGCGTTCAGTTTGGCAAATCCATACTATCAATATTTTAGATTTTACAATTCTTCTGTGCTGTACTATAATGAAGTAGCAACTTTATTTCTCAAAAGTACAGGAGGCTGTTTTCTTGATAGTTGATCTGATTGAAGCGCTTTACCGCCTGCTGTGGGGCGATTTGTTCACCCTGCCGGTGGCGGGCGGCATTGGCATCTCCTTTATGGTGGTGCTGCTGTTTGCAGCCGGTATCGGCTTTACCCTGCGCACAAGGCTGCTGCCGGTGCGCCTGTTCCGGGATATGATCGGCGCGGTGTGCGAAAAAAAGCAGGCTGCGGGCGGGCTTTCCTCCTTCCAGACACTGGTCATCTCCACCGCCACCCGGGTAGGCATGGGCAACCTTGTGGGCGTGGTGGCCGCTGTTTCGGCGGGCGGTGCGGGCGCGGTGTTCTGGATGTGGGTCACTGCGCTGCTGGGTGCTTCCACCTCCTTTGTGGAGTCCACCTTGGCGCAGAAATACCGCGTGCCGGACCCGCTGTACGGCGGCTGGCGGGGCGGCCCGGCCTACTACCTGCATGTGCTGGCCGAGCGCAAGCGCGGCAAAAAGCTTAAGCGCTCGGTGTGCGCGGTGCTGTTTGCGGTATCCGGTCTGATCTGCTGGTGCGGCATCAGCCAAGTCATCTCCAACTCGGTCAGCTCTGCCTTTGAAAACGCCTTTCACGTCCCGCCGCTGGCCACCACCGTAGTGCTTACCCTGCTGGCGGCGTTGATCGTGCTGCGCAAGAACGCCACCGTAAAAAGCCTTGACTTCATCGTGCCGGTCATGGCGGTGTGCTACTTTGTCATCACGGTGGGCATCGTGGTACTGAATTTCCGGCAGCTGCCCGCCGTGCTGGCACGCATCTTTGCCGAGGCCTTCGGCCTGCGTCAGGTGGCTGCTGGCGGCTTTGGTGCGGTGCTGATGAACGGCGTCAAGCGCGGGTTGTTTTCCAACGAGGCAGGCAGCGGCTCTGCCCCCTGCGCCGCTGCCGCTGCGGAGTGCGACGACCCGGTAAAGATGGGTCTTGTGCAGGCGCTGGGCGTATTGATCGACACGGTGGTCATCTGCAGCTGCACTGCCTTTCTGATGCTGCTGGTGCCGCAGGACATCACCGCCGGGCTGACCGGCATGGGCCTTTTGCAGACCGCCATGCAGTACCATCTGGGCAGCTTCGGCATCGTATTCATTGCGGTGATCTTAGCGCTGTTCAGCTTCTCCACCTTTCTGGGGGTGCTGTACTACGCCCGGGGCAACGTGGCCTATCTGTGCGGCGACAACTGGTGGAGCCAGACCGCCTACAAGCTGCTGGCGCTGGCCATGCTGCTGGTGGGCGGCACACAGGCCTACACCGTGGTGTGGGATCTGGGCGATGTGGGCATCGGACTGATGACCATCTTCAATATGCTGGCGCTCGTTCCCCTCTCCGGCGAGGCGCTGACCGCCCTGAACGACTACGAAAAGCGCAAAAAGCTACATTGAAAAGAATCCACCGCACAGCGTATTTTGTGCGGTGGATTCTTCTCCGATAAAACGATTTAAAATGCCCGCCGCGTTTGCTCTGGGCAAAATCAGCGGAAAAACTATTTTAAATTAGAACAAGCCCGGAAAGTCTGCGGACTTTCCGGGCTTGTATTTTCACGGGAGGGGTCGTGATTGGAAACAGCATCTACAAATGCTGCTTGACCTTGCCCCTTTGCTATAAAAATCAGCTATGCTGCTTCAGGGCGCAGACGGCGATGCTCAGGGCGCTCCATGCAGCCTGATACATCAGCACTGTGGCGATGGAAAGCTGCCAGATGCTGCCTGCGTAGGTCAGCAGCACTGCAATGAACACCGAGAAGCACACCGACACCAACTGCACCGTGGTGGCGCTGGTCTCGGCATTCTGTGCCTGATCTGCGGCCTGCAAGCCGCCAGTCAGGCTGGCAAAGCCTCTGTGGTGGTACAGGCAGCACTTGGGCTTTTCCGGGGCAGCATCAGCGGCTTCAATGGCCTGACACTGCTCGCCGTCCAGCACGGTGACCATACCCTCCGGCAAATGGTACGCCTCGGTGATGTGCCGTGCCGTCAGGCTGGGGTCCTTGCTGGTGACCAGCAGACGGATGTTCTCCTTTTGCAGGGAAACAAGGCTGCGTGCCACATTGCGGCCGCCCACATAGCGCAGCACGAACATGGCATGCAGATTGCCGGACACTGCCAGATACAAAATTTGCAGCTCGCCGTTTTTGGAGTGGCCGTCCTCGTAATCCTGCTCCGGCAGGGTAACGCCCTCCTGCTCCATGTAGCGGCGGGTGCCGATGAGGATGCGGTTATTGTCGCACCATGCCGAGAAACCCAGCCCGGTGTGCTGCTCCAGATCCTTGACCGGGAACAGGATATCGGTGCGGTCCTCGATGATCTGGCTGAACAGCCCGCGCAGGGTATCGCAGCTCTCGTTCAGCACACTGGCCGCATACAGGATGGCGCGGTCGATGCGGCCGCCCTTGAAGATACGGATATCCTCCAGCGTTACGCTGTCGGCGGTAAACAGGTCATCGGCGTCCAGCTCAATGGTGTCGATGCCGCCCAGCTCCTCAATGGCAGCCCAGCCGGGCACCACAGCGCCCACAGCGGCAGCCGCTCTTTGCAGCCGCAGCGCCGCCAGACCGGGCACCAGCACCGAGGAAAGGGGCGCGCCCATGCACAGCACAGCCGCAGCCGCAGCCACGGCGCAGTTGATGCTGCCGCCGAACAGCAGGAAAGCTACGCCGCTGAGCACTGCTGCCGCCAGCAGGATATAGGCCACCTTGCGGGCGCGGCGCTCGCTGGCGCGCTCGCTGAGGCTCTGCTCCACAAAATCATCGCTGGCGGTCTGCACCGGGCGGCTCAGCAGCACCCATGGGTCCTTCTGTTCCAGATCCCGGGCGAGGGCGCGGATCAGGTCTTTATCTCGGGTGCGGTAAGCGCCCCGCAGTTCGCCGCCCTCTGCGGCCAGCGCGTAGCCGCCCTGCACGGCAGCCAGCATTACCCGGCTGCCCACCAGCGCCAGAAACAGTCCCAGCGCCGCCATACCGGTCAGCAGACCGATGCCCTCAGTGCTGCGGTAGGCGTTGGCATTCAGCATGGCCACTACCGCCTGCAGCAGGGCTGCCACAGCAGCCAACGCGGGCATGGTGTCTGCACTGGGACGACCGCGCAGACCCGTCAGACCGTCCCGCAGTACCGGGTAGCCCACCAGCAGGCTGGCGGCAAACAGCAGCAGATTGGCCGCATAGAACGCCGCCGGGGCAGCGTCCGGGTCCAGCACCGAAAGCGGCGGCAGCAGACGCTCTGCCGTCAGCCCAAGGTGCAGCAGCACCACGGCCAGAATGCCCGCCAGCACACAGCGCAAGGTCAGCTCTGCGGCCATGTGGTGCAGCTTGTCGGTGGTGGATTCCGGCACAGTATCCTCGGCAGGGGCAGCTGCTTCTGCTGCGGGTGCGGTCTCGGGCTGTGCCGGAGCCGCAGGGGCGGCAGCTGCCGGTGCGGGTGCTGTTTCATCAGCAGGAGCGCCATCCTGCTCCAGCGGGAGCAGCGGCAGGCTCATGGTATCCTCTTTTTCCGGCTTGCGGGCAGCGGGCTTTTCGTCCTCTGCCGTGCCGAACATCTGGAAAATCGACTTTTTCTCAGGCTTTTTCGGCAGCGTTTCCGGGTCTGCCGGAGCGTTGGCAAACACCGCTGACGGCAGCTTCTCGGCGGCCTTTTGTGCGGCCTTTACAGGGGCTTTCTCCGGCTCTGCGGCGGGCTGTGCAGGTGCGGGCTGCACCTTAGGCTGCGCCTGCACAGGTTTTACGGGCTGCGGGGCAGGCTTTGCCTTGCCGCTCATGTCGTTGAGCATATCCTTCAGCTGCTGCATCTCCCGCTGCTCCAGCTCCTCCTGCGGCAGCAGCGTCTCCGGGGCGTTCTTTGCGTTGGGCTGCTTTTTGGGGGCTGCAACAGGCTGCGGCTCCGGCTGGGGTACAGGCTTTTCCGGCTGCGGCTGCACGGCAGCAGCTGCCTTGGGTGCAGGCACCGGCTCTGCCGGGACAGCCTTGGCAGGCTCTACCCGGGCAGGCTGCATCGGCATAGCCGGAATAGGGTCTGCGGTGCGCAGCTCCAGCGCCATGTCCTCCTGCTCCGGCTGCACCGGCTTTGCATCTGCCCCCAGCAGGATCTCGCCGGTGGGGATCTCCAGCACCGGCTGTGCCGGGGCGGACGTCTCTTCTTTGTCGTGGCCGAACAGCTTGCCCATCAGCCCGGCCTTGGGCTTTTCCTCCACCGGGGCAGGCTCATCCCGGCGGGTCATTTCCTCGGGCAGATCGATCACGCTGGTGCTGAAAAAGTTGCGGAACCGCTCTTCTGCCGAGAGCTCCCCCGCCTGCTTGCCCTTGCGTTCATTTTTATTGTTCGGCATCCTTGTCCCTCCCACTGTTCTGGATGGAGTTTACCGCTTGTTTTATTCTTCTACGGCGCGCTGCGACTGGATCTCGTACAGGATGATACCTGCCGCCACCGAAACGTTATAGCTATCCACGCCGGTGCCGGGGGCAGCCATATCCAGCCGCACCACACCGTCACACAGCTTCTTGACCAGCTGGGACACCCCGCTGCCCTCGCTGCCCAGTACCAGTGCGATGGGGCCGGTCAGGTTGTTCTTGCGCAGAGACACACCGTCCATATCGGCGCAGTAGACGAACACGCCCTGCTCCTTCAGGCGGCGGATGGTCTCGCCGATATTGGCCACACGCGCCACCGGCAGACGCTCGGCAGCGCCTGCGCTGGACTTGATGACGGTGGGGGTAACGGATGCACCACCCCGCTTGGGGATGACGATGCCGTGGGCACCGCACAGCAATGCGCTGCGCATGACTGCCCCCAGATTGTGGGGATCCTCAATGCCGTCGCTGAGCACCAGAAACGGCGGCTCGCCCTTGGCCTTGGCTGCTGCCAGCAGATCCTCCACGGTCGCATACTCGATCTCGCTGGCAAAGGCCGCTACGCCCTGATGGCTCTCGGTGCCGGTCATCAGGCGCAGCTTGTTGGGGTGCACCCGCTTGACCGTTGCGCCGGCTTCCTTGGCCAGTGCTGTATAGTATGCCGCCACTGCCGGAGCCATCCCCTCGGCAATGAGCACGGTGTCCACACCGGAGCCGCTCTTCAGCAGCTCGGTCACCGGGTTTTTGCCGTAGATCAGGCTCTCACTCTTCTGCTGCGGCTGCTCTGCATCGCGGCGCGGACGGCGCGGCTGGTTACGTTCTTCCATCTTTTTATGCTCCTTCCGTTCCGGGCGGGCAGTGCCGCGCCGGAGCGTTTTATTTTGTTTATGATAATCCAAGATAAAGTATACCATATCTCGTCCGGCTTCGCCACAAATTGCAGGGATTTTATTCCCAGACACCTAAAATTTTTTCAGTAAAACGCAGCTTCCCTGCCAGACTGGGCGGCTGTAAAAATGTTTTGCCCGCCGCCCGGGAAGCCCGGCGCATTTCCGCTGTTTTGCCAAGGCAAAAAGTTTTCCACAAAAAATGGCTATACATTCCGTAAACAGCCTATGATTTTTCCACAAGTTGAAAACCTGGTGGAAAGTGTGTAAAAGTCCAGCCGCAGCGCCTGTTTTCTGGGTGGAATTAAACAGTTTCCACCGGGTTTTCAACAGCAGCTTCCCCCATATCTTGGCAAAAGCCTTACAATTTGTAAAATTCAAGTCGGAATTGTGACAATTTTTTAAACCGGAAATTGTCCTCTTTTGCAATTTCCTCCAATATCATTTTGACGAATGTTAAAATGTGTTGAAAACCCGCGCCGCCCGCGCGCAAGGCAGATGTTGCAGCATATATGGATTTTTGTCGCCAAACGTGATATGTTTCTGATGCAGCCGCTGGAGCTGCTTTGTGCCGTGCCCGTTCCGCAGCAGCTCTATGCAAGAAAAAGCGCCTGTTCGGATTGATTTTAGGCGCAGTTTGGGGTATACTAACCATGTGGGCTTGTTAAACCATGCACAATGCGGTGTGTGGCAGAGCCGGAACCCCGATAATTTTTGGAGGTAATGAATAATGTTGGTAAATGCAACCGAAATGCTGCTCAAGGCACGCGATGGCCACTACGGTGTGCCGCAGTTCAACATCAATAATCTGGAGTGGACCAAGGCAGTCCTGACCGCCTGCGAGGAAATGAAGAGCCCCGTCATTCTGGGTGTTTCCGAGGGTGCAGGTAAGTACATGACCGGCTTCAAGACTGTTGCCGCTATGGTCAGCGCCATGGTCGATTCCATGGGCATCACCGTTCCCGTTGCTCTGCATCTGGATCACGGCACCTACGAGGGCTGCAAGGCCTGCGTTGAGGCCGGCTTCTCTTCCATCATGTTCGATGGCAGCCACTACTCCATCGAGGAGAACGTGGAAAAGACCAAGGAGCTGGTTGCTCTGGCACACGCTCACGGCATGAGCATCGAGGCCGAGGTCGGCTCCATCGGCGGCGTTGAGGACGGCGTTGTGGGCGCTGGCGAGATCGCTGATCCCGAAGAGTGCGCAAAAATCACCGCTCTGGGCATCGACTTCCTGGCTGCCGGCATCGGCAACATCCACGGCGTCTACCCCGCAAACTGGAAGGGTCTGGACTTCGAGGCTCTGGACCGCATCCACAAGGCCACCAACAACATTCCTCTGGTTCTGCACGGCGGCACCGGCATCCCCGATGAGATGATCGCAAAGGCCATCAGCCTGGGCGTTTCCAAGATCAACATCAATACCGAGTGCCAGCTGGTGTTTGCTGAGGCCACCCGTAAGTACATCGAAGAAGGCAAGGATCAGCAGGGCAAGGGCTTCGACCCCCGCAAGCTGCTGGCTCCCGGCGCAAAGGCCATCGAGGCCAAGTGCAAGGAGAAGATCGAGCTGTTCGGCTGCGCAGGCAAGGGCTAAGCTGAGGCTTGTATCGTAACCGGTACACCACCCAATAAAGTATGCGGCCCCGCCGCACTGTTATGCACAGTGCAGCGGGGCCGCTTTTATTTTGAAATTCGGTAATGGCCCGCGATGTCGGTGCGTTTTTCCAGAATGTCCTGCTCGTAAGCCGCCTGCCATGGGTCATTGTGGTGAATGATATAGGGCACTCCGTTTTTATTTCGCCGGTCGGACACGATACCGATATGTCTTTCAAAAATCACAACATCGCCGCCCTGCCATTCCTCTATTTCTGAGACATCTGTGGTCAGGGCAGCTGCTGTGTGTGCAAAAAACACCTTCAGGTTCCGCACCCGTCGGAAATCTATGTTTGCATCCGGTTCTGCTACCATGTAATCCTGTGGCTGCTCCCGGATATCTGCATCCACAAGCACTTGCAGGTCATATCCTGCATTCTTCAAGGCATAAGCAACTACATCGGTGCAAACGCCATAACCATCGTCAGGATAACCGGTCTCATAATAGCGGCTTTTGTATTTTGGATGTGTGCTCACATAGGCCATTGCTCCGTTCAGAATATCCAATTGATCGTCTACGCCGTCAGCATCCCGATCTACGCTGCTATGAAACTGCGGTATCCTGCCCTGATAATCGTCCTCCGGCCGGGACGCCGAGGTGTGCTGGTAATGTGCCTGCACATAAAATATGATGCTGCAAAACAGTAAAAATGCCAGTACCACTGCATAATACTTTGCTGTATCCTTGCGGGTTCTGTCCGAACGCATACTCTCACCCTTTCCTGCTTTGAGGATACCAGCTTTTTCCCCGTTCTGCAACCCTTTAGCGCAACAAAAAAGCCCTGAGGCTTTCATCTCAGAGCTTTTAGTTAAGTCGGCGACTACCTATTAAGGTATGCAGCCCCGCTTTTTCTTTATATGCGAGCACTCAGTCGTGGGTCTTTTCCATATTGCCAGAAATGGATTGCATACAGTCCCGCACCCAGAAGCAGACAAAAGATTGAATAGCTAAGAATCGGAAGCCGCAGCAGTACAATCTTACCCGCGATCCGGGTAAAGAACCAGCCTGTCCCATACAGCACTACGATATATAGCGCCATCCAAGCGATATATTTGAGCCAGTGTTCCCGTGGAGGAAAACCTACCTGCTCCATCATCCGGCGGAACAGTATGCAAAACGCGGTCAATGCAACAGCTAACTGCATCAGATAGCCTACCGAAAGCTCAAAAACCCAATTTCCAATTACCGGATAGAGCAGCAAGCCTTCCACGCCCCACCCAAAAAAGAAATACAGCGGTGCAACATACCAGAAGTAATCCCCGGCTCTCAGTGTTTTCAAGCTGGGCTTGACCTCGTCCACAAAGGTCTTTGCGTCCGAAATCGAATGAAACAGTTCCTGATTTTCCTTGTTGGCTTGGATTGCAATATCAAGCAAATCGCTGCGCACAAGTTCGATACCACAGAAGTCCCAGCTGACCCGGCGAAGATAACGAATCACTTCTTTAAGTTGCTCCTGACTTTTTTCAGTCAGCAACTCGGTACGCATCCGGTTTGTTTTTCGCAATGCAAAATACTTATTCATCTGGCTCCTCCTTAAAAATTTTTTTCACCAGCTGGCAGAGCTGGCTCCAATCCTGCCGGAACTCAAGAAGCGCCTGCCGTCCTTCTTCCGTTACGACGTAATATTTTCGACTTGGTCCCTTGGGGGAAGGTCTGCGCTCTACCGTAACCTTTCCCTGCTGCTCCAAGCGCAATAGCAGCGGATAGAGTGTGCTTTCACTCAAGTCAGAAAATCCGACCTGTTTCAAATGCATCACGATCTCATAGCCATAGGTCGGCTCTTGCGCAATCAATTTCAGGACACAATATTCCAGAACACCCTTTAAAAGTTGTGCATTGTTTTCCATAAGTCCTCCTCTCCGCTAGTATGTAATGCGTAGTAGCTTATCTACATTGTATTACATAGTAGTGTTTCTGTCAAGTCCTGACCTATTGGCATTACAACCAAAAATCATGTCATATTTTTATGCAACAAAAAAGCCCTGAGACTTTCATCTCAGAGCTCTTTGTTAAGTCGGCGACTACCTATTTTCACAAGCCGTTTCCAGCTAACTATCTTCGGCACAAGTAAGCTTAACTTCTGTGTTCGGAATGGGAACAGGTGGAACCTTACCGTCATCGACACCGACCGATTTGACTGAATCAGTATATCACATTTCTGCTTTACTGTCCAGTATTTTTAGAAGGACGTGCCTTCAAAACTGAATAATCACTGCTAACATTTTTTCGTTGACTTAAAAGTCTCAAGCGAATTGTGGTCAAGCCCTCGACCTATTAGTACACGCTTGCTGAATGGATCACTCCACTTACACATCGTGCCTATCAACCTTGTAGTCTTCAAGGGGTCTTACTTGTTTGAAACAATGGGATATCTTATCTTTGGGTCGGCTTCACGCTTAGATGCTTTCAGCGTTTATCCGATCCGTACATAGTTGCCCAGCTATGCCCTTGGCAGAACAACTGGTGCGCCAGAGGTACGTCCGCTCCGGTCCTCTCGTACTAGGAACAGCTCCCATCAAATATCCTGCGCCCACGACAGATAGGGACCGAACTGTCTCACGACGTTCTGAACCCAGCTCGCGTACCGCTTTAATTGGCGAACAGCCAAACCCTTGGGACCGAATACAGCCCCAGGATGCGATGAGCCGACATCGAGGTGCCAAACCTCCCCGTCGATGTGGACTCTTGGGGGAGATCAGCCTGTTATCCCCAGGGTAACTTTTATCCGTTGAGCGATGGCATTTCCACTCACATACCACCGGATCACTAACTCCAACTTTCGTTACTGCTCGACCCGTCAGTCTCGCAGTTAGGCTCGCTTCTGCGTTTGCACTCTTTTGCTTGATTTCCGTTCAAGCTGAGCGAACCTTTGAACGCCTCCGTTACTCTTTAGGAGGCGACCGCCCCAGTCAAACTGCCCACCTAACAATGTCCCCCGCCTTGATTCAAAGGCGCAGGTTAGAATTCCAATATCGCAAGGATGGTATCCCAACGGCCACTCCACAAATGCCAAAGCACTTGCTTCCCAGTGTCCCATCTATCCTGTGCATGCAACATCGAAACCCAATATTAGGCTACAGTAAAGCTCCATGGGGTCTTTCCGTCTTGTCGCGGGTAACCGGCATCTTCACCGGTACTACAATTTCGCCGGGCGGGCTGTCGAGACAGTGCCCAAATCATTACGCCTTTCATGCGGGTCAGAACTTACCTGACAAGGAATTTCGCTACCTTAGGACCGTTATAGTTACGGCCGCCGTTCACTGGGGCTTCGATTCAATGCTTGCACATCTCCTCTTAACCTTCCAGCACCGGGCAGGCGTCAGCTCGTATACGTCATCTTTCGATTTAGCACAAACCTGTGTTTTTGGTAAACAGTTGCTTGGGCCGATTCTCTGCGGCTCCATCTCTGGAGCACCCCTTCTCCCGAAGTTACGGGGTCAATTTGCCGAGTTCCTTAACAACCCTTCTCCCGTTGGCCTTAGAATCTTCTTCCTACCTACCTGTGTCGGTTTGCGGTACGGGCACCGCAGAAATACACACAGCTTTTCTCGCCATCTTCCATCCCGGACTTCGGTACTAATTTCCCTCGATCGCTACCGGAACCAACACCCGGCTCCGAGACTTCAAATGTGTCCCTGTGTTTAACTCTTTTGGTGGTGACGGAATCTCTACCGTCTGTGCATCGGCTACGCCGTTAGGCCTCACCTTAGCTCCCGACTAACCTGGAGCGGACGAACCTTCCTCCAGAAACCTGAGGCTTTCGGCCATGCAGATTCTCACTGCATTCGCGCTACTCATTCCGGCATTCTCACTTCTATACACTCCACAGCCGCTTGCGCTACTGTTTCACCGCGTATACAACGCTCCCCTACCCAATACATTACTGTATTGCCTAAGCTTCGGTGTCAGGTTTAGCCCCGTTAAATTCTCCGCGCAAAGACGCTCGACCAGTGAGCTATTACGCACTCTTTGAATGTGTGGCTGCTTCTGAGCCAACATCCTGGTTGTCTACGTATCTTCACATCGTTTTCCACTTAACCTGACTTTGGGACCTTAGCTGTAGATCTGGGCTGTTTCCCTTTTGACAATGACATTTATCTGACACTGTCTGACTCCCAAGCATCAATACTCTGGCATTCTGAGTTTGATAAGCTTCGCTAACCTCTCGGCCGCTAGGCTATTCAGTGCTTTACCTCCAGGTATCTAACTTGAGGCTAGTCCTAAAACTATTTCGGGGAGAACCAGCTATCTCCGGGTTCGATTGGAATTTCTCCGCTACCCACAGTTCATCCGCCGCCTTTTCAACGGAGGTCGGTTCGGTCCTCCATGGAATTTTACTTCCACTTCAACCTGACCATGGGTAGGTCACCCGGTTTCGGGCCCATTGTATGCAACTTAACGCCCTTTTCAAACTCGCTTTCGCTTCGGCTCCAGACCTTAAGTCCTTAACCTTGCTGCATACAATCGCTCGCCGGACCGTTCTACAAAAAGTACCCTATCACACATTGACGTGCTCTAGGTGCTTGTAGGCACAGGGTTTCAGGTTCTTTTTCACTCCCCTCCCGGGGTGCTTTTCACCTTTCCTTCACAGTACTATACGCTATCGGTCACTGGGTAGTATTTAGGGTTGGAGGGTGGTCCCCCCGTATTCCGACCAGGTTTCACGTGTCTGGCCGTACTCTGGATCCTGCGCAGCTCTCTCCGTTTTCACCTACGTGGTTCTCACACTCTCTGACCGGCCTTCCCATGCCGTTCGGTTAACAGATTAAGTCCTAAAAGCAGTCCGTACCCCGGAAGTATTTCTACTCCCGGTTTGCCCTCTTCCGCGTTCGCTCGCCACTACTTACGGAATCTCGTTTGATGTCTCTTCCTCGCCCTACTTAGATGTTTCAGTTCAGGCGGTTCCCTCGATATACCTATTTTTAAGTTCAGTATAACGTACCTGAGTATGAACCCAGGTGAGTTTCCTCATTCAGAAATCTCCGGATCAATGCTTATTTGCAGCTCCCCGAAGCTTATCGCAGCTTATCACGTCTTTCATCGGCTCCCAGTGCCAAGGCATTCGCCCTGCGCCCTTGTTCGCTTGACCTTTCAAACGTTCTTTTGGAACATTTGGTATCCTCTTGATTCTCTCTTGCCAACGAAGATTATTGTTACCCTTCCTTTTGAAATTGTAATATTTCTTAAAAAAGAACTTACTATAATCTTTGTTTCGCAGTTATTATTCAGTTTTCAAGGTACGTCTTTGAGTGTCCTTTTCAGGGCCCTCAAAATCGAACAATATCTACTTAAACTCTCACGTATCACCTGTTCCAATGACTGACCATCTTAGATGCTCTGTCATTGCCTGACTCCTTAGAAAGGAGGTGATCCAGCCGCAGGTTCTCCTACGGCTACCTTGTTACGACTTCACCCCAATCACCAGTTTTACCTTCGGCGGCGTCCTCCTTGCGGTTAGACTACCGACTTCGGGTCCCCCCGGCTCTCATGGTGTGACGGGCGGTGTGTACAAGGCCCGGGAACGTATTCACCGCAGCATGCTGATCTGCGATTACTAGCAATTCCGACTTCGTGCAGGCGAGTTGCAGCCTGCAGTCCGAACTGGGACGTTGTTTCTGAGTTTTGCTCCACCTCGCGGTCTTGCTTCTCTTTGTTTAACGCCATTGTAGTACGTGTGTAGCCCAAGTCATAAAGGGCATGATGATTTGACGTCATCCCCACCTTCCTCCGTTTTGTCAACGGCAGTCTGGCCAGAGTCCTCTTGCGTAGTAACTGACCATAAGGGTTGCGCTCGTTGCGGGACTTAACCCAACATCTCACGACACGAGCTGACGACAACCATGCACCACCTGTCTCTGCGTCCCGAAGGAAAGTTCTGTTTCCAGAACCGTCGCAGGATGTCAAGACTTGGTAAGGTTCTTCGCGTTGCGTCGAATTAAACCACATACTCCACTGCTTGTGCGGGCCCCCGTCAATTCCTTTGAGTTTCAACCTTGCGGTCGTACTCCCCAGGTGGATTACTTATTGTGTTAACTGCGGCACTGAAGGGGTCAATCCTCCAACACCTAGTAATCATCGTTTACAGTGTGGACTACCAGGGTATCTAATCCTGTTTGCTACCCACACTTTCGAGCCTCAGCGTCAGTTGGTGCCCAGTAGGCCGCCTTCGCCACTGGTGTTCCTCCCGATATCTACGCATTCCACCGCTACACCGGGAATTCCGCCTACCTCTGCACTACTCAAGAAAAACAGTTTTGAAAGCAGTTCATGGGTTGAGCCCATGGATTTCACTTCCAACTTGTCTTCCCGCCTGCGCTCCCTTTACACCCAGTAATTCCGGACAACGCTTGTGACCTACGTTTTACCGCGGCTGCTGGCACGTAGTTAGCCGTCACTTCCTTGTTGAGTACCGTCATTATCTTCCTCAACAACAGGAGTTTACAATCCGAAGACCTTCTTCCTCCACGCGGCGTCGCTGCATCAGGGTTTCCCCCATTGTGCAATATTCCCCACTGCTGCCTCCCGTAGGAGTCTGGGCCGTGTCTCAGTCCCAATGTGGCCGTTCAACCTCTCAGTCCGGCTACCGATCGTCGCCTTGGTGGGCCGTTACCTCACCAACTAGCTAATCGGACGCGAGGCCATCTCAAAGCGGATCACTCCTTTTCCCTCTGGTCGATGCCGACCCGTGGGCTTATGCGGTATTAGCAGTCGTTTCCAACTGTTGTCCCCCTCTTTGAGGCAGGTTCCTCACGCGTTACTCACCCGTTCGCCACTCGCTCAAGAAAGCAAGCTCTCTCTCGCTCGTTCGACTTGCATGTGTTAGGCGCGCCGCCAGCGTTCGTCCTGAGCCAGGATCAAACTCTTTATAAATGATATTTATCACTTAAAAGTGTTAAATCTTGTTTCGCTCAGCACGCAATCGCTTGCGTCCTGTGTGAATTACTTTTGTTTGGAATTGTTTACCGTGTTTTTCCAACACGAAAATAGGTTCCGTTACAAGTTCTTTCGATATTGTTCAATTTTCAAGGTCCTGTGCGCCGCGGCCTTATCGGCTGACGACTTGATTATTTTACCACAGAAGCGGTTTTTTGTCAAGCACTTTTTTGAGAAGCTTTTGAAGTTTTGTGAACTTGGATCGCTTTGAGTTTTTCGGTATCAACCGGAACTTTTCAGCGTCTATTGGTTCTTTTCAAGGGCTTCCTGCCGAGCTTTCAGAAGTCATTCTTTTGTCTCAGCGCTTGGCGCTCACATATAGTACCATACCGCAACTACTTTTGCAAGTCTTTTTTACATTTTTTTCGGCTTTTTTTGCGCTTTGTATACATCATCCAGTTTTTTGCTCAGTTTCAGGGGATGTTTTGACCTTTCTTCCACCATTTCTGCGCAAAAACAGCCGCCGCACAAAAGTGCAGCGGCTGTTGCCTTGGGATTCAGTTCTTTTCTTCCTGCTTCATTTCCCGCAGGGTCAGCCAGACAGCCGCCGCCAGCATCGGCAGTGCGGCGATCAGTCCAATGGGCATGGGACCCAGTACATTATAATAAGCATCTGCCGGGGTGACCAGCACCTGCGGCAGCGCCGCAATGGCGTTGAACGCTCCATGCGCAATGGCGGGCACCCAGATACACTCCGTTTTCTCGTAGAGGATATCTAACAGGGTGTTGAGGGCAAAGCAGACCACGCACCACACCACCAGACCCAACAGGGGTGCGCCCAGATAGTTGATGCCGTACTCGTAGCCCACTAGCAGCATCAGCGGCCAATGCCAGATGCCCCACACAACGCCGCCCAGCAGACGGCCATTCAGCAGACCGAACCGCTCTTTCAGGCGAGGCATCATGTAGCCGCGCCAGCCGACCTCCTCGCCCAGCGCGGGGAA
The DNA here is from genome assembly GCF_023347295.1 of Faecalibacterium sp. I3-3-33. Classification (NCBI taxonomy): domain Bacteria; kingdom Bacillati; phylum Bacillota; class Clostridia; order Eubacteriales; family Oscillospiraceae; genus Faecalibacterium; species Faecalibacterium sp. I3-3-33. Next base: position 2,361,869 of record NZ_CP094469.1, read on the forward strand.
CATATTGATGGCTGGGGCAAGGAGCACCGCAAACAGCCCGTTTTGCAGCAGATAGCTGAGGGTAGAGACCCCCAGCTGGCTGCGCAGGGTCTGCGCGTCCATCTCACCGCCGTAGGCGGCTACCAGCCAGCTGCCGGAAAAGTCCAGCCGGGAGGGGAACACTGCAAAATACAGCACTGCGCCCAGCAGAGTGAGCACCGCCGGGCCGAACCATGCCGCCAGCCAGAACCGACGCTTGCCCTGCACCTTCCAGCCGATACCGGTGGGCTGGCGCAGAAATGCCTTTTGCACCGGCAGAACCGCCAGCAGCGGGCAGAACATGGTAACGATGAGCGCCAGCTGATACAGCACCGCATTATTCTGCTGCAATAGTGCCATGCAGCCGCCGACCTGACACAGCCACGCCATGCCGAAGGCGAGCAGGAAGTACAGGCCGAAACTCTGTTTTTCTTTTACCGTCATACGAATTTCACCGCCGTTCCGTAAGCGATCACCTCTGCCGCGCCCTGCATGACGCTGGCAGAGGCGTACCGCATGCCCACAATGGCATCTGCGCCAAGGCTTTCAGCGTCCTTGACCATGCGTCCGGTGGCGATCTGCCGGGCTTCGGTGAGCATATCGGCGTAGTCGGTCACCTCGCCGCCCACAAGGGTGCGGAAGCCGGCCATCATGTCGTGGCCAAGGTTGCGGCTCTGCACTGTGCTGCCACGCACCACGCCCAGTGCCTCCAGCTTTTTGCCCGGGATCTCGTTAATAGTTACGATAAGCATCTTCTTCTCCCTTTCCGATTTCTTCGATCCGATCCAGCAGCACCTTCAGGGTGCCTACGATGCAGCCCGCCGGGATGCCGAACATCACCACCAGCAGCGGCAGCGGCGGGGCATCCTGCGGGTCGGTGTAAACTGCCCAGCCCATGGTGGCCATTATAAAGGCCATCATGGCCACAAAAAGGGCAGCACCGATGCAGGCGCCCCGGATGCGGCGGGTCTTTTGGTCGGTACGTTCAATGTTCACAAAAGTCACTCCCTGTTCTTCCCGTGCGGTCAGGCGCGCCAGCGTCTGCTCCACATCCAGTTGTTCCAGAGGGCCGTTCTCCTGTTGGAGCAGCGTGCAAAAGCCGATTGCTTCCTCCAAGTCGGCGCGGCGGCTGCGCAGACGTTCCAGCTGCAGGCTCATGCCCTCGGCCAGCGTGCGCTGCCCTTCCAGCATCTCCCGGATCTCTGCCAGCGGCACGTCCAGCTTACGCAGCAGCTTGATGCGGCGCAGGCGCTCCACATCCGCCTGCGAGTAGCTGCGGTAGCCGTTGCCCGGCTCGCGGCTGGGACTGATGAGCCCCTCTTCCTCATAAAAGCGGATGTTCTTTTTGGTCACGCCGACGGCGGCTTCCACTTCGTTGATCTTCATGGGTCACGACCCCCTCCTTACGGGAGTATTCTACACCTTCCACAAAGGGGAAGGTCAAGCCTTTTTGCAAAAAGAGCCGCCGCACAAGGTCGTACAGCAGCTCCTTCCTTTAAAAATAGCACTTGATCTGGAAACGGTCTGCGTTGTCCTGCTTTTTCTCCACCACGATATGCTCGTGGTTGAAGTCGAAGTGCACCGGGGTGCACAGGTCGGTATTGCGGGTCAGGCGCAGCAGCTCCTGCACACGCTTCTTTTCCTCCGGCACATAGAACAGGTAACTCACGCCCTCTTTTTTGGCGCGGCCGGTGCGGCCGATGCGGTGGGTGTAGTGCTCGTTCTCGCCGGGAACATCGTAGTTGATAACGGCATCCACGTCCGAGACATCAATGCCGCGGGCGGCAACGTCGGTCGCCACCAGAATAGCCAGCTTGCCGTCCCGGAAAGCCTGCATGATCTGGTTGCGCTCCTTCTGGGAGAGGTCGCCGTGCAGGCAATCCACCGAGAAGCCCAGCCGTGCCAGCTGGTTTGCCAGCGTGGCGGTGTTGAACTTGGTATCGCAGAACACCATGACCCGCTTGTAGCCCTCGCCGATGATGATCTGTGCCAGATCCGACAGCTTGTTGCGGCCGGAGGTCTCCAGCATATACTGGGTGATCTTGGGCTGGCTTTCCTCCCGGGGCTGCACGGTGATCTCCTCGGCGTTGTGCTGGTACAGCCAGCCGATATCCATCACCTCGCGGCTGATGGTGGCCGAGAACATGGACAGCGCCTTGCGTGCCTTCATCATCTCGATGATGTGACGCACATCCTTATAAAAGCCCATGTTCAGCATTTCGTCGGCCTCGTCCAGCACGATCTGGGTCACATGGGAGATATCGATGCTGTGGTGCTTGTAGTGATCCATCAGGCGGCCCGGGGTGGCTACCACGATCTGGCAGCCCTCGGCCAGACGCTTTGCCTGCTTTTCCATATTGGCGCCGCCGTACACGCAGGCCACCTGCACCTCGGGCATAAAGTAGGTGAGGTTGGTCAGTTCCTCAGCGATCTGCTGGGCAAGCTCCCGGGTGGGTGCCATGATGACGGCCTGCGGGTATTTGTTTTCCGGCTGGATATGCTCCACCACCGGGATGCCAAAGGCACAGGTCTTACCGGTACCGGTGGGTGCCTTGGCAATGACATCATGCCCGGCCAGCATGAGGGGGATGGTCTTTTCCTGAATTTCTGTCATTTCGGCAAAGCCCATGCGTTCCACAGCCTTGTGGATGGCTTCGCTGCACTGCAACTCGCTGTAAAGCATTTGGACAACTCCGTTCTTTTGTGGCGTTTTTCTCGTTGCAACAAGTATAGCATGAAATGCCGCGCTTGTCAGCAGAGAAACCAAAAGATACCGTGCGCCGCACGCAGGGCAGGACGATTTAAAATGCCCTCCGCTTATCGGGTTGCGGCTCCCAGCATCCGCTTCGTGCCTTGAGCGGCACTTGTGTCTTGCTGGCCGCTGCCCCAACAACTCCTCCCTGCTTCCGCCGCTGGCGGCGGTCGTCGTCGTTGCACTCTGGGCATTTTCAGCGGAAAATGATTTTGAATTTCGGGATATCGGAACGCCTGCGGGCGTTCCGATATCCCATTTTCACAACAGAGTTTTTGGCAAACAAAAAGAACCGCACCCGGGGTCACGGGTACGGTTCTCATTATGCAGGGATCAGGCGGTCTCTTCCACGCTCTTCTTGCCGGCTTCCAGCTTCTGCTTGAAGCGGCCGCTGGCCTTGAAGCCGGGGATGGAGGTGGACTCCAGCTGGCTGGAGACCTTGGTCTTGGGGTTGGTGTAAGCCTTCGGCTTGCGGGGGCGCATCTCAAAGCGGCCAAAGCCGGCGATGGTCACCTTTTCGTCAGCACGCAGGCAGTCCGCGATCTGGTCAAACATTGCATCCATCGTGGTCTCGACCTGAGCTTCGGTAAAGCCGGTCTTGCGTGCCACGGTTTCGATCATCTGGGAACGGGTCATGTATCGATATCCTCCTGGAATGTCCAAAAGTAACGTCTTTTGGCAAATTTTGCGTTGTTGAGTATAACATATTTCGCGCACTGTTTTCGATGGATTGCGCACGAAATGTAGTTTATTGCGCACGAACCACATTCAGTTCCGTGCACCCCGCACAAATACAGCGCCCACCGTTTCGGCAGGCGCTGTAAAGAGCTGTTTTATGCGGGTGTTACGGCTTATTTGCCGCGGTACAGGGTGGCAATATCCACCAGCGGGATGTTAGCCAGACTGTGCTCGCTGCGCAGGCAGTCCACCAGAGAAGCGGCGGTATCCACTGCGGTGATGCAGGGGATGCTCAGCTCCACGGCCTTGCGGCGCAGGCGGACGGAATCGCGCCGGGGGTCACGGCCCTTGGCGCTGGTGGAGAACACATAGTCCACCAGACCGCTCTGCAGCAGATCCACGATGTTGGGAGCCTCGCCGGAGATGTTGCGCACCTCGTTGCAGGGGACCATGTGCTTGTTGAGCCATGCACAGGTGCCGGAGGTGCCGTAGAGCTTATAGCCCATATCCTTCAGCTTCCATGCAATATCCACGAACTCGGGCTTGTCGCTGTCCTTCACGGTGAAGATGCAGCAGCTGCCCGGGCCGGGAGTCTTGAAGGTGTAGCCTGCACCGATCAGACCCTTGAGCAGGGCGTCGTGGTAGTTGGGTGCAATGCCCAGCACCTCGCCGGTGGACTTCATCTCGGGGCCGAACTGGGTATCCACGGCGTGCAACTTTTCAAAGCTGAACACGGGCACCTTTACCGCCACATAGGGGGCATTGGGGTGCAGACCGGTGCCGTAGCCCATATCCGTCAGCTTCTCGCCCAGGCAGCAGCGCACGGCCATATCCACCATGGGCACGCCGGTGACCTTGGAGATGTACGGCACGGTACGGGAGGAGCGGGGGTTCACCTCGATGACGTACACACGGCCATGGGAAACGGCGTACTGCACGTTGACCAGACCGGTGACGTGCAGCTCGCGGGCAAAGCGGCCGGTATAGTCCACCATGGTGTCGATCTCGTCCTGCGTCAGGTGCTGTGCCGGGTAGACGCAGATGGAGTCGCCAGAGTGCACGCCGGTGCGCTCCACCTGCTCCATGATGCCGGGGATCAGGAAGTTTTCGCCGTCGCAGATAGCGTCCACCTCGCACTCGGTGCCCATGATGTACTTATCCAGCAGCACCGGATGATCCATGTCAACGTGCTCGGTGATAACGCCCATGTACTCGATGATGTCAGCCTTGTTGTAGGCCACGATCATGTTCTGACCGCCCAGCACATAGGAGGGGCGCATCAGCACCGGCAGACCGATCTCCTCGGCAGCGGCCAGAGCCTCGTCCAGATTGAACACAGTACGGCCCGGGGCGCGGGGGATGTTGCAGCGCTCCAGCAGCTCGTCAAAGCGCTCGCGGTCCTCGGCCTCGTCGATGGCGTCCGCCGGGGTGCCCAGAATGGGCAGACCGATCTCGTCCATGTGCTTGGCCAGCTTGATGGCGGTCTGTCCGCCGAACTGCACCACGCAGGCATCCGGCTTTTCGGTGGCAATGATGTTGTCCACGCTCTCCGGGTTCAGCGGGTCGAAGTACAGACGGTCGCCGGTATCAAAGTCGGTGGAAACGGTCTCGGGGTTGTTGTTGACCAGAATGGCCTCGCAGCCGTTCTTCTTCAGCGTCCACACGCAGTGCACAGAGCAGTAGTCGAACTCGATGCCCTGACCGATGCGGATGGGGCCGGAACCAAAGACCAGCACCTTCTTCTTTTTGGGCTCACCCTTGGCAGCGGTCTCGGCTTCCTTCTCGGCGATGAAGCCTGCGGCCTCGTTGTCGCCGTCGTAGGTGGAATAGAAGTAGGGGGTATTGGCCGAGAACTCAGCAGCGCAGGTATCCACCATCTTGAAGCCGGCGCGGTAGTTCTCCACGGGCAGGGTGTCCACCTGTGCCAGACGGCGGATGGTCTTATCCTGGAAGCCGTACTTCTTGGCAGTCTTGTACTGCTCCAGAGACAGCTGGCCGTTGCACTGTGCCAGACCCTTTTCCAGATCTGCCAGATGCTGCATCTTATCAAGGAACCACCAATCGATCTTGGTGATATCGTAGATGACCTTGTGATCGATGCCGCGCTTCAGCGCCTCGTACACGCAGAACACGCGCTCGGCGTCCTGAACGTGCATGTGCTCCACCACTTCCTCGTCGGTCAGCTCCTCAAAGGGCTTGTGGGTCAGGGTGTCCATGCCCAGCTCAATGGAGGAAACTGCCTTCATCATGGCGGCTTCGAAGCTGTTGCCGATGCTCATCACCTCGCCGGTAGCCATCATCTGGGTGCCCAGAGACTTGTCGGCGTAGACGAACTTATCAAACGGCCACTTCGGGTACTTGACCACGATGTAGTCCAGCGCAGGCTCGAAGCAGGCGCAGGTCTTGCCGGTAACGTCGTTGGTGATCTCGTCCAGTGTGTAGCCGATGGCGATCTTGGTTGCCACCTTGGCAATGGGGTAGCCGGTAGCCTTTGATGCCAGCGCGGAGGAGCGGGACACACGGGGGTTGACCTCGATGACCGCATAGTCGAAGCTGTCCGGCTTCAGGGCGAACTGGCAGTTGCAGCCACCCTCGATGCCCAGCTCGGTGATGATATCCAGTGCGGCGGTACGCAGCATCTGGTACTCGTGGTCGGTCAGGGTCTGGGAGGGAGCCACGACCACCGAGTCGCCGGTGTGGATGCCCACGGGGTCGAGGTTCTCCATGTTACATACGGTGATCACGTTGCCCTTGTGGTCGCGCATCACCTCGTACTCGATCTCTTTCCAGCCGGCGATGCACTTTTCCACCAGGATCTGATGGATGGGAGAAAGGCGCAGGCCGTTGGTGCCGATCTCGATCAGCTTTTCGCGGGTCTCGCAGATGCCGCCGCCGGTGCCGCCCATGGTAAAGGCCGGGCGCACGATGACCGGGTAGCCGATGCGGTCGGCGCAGTCCAGTGCGTCCTGCAGGGTCTCCACCACCTCAGAGGGGATGATGGGCTGGTGCAGCTTTTCCATGGTCTCCTTGAACAGCTCGCGGTCCTCGGCACGGTCGATGGTCTCGGGCTTGCAGGCCAGCAGACGGATGCCGGTGCGGTCCAGATAGCCGGAGCGTGCCAGCTCCATGGACAGGTTCAGACCCATCTGGCCGCCGAGGTTGGGCAGCACAGAGTCCGGCTTTTCAATGTCCAGAATGCGCTCCACGACTTCCAGCGTCATGGGCTCGATATACACATGGTCGGCCACGTCCGGGTCGGTCATGATGGTAGCGGGGTTAGAGTTCAGCAGAACGGTCTCGATGCCCTCTGCTTTCAGGGCGCGGCAGGCCTGCGTGCCAGAGTAGTCAAACTCCGCAGCCTGACCAATGATGATAGGGCCGGAGCCAATGACCAGCACTTTTTTGATTCTGGGGTCCTTCGGCATTTCAGCGTGCCTCCTTTGCTGCTTTGACGTTGTTCAGGAAGCGGTCGAACAGGAATTCGGTGTCCTTGGGGCCGCCGTTTGCTTCCGGGTGGAACTGCACGGTAAAGCAGTTCCACTTTTTGTACTTGATGCCCTCGCAGGTGCCGTCGTTGGCGTTCACCTGTGCCACCTCGCCCATCTCGGCGGGCAGCTCCTCGCCCACGACCGCATAGCCGTGGTTCTGGCTGGTGATAAAGGTGCGGCCGGACTCAAAGTCGGTCACAGGCTGGTTGGCACCGCGGTGGCCGTACTTCAGCTTCATGGTCTTGGCACCGGCTGCCAGTGCGGACAGCTGGTGACCCAGACAGATGCCGAAGGTGGGGATGTTCAACTCAAAGATGTGCTTGAGGTTCTCGATGATCTCCACCGGCTCGGCGGGGTCGCCGGGGCCGTTGGACAGCATAATGCCGTCCGGGGCAAGGGCTTTGATTTCCTCTGCCGTTGCAAAGGCAGGCATCACGGTCACCTTGCAGCCGCGCTTGACAAGGCAGCGCACGATGTTGCGCTTGCAGCCGTAGTGCATCAGCACGATATGGGTCTCACCTTCCGGGTTGAACACCTCAGGTGCGGCGCAGGTCACGTTCTTCACGGCATCGGTCACGGCGTAGGCGCGGATCTCAGCCAGCAGTGCCTCGGTCTCGGCCTTGTTGGCCGGGTCAGCGGGGTCAAAGGTGGTCAGGATGGCGCCGTTCATCACGCCGCTCTCCCGGATGATGCGGGTCAGGTGGCGGGTGTCGATGCCCTCGATGCCGATGGTGTTGTTCTTTTTCAAAAAGCTGTCCAGCGTTTCCTCACAGCGCCAGTTGGAGGGGGTGGTGCAGGCCTCGCGCACGATGTAGCCCTTTGCCCAGATGCGGTCGGACTCCATGTCATCGTGGTTCATACCGTAGTTGCCGATGAGGGGATAGGTCTGGGTGATGATCTGGCCATAGTAGCTGGGGTCGGTCAGGGTCTCCTGAAAGCCCACCATGCCCGTGGCGAACACCACCTCGCCCACGGTCACGCCCTGCGCGCCCACGGACTGTCCGGCAAAGACCATGCCGTTTGCCAAAAGAAGATATGCGTTCATAGTTTTCCTCGTTTCAACAAAAGCTTTCAGTTTACAGGGTCTGCTTTGCTTCCTGCTTCATCTTGCGGCTGCCCAGATGCACCAGCGGCAGCTTGCCCTCCTTGCAGATGGGGCACTCCTCCGGGGTGTAGTTGGGCAGGTCCAGCTTCAGGGCGCTGGCCAGAATGGGAATGGGAGACGGAGCCTCAGGCTTGGTGCGGTCCACCACACAGGTGATGCCAAGGCAGATGCCGCCGGCCTCTTCGATGACGCGCTTGGTCTCCAGAGAGGAGATGCCGGTGGTCACCACGTCCTCGGCGATGATGCACTTTTCACCCGGGTGGATGGCAAAGCGCTTCAGGCACATCACGTTGTCCACGCGCTCGGTAAAGATAGCGCGCTTACCGGTCTGGCGGGCCAGCTCGTAGGCGTACACGATACCGCCCATGGCAGGGCCGACGATGACGTCCACATCCATCTCCTTGACCTTATCAGCCACAGCCTTCATCACCTCGGCGCAGCGGTCCGGGTACTGCTGCAGATAAGCCATCTGGCAGTATGCGCCGGAGTGCCGACCGGAGGACAGCAGGAAGTGACCCTCCAGAAATGCGTCACAGCTCTTCAGAATTTCAAGTGCTTCACTCATTGTACTTCTCCCTCTCTTTTCAGTGGTTTATATTCCTTTGGGTGGTATTGTACCACGCTTTTACGGCATTTGCAAATTTATGCGTTAAGTTTTATTTTATGCACATAATTGTAGATATTTTATGGATATATCAGCTTTTATTCTGCATGACGGGCGCAGCCGCGGATCTCGTCCAGCGTTTTCACGCCGTTTTTGTCCATCCATGCTGCCATCTCGTTTGCAATGGTCTCCATGGCGCGGGGGTTTGCAAAGTTTGCGGCACCCACCTGCACTGCAGCAGCGCCTGCCATGATGAACTCCAGTGCGTCGCGGCCGGTGGCAATGCCGCCCAGACCCACCACCGGGATGTTCACGGCACCCACGGCCTGCCATACCATGCGCAGGGCGATGGGGCGCACCGCCGGGCCGGACAGACCGGCAAAAATGTTGTTGAACACCGGGCGGCGCTTTTCCAGATCGATGGCGCAGGCCTGAAAGGTATTGGTCAGGCTGATAGCGTCCGCACCGGCGGCCTCCACAGCCTTGCACATCTCGGGGATGTTCTCTGCCTGCGGGCTCAGCTTGACCATCAGGGGCTTTTTGCAGGCAGCGCGCACCATGCGCACCACCTCACCGGCAGCCTCGGCCTTTACGCCGTAGGCCATGCCGCCCACCTTGACGTTGGGGCAGGAGATGTTCAGCTCCACGATGTCCACTGCGCTCTCGCTCAGCATCGCAGCGCCTTCCACATACTCTTCCTCGCTGTGGCCGCCAAGGTTTGCAATGGCCACCGTGCCGTACTTCTGCTTCAGTTCCAGCATCTCGGGCAGCTCCACGTCAATAAAGTGCTGCACGCCCGGGTTCTGCAGGCCGATGCTGTTGATGAGGCCGGAGGGGGTCTCCCACAGGCGCTCGCCCTTGTTGCCGTACTGGCCGTGCAGGGTAAGACCCTTGCCGGAGATACCGCCGATCTTTGCAAAATCGGCCAGCTCCTCGTACTCCACACCGTAGCCCACGGTGCCGGACGCGCCGATGACCGGGCTGTTCATCACAAAGCCCAGCAGGTTGGTTTTCAGGTCTGCCATCAGAAGAACACCTCCGTTGCGTCAAATACAGGGCCGTTCTTGCACACGCTCTTGCCCTCGCCGCCCTTGGTCTCGCAGGTGCAGCCAAGGCAGGCACCAATGCCGCAGGCCATCTTCTTTTCCATGCTCACAAAGCAGGGGGTGCCTTTTTCCGCACACAGGCGGGCAGCGTTCTTCATCATCACGGTGGGGCCGCACACCAGCACCACGTCGTAATCGGCGGGGTCGTACAGCTGGGTGACAAAGCCGTGGAAGCCCACCGCGCCGGTGTCGGTGGACACCTTGACGAGGTTTGCGATGCTGCGGTACTCCTCCATGCAGTAGGGGGTGTCGCGGAAGCCGAAGAACACATCCGGCTTTACCCCGGCAGCGGCCAGTTCGCGGGTAAGCTGGAACATAGGCGCAGTGCCGATGCCGCCGCCCACCACGGCGATCTTTTTGTACTTGCTCACGATCTCCGGTACATCAAAGCCGTTGCCCATGGGGCCGGTAAGCTGGAAGGTATCCTGCTGCTTGAGCTGTGCCAGCTTTTCGGTGCCCTCGCCCACCACCTGATACAAAAACTCGATGGTGCTGCTGTCCGGGTTCCAGCGGTGCACGCTGATGGGACGGGACAGAAAGGGGGCTTCGTCTGCACCCCAGGAGCGCAGGGTGAAGAACTGGCCTGCGTGGGGGGCGTGGTCGCGGTCCGGCCACACCACGGTCAGCAGACGGATGTCCGGGGCAATGACCTCATTGCGCAGGACGGTGGCTTCACAGCAGGCTACACGCATGAGCAATGGCCTCCTTCATGTTCACACACTCGTTGTAAGCGGCCTCGTCAAAGGCAACACCCGGCTGCTTTTTGTAAGCCAGCAGGATGCCGCGGCTGGAGTTGACCACGCCGCCGTTGCCCTTGGTCAGGTACTGGGCGATATCCTCGGCCTTGCCGCCCTGTGCGCCGTAGCCGGGGATCAGGAAGAAGCTGTCCTGATACTTTGCGCGGATCTCGGTAGCCTCCTCGATGTGGGTGCCGCCGATGACCAGACCGATGGAGGAGTAGCCGTGCTCGCCCATGTAGTCCTTGCCCAGCGCGTTCAGTTTGTCGCCCACCAGATCGTAGACGTGGCGGCCGTCGGCCAGCTTCTCGTACTCAAAGTCCTTAGCGCCGCCGTTGGAGGTGCGGCAGAGCACGAACATGCCCTTGCCCTGCTTTTCAGCATAGGGCAGGTAGGGGCTGATGGAGTCCAGACCCATGTAGGGTGCCAGCGTAACGAAATCGCTCTCGAAATCGCCGGTGAAGTGACCCATGGCGTACATCTCGGCAGTCTTGGCAATGTCACCGCGCTTGATGTCCGCGATCACCGGCACACCGGCCTCGCGCACAGCCTTCAGAGTGTCGGCGTAGGCCTTCATGCCCTCCATGCCCAGAGACTCATAATAAGCGATCTGCACCTTGTAGCAGCCTGCCACAGCCTTGGTGGCATCAATGAGCTTCTTGTTGAAGCGCACGATGTTCTCGCCCTTGGTCAGGGTGCTGTCCACAAAATCGGCAGGCAGGTAGCTGAAGTCGGTGTCCAGACCCACGCACACCGGGCCGCGGGCTTCCACAGCTTCGTACAGTTTGTCCATGTTCGTCATTTGGTTGTCCTCCTGTAAGTCGTATTGTAGAACCCTCTCAGGCGCTTGCGCGCCAACTCCCCCGAAGGGGGAGCTTTTTCTCTTGAGGGCAACTGTTTCTTTTCGTGATATGCGAACTGCTTTCCGTACTCTCAGGCAAAGCCTGACGGCTTTGCCTGAGAGGGTTTCGTTCTTTTTACTCCTCGGCCTGATAGGTGATCTTACCGGCCTTGATGGTGGCAAACACCTTGCCGTAGAGCTGTGCGCCGTCAAAGGGGGTGTTGTGGCTCTTGGAGTGCAGCTTTTCCTTTTCCACTGTGTAGGGGGTGTCCAGATCCACCAGCACAAAGTCGGCATCGAAGCCCGGCTCCAGCTGACCCTTGGCAAGACCCATGATCTCGGCAGGGCGGGTGCTCATCAGGTGCACCAGCAGCTCCAGCGGCAGCCCCTCCTGCTTGCAGAGCTTGGTGTAGCACACGCCGAAGGCAGTCTCGCTGCCCACCATACCGGCCATGCCCTTCAGCTTATCCTCTTCGGAGTGGGGTGCGTGATCGGTGGCAATGGCATCCACGATACCAGTGCGGATGCCCTCCACCAGTGCCTCCACGTCATCGGCGGTGCGGATGGGCGGGTTGACCCGGTAGTCGCAGCTGTCGTTGGTGAACCACAGGTGGTGGGGGGTCACCTCACAGGTGACCGGTGCGCCCCGCAGCTTTGCCATGCGGATGGCGTCCAGCGCACCCCGGGTGGATACATGGCACATGTGCAGCCGGGTCTGGTAATACTCGCTCAGCCAGCAGTTGCGCACCGTCTCGATATCCTCGGCCAGCCGGTAGTCCCACGGGCTGATCTCCATATCCTCGGCGTGGCTCATGACCGTGATGTCCTTCTGGGTGCAGATGGCAAACGCCCGCGCCATGGTGGCGTTGTCCTGCACGCCGTGGCCGTCCTCGGTGATGAACTTCACGCTGGCGGGCAGGGTCTTGAGGTGGTCGATGCTCACGCCGTCAAAGTTCTCGGTGATGGAGACGGTCTGGTTTGCATCGCACAGCCCCACCTCGGCGGCTTTCTGCTCCACCATCATGGCCTGTGCGGCGGAAGAGCAGACGGGCTTTGTGTTAGGCATCAGGTTTACAAAGGTGTAGCCACCGGCGGCGGCGGCGCGGCTGCCGGTCTCGATGTCCTCCTTGTACTCAAAGCCCGGGGTGCGCCAGTGGCAGTGCAGATCCACAAATGCGGGCAGCACAGTCAGCCCACCGGCATCCACCACCGTCTCATTCTCGGCGGCAAGGGCGGAAAGATCCTGCCCTACGGCAGCGATCTTTCCATCCTTTACATAGATCTCGAGCGGCCGTCCCTCGGTGTTCACAGCGTTTGTCAGCAGCATCGCGGTTCCCTCCTGTAATGATATTTTTGGGTGTCAGGTGCCCGAAAACGGGCAAAAAAAAACTTTTCCCCGCAAAGGGAAAAGCTCATTGCGCAAAAAAAGGAAACAACGAAGCCACGGCAAAACCGGACGCGAACTGCTTGTTCAGTTTCGGGTTCTGGGCGCTGCACAGCATGGTGTTTCTCCTTTTTATGATGGTTGCGTTTTCATTCGTATTATTTTATCATAGAACCGCAAAATATGTCAATGGCTGTACGCAAAAACAGGTGCTAAAAGGTTTCTGGCATCTCTCGCCGAATTTTGGATACTCTACCCAAAACCCGGTCAGCGCGGCAAAATAAATGCCATTTTGTTCCACAATCCCTAGTACAGCACTGTACTTTCGTTGCCTGCTGTGCTATTATAATACGGTAAAAGGGAGAGCCCCGCCGCGTGGGCGGGTGTTTATGGGAAAGAGAGGTTTTCCGCATGGGTTTACTTGAGGACGCGCGGAACATCCAGCGCAAGGACCCCGCCGCACGCAGCGTGCTGGAGGTAATGCTGCTGTACCCGGGATTCCACATTCTGGTGTACCACCGCATTGCGCACTGGCTGTACGAGCACAAGCACTTTTTTCTGGCGCGATGGGTCAGCCAGCATGGCCGCCACCGCACCGGCATCGAGATCCACCCGGGTGCTACCATCGGCAAGTGTCTGTTCATCGACCATGGCATGGGCATCGTGTTCGGCGAGACCTGCGAGATCGGGGATAACTGCACCATCTACCACGGGGTAACGCTGGGCGGTACCGGCAAGGATACCGGAAAGCGCCACCCCACCTTGGGCAACAACGTGCTCATCGGCGCGGGCACCAAGGTGCTGGGCCCGGTGTTCATCGGGGATAACGCCCGCATCGGCGCAGGCAGCGTGGTGCTGCGCAACCTGCCCGCCAACTGCACCGCCGTGGGCGTGCCCGCCGAGGTGGTGCGCATCAACAACAAGGCGGTGAACCCCGCCGACGATCTGGACCAGCAGGATCTGCCGGATATCGTCTCGCAGCGGCTCACCGATCTGGACCGCCGCCTGAGCCAGCTGGAAAAGACAGCACAGGGCGATATCCCGCCCACTGCCGCGCAGATCGCCGCCCGGCAGCGGAAATAAAAGATTCATTTTATAAAAAGAGGAGACAGGCTTCCCGGAAAGGGTCGCCTGTCTCTTTTTTGTTGTCAGCTGCGGTTATAGCACCTGCTCGCCGTTTTCTTTATTGCAATACATCCGGGCATCGGCCTGCCGGATGGCCTCGGTCAGGGGATGCACATCACACACGCCGCCAATGCTTACCGAAAGCCGGAGCCCCGGGTGGCTGGGCACCCGTGCCGCCTGCACAGCGTTCTGCACCCGCCGGATGACGCTTTCCACGCCGTCAGGGCAGTTCTGGGGCATCAGCAGCAAAAATTCATCGCCGCCGTAGCGGATCAGGATATCGGTCTGGCGCAGGCAGCTTTGCATGGCTGCGGCCACGGTTTGCAGTGCCTCGTCCCCTACCAGATGCCCAAAGCTGTCGTTGACCGACTTGAACTGGTTCACATCGATCATGGCTACGCCGCCGTGCATCTCGCCCCCGGCAAGGAACTTATCAAAATAGCGGCGGGTGTAGGCCCCGGTCAAGGGGTCTACGAAGGCGCTGCGTTCCATTCCGTCGCAGCGGTCCAGCAGCAGCCGGTGGCCGCCCATATCCAGCCAGCGGCCATCCGTCAGCCGGGTGACCATTTCCAGCATACAGCCCCTGCCGCCTACCTCGATGTACTTGGAGATGACAAAATAGGCCTCCTCGTCCTTGAACTCGATCTTATTCAGAATGGTCTTGCGGGCGTAGGCTTTGGCCGAGATGCAGTTTTCGCACCGGGTATCCTTGTTCCATATCATGTGGCAGTTGCCGGGCTTTTCGGTCAGGATGCCGTCACTGTCCAGCGCAAGCACCTTGCGGTGCTCCGGGTCTACCAGACGCACCACATCAAAGATGCCCTGCAACCGCCGTAGGAACCGGGCGGGATCTTCCTCCGGGTCGGTGGCGGTCAGCAGCTCTGTCTGACGCTCCACGCGGTGCTGTTCATCGGTGAGCTGACCCAGCACGTTCACGCAGCGGCGCACCCCGGCACCGCTCCAGATGGTATGCAGCGCCATCCGGTGCAGGTGCGGCTTCCCGTCCCGCTGCACCATGACCGGAAGCACCACGTCCGGTGCTTCCGGCGTGGCGCGGCTGATGGCCTTGGAGAACTTGCGCCGATCCTGCTCGTTCAAAAAGCCAAGTCCCCTGCCTTGCGCAAAATCGGCCACCGTCTTTTGCTGCAAGGGCTCGGCATGGTAGTCATACACGGTCACGCTGCCTGCCAGCAGGTCATAGTCGAACCGGATGCCGCCGCACTGGGCGGCGTAGAAATCCGTGCGCTCCTTTTCCTGCTCCAGCAGCAGCTGGGAGTGGTTCTCCCGGGGCAGCGCTTCCCGGTGCAAAATCTCCTCGGAAAGGCGGTGGGTCTCCTGCCGGAAGCCCCTGTCCCACTCCGAGCGGTTCAGCTCGGTGCGCAGCTGCTCCGAGGACTCCCGCAGGCAGTCCAGCAGCAGCGGGTTAAAAGCGCCGCACTCGCCGTTCAATATCATGCGCAGCGCAGTGTCGTGGTCGTAAGCGTGCTTATAGCAGCGCTCACTGGTCAGGGCATCGTACACGTCCGCCAGTGCCACCACCTGCGCCGCAATGGGGATCTCGTCCCCTTTCAGCCGGTCGGGGTACCCATTGCCATCCCAGCGCTCATGGTGCCAGCGGCAGATGGCGTGCGCCACCTGCAACAGCGGCTCGTCCTGCGCAATCGCCTGTCCCAGATCCTGCAGCATCTGCGCACCCGCCACAGTATGGTTCTTGATGATGGCAAACTCTTCGGCGGTCAGGCGGCCGGGCTTGTTCAGGATCTCCTCCGGGATGACGATCTTGCCGATATCGTGCAGCGCCGAGGCGGTGCTGATGCGGGCGATATCGCTTTCGTCCAGCTGATAGCGGTCGGTCTTTTGCGCCAGCCGGTGCAAAAGCAGATCGGTCAGGGTGCGGATGTGCAGGACATGAAGCCCGCTCTCACTGTTGCGGAACTCCACCACATGGCTCAGGATGCTGATCATCAGCACGCTGTTATGCTCTTTTTCGTACACCTGATCGGTGACAAGGCGGGTGAGCCGCTTTTGCTTGGCGTACAGCATGAGGATATTCTTCACCCGGCGCAGCACCATGATCCGCTCGAAGGGACGGCGGATATAGTCCGTCACCCCAAGATCGTAGGCACGCTCGATGTTGGCGGTGTCCTCTGTCGCCGAAATGACGATGACCGGGATCTCGTCCAGCCATGCGTGGTACTTCATCACCCGCAGCACATCAAAGCCGTCCATGCCGGGCATCATCAGGTCCAGCAGCAACAGAGAGATATCCGTGCGCTGCCGCATCAGCTCCACCGCTGCTGCGCCGTCCTCCGCTTCCAGATAGTCATAGCCATCGCCCAGTATCTCCTTGAGCAGGGCACGGTTGATCTCGGAATCATCCGCGATCAGAATCTTCGGTTTCTCGTTCATGGCCATGTTTCTCCTTTTGCGGCGCAGCCTTCTGTCCCGGCTTTGTTCCGGGTGTACCGTCCGCACTGACTGGATGTAATAGGTTTTCCCTGGCATCCGCTTTATTGCATTCATTTATACTTTACTGGATTTTACAGCAAAATGCAAGGCTACGTGCAACATTTCTGCCATTTTCCAGTATTTTCTGCAAACGTTCTCATTCCCGGTTGTATAAATGCAATTCAATCCGTACTGAAACCTATTTCTGGTGAAAGGGCAATTCTGGAAAATCCGCAGATTTTCCAGAATTGCAAATTAAAAACAATCTTTCCTCTGATGATGGCCAGAGCGCAGCGGAGGCCATTTCAAATCGTCCTACGCAGAAAGAAAAAGGACTGCTGCGCAAAACACGCAACAGTCCTTTTAAGATTCATTCTTGGGGCATCATGGCATCGAACCAGCCCATCAGCTCCGCAGCCATCTGTTCCAGCCGGGTCTCCGGCTGCCATACAGGCTGTGCAGGCTCCGGGGGCAGTGCCTGTTCCGGGGCACAGAGCAGTTCTTCCGTTTCCGGCGCAGGTTGTTCCGGTGCAGCCTCGCATTGCGGCACAGCCTCGGGGGCGGTGTCCGGCTGCGCAGGTGCTTCCGGGGCGGTCTGCTGCATGGCGGCAAGAGCAGCTTCCGCTCTGCGGCAGGCGGCTTCGGCCTTTTCTGCCCGGGCATTGGCCTGTTCCAACTGCTCCCGCGCCTGCTCACAGGCGGATTCCAGCTCTGCATTATCGTGCTTGAGGGCAAGCAGAGTACGCTCAAAGGCGAACATCCGGGTCTGGTACCGGCGCACCTCGGCGCGTGCGGCAGCCAGCTTGCGGCTCAGCTGCTCTGCCTGCGCCCGGGCGCTTTCCGCCTGTGCTGCGGCAGATGCCTGTACAGCGGCCTGCCGGGCAAATTGTCCGCGCAGGGCACCGGTCTCCCGCTCTGTCTGCACCATGATGCCCTCCCATGCACACCTTGCACGGGGCTTTCGCTGACCGCATGGGCGCAGCTGCCAGCCCCATTGTAGCCTGTAATTACTTCCGCTTGTTCAGGATGGCCAGCAGCTCATCGTAGTAACGGTTGTCGCTGCTTTCCTCTTCCACGGCCTTCTTTTCAGCCGGAGCAGCAGCAGCCGGGGCGGCAGTGGATGCCGGGGCTGCGGCTGCGCCGGTGTCGCTGCTGAACACCGCAGTCGGCACAGACTGTGCACCGCCCATGGCGTTGTTGATGCTGTTGCGCAGGTCGCTGGCGCTCTTGTTGTCGAAGCCGGTGGCCACAACGGTCACGCGCATCTCATCGGACAGATTCTCATCAAAGGCAGTACCCCAGATAATGTTTGCATCGGGATGTGCGCTCTGGGTGATGAGGCCTGCGGCGGTCTCCACGTCCTCCAGACCAATGTCCGGGCTGGAAGTGATGTTGATGATAACACCGTGCGCACCGGCGATGCTGGTCTCCAGCAGCGGGCTGGAAATTGCAGCCTTGGCGGCGTTCTCGGCCTTGCCGGCACCCTTGGCGCTGCCCACGCCCATGTGGGCGTAGCCGGCATCCTTCATGATGGAGCGCACGTCGGCGAAGTCCAGGTTGATGAAGGCGGGCACGTTGATCAGGGCAGAGATGGACTCAACGCCCTGACGCAGCACGTTGTCGGCGGCCTGGAAGGCGTTCATCAGGGTGATCTTTTCCTGACTGATCATCTTCAGGCGCTCGTTGGGGATGACGATCAGGCTGTCAACGTGCATCAGCAGGTTGGCAATGCCCTGCTCCGCCAGCCCCATCTTGCGCTTGCCCTCAAAGGAGAAGGGCTTGGTAACGATGCCAACGGTCAGAATGCCCAAGTCGTGTGCCACCTCGGCCACAACGGGTGCCGCACCGGTGCCGGTGCCGCCGCCCATACCGGCGGTGATAAAGACCATCTGGGAGCCCTTGAGGGCGTTGGCGATCTCATCCTTGCTTTCTTCAGCGGCGCGCTGGCCGATCTCCGGGTCTGCACCCGCACCGCGGCCCTTGGTCAGCTTGGAACCCAGCTGCACCTTGACCGAGGCATGGTTCTTAGCCAGTGCCTGCTGGTCAGTATTCATGGCGATGAACTCCACGCCCTGCAGGCCGTCGCTCACCATGCGGTTCACAGCGTTGCCGCCGCCACCGCCTACACCGATCACCTTGATCGTCGTAACGTTTTCGTCCAGTTCTTCATCGAGCATCAATGCCATAACTTTGTCCTCCATCGGATTTTTATGTGGAACTGCGCAAATGCCGCACAGAAATTATCATACGATATTTATATAACTGTATCGTATCATTTTTTTGCACCGATTGCAAGACAAAATTGCTTTTTCGTGGGTGTTTTTTTCACAAGCCCGCTCCGGGCGGGTATTTCCTGCATAATCTGTGCGCCCAGCCCCGCCAAAAGCCGGTCAAGGTCCGCATAGCCGCGCCGGATAAATTCTGTCCCGCCAAGGCGGCTGCTGCCCCGGGCAGCCAGCGCCGCAAGTACCAGCGCCGCCCCTCCGCGCAGGTCCGGTGCGGTCAGTTTTGCCCCGTGCAGTGCCCCGCCGGGCTGCACATATAGCGTGCGCTCTGCCACCCGGACATTCGCGCCCAGCGCCGCAAAACCCTCGGCACAGGCAAAACGATTTTCAAACACCCTGTCCTGCAGGCGGCTTTCGCCCTGTGCGCAGAGCGTCACCGCCGCCAGCAGCGGGGCGGCGTCCGTGGCAAGGCCGGGATAGGGTGCAGTGTGCACATTTCCCGCGCCGCGCAGCGCCCCGAACCGTGAAATGGCGGCAGCATCGTGCGCCCGCTCTACGGTGCAGCCCATTTGTTCCAGAATTTCCAGCAGCGGCGCATACAGCCCGGGTGCGCAGCCCGTCAGCTCCACCCTTCCGCCCGCCGCAGCCGCCGCACAGGCCAGCGTGGAGGCGATGATACGGTCTGCCACCGGCGCAAAGGTGCAGCCCGCAAGGCAGCGCTTTCCCTGCACCCGGATGGTGTCGGTGCCCGCACCCTCCACGCAGCCGCCGCAGGCGTTGAGGAAAGCGGCAAGATCCGCGATCTCCGGTTCTTTTGCAGCGCCGTGCAGCACGGTCTGCCCCTGCGCTGTGGCAGCGGCCAGCAGCAGCGTTTCGGTAGCGCCTACGCTGGGAAAAGCAAGACAAATTTCCGCGCCCCGCAGCCCCGCCGGGGCGTACAAAGTAAGCTGTCCGGGTGCTGCGGGCAGCTGCCGCACCCCCATCTGCGCCAGCCCCTGCAAATGCAGGTCGATGGGTCTTGCCCCGATGCGGCAGCCCCCGGGCAGCACGGTGCTCACCCGCCCCAGCCGCGCCAGCAGCGGCGCGCAAAACAAAATGGACGCCCGCATCCGGCCTGCGGCCTCCGGCGCAAGGTCGGTGCGCATGGGCCGCCCCTGCACCGCCAGCGATGCGCCCTGCCAGCCCACCGTGCAGCCCACGCCCCGCAGCAGGGCAAGACAGTCCTCTACATCGGTCAGGCGCGGCACATTTTGCAGCCGCACCGGCCCGCTGCACAGCAGCGCTGCTGCCAGCAGCGGCAGTACACTGTTTTTGGCCGCAGGCAGTTCCACCCTGCCCTGCAAAGGCCGCCCGCCCGTAATGATCCAATCCCCAGCCATGCCAAGACCCCCGTTCTGCAAAAGATACCCCATGGTATGCAAAACGAGGGTCTTTGGTCAAAGAAATGCACCGGAAACGGTCTTCCCGCCGTCTGCGGGATTTGTCCGGTCATTTGTCCGCTTTTTTCCGGTATTTCCGCGCCGGTCCTGCCCCATTACGGCAGGAAATGCCGGTCTTTATCAGCTTTCGCCCCGGGAGACGGAAAGCACGATGCCCATCTCGCCCAGAAGCATCATCAGGCTGGTGCCGCCGGAGGAGAAAAAGGGCAGACTGATGCCGGTGTTGGGGATGGTATTGGTGACCACCGCGATGTTCAGCACCGCCTGCAGCGCCACCTGCACCACAAAGCCCACCACCAGCAGTGCGCCGAACCGGTCCGGCGCGTGCGCCGCCAGCGTGATGCCCCGCCACAGCAGCGCGCTGAACAGCAAAATCACTGCACACGCGCCCAGAAAACCCAGTTCCTCGCAGAGGATGGAAAAGATGAAGTCGTTCTGCGGCTCGGGTACGAACAGATGCTTCTGGCGGCTGTTGCCCAGCCCCAGCCCCGCCGCCCCGCCGGAGCCGATGGCGTACAGGCTCTGGATGGTCTGGTGTCCATCGCCCAGCGGATCGGCAAAGGGGTCCAGCCACGAGTTGAGCCGGTCGGCGGCGTAGGGCACCAGCTCCGGCATCAGCACGATGGCCGTGCCAATGGCGGCAGCACCGCCCGCCCCTGCCAGCATGAACCACCGCAGCCCGGTGCCGCCCACGAACATGAGCACCGCACCGATGCTTAAAATCAGCACCGTACCGGAAAGGTGAGGCTCCAGCAGCATGAGCACCGCCACCACCCCCAGCACCAGCGCAAAGGGCACTACCCCTACCGCAAAGCTGCCCATGCGGTCGTGGTTCAGGGCGATGATGTGTGCAAATACCAGAACCACCGCAAATTTAGCGATCTCGCTGGGCTGTAATGTGCCAAGCCCCGGCAGCACCAGCCAGCGCTTGCAGCCGTTATACTCCGGCATGAACAGCACCGCCGTCAGCAGCACCAGCGAGAGCGCCAGCAGCGGCCACGCCAGCTTGTGATAAATGTGGTAGTCCATCCGGCTGGCCATCCACATGGCTACCAGCCCCATGGCGGCGTACAGCAGCTGCGGCCGCACATAGGCAAAGGCGTCCTGCCGCCGGTACAGTGCCACCGCACTGCTGGCGCTGCACAGCATCACCAGCCCAAAGGCTACCAGCGTGAGCACCAGCACCAGAAAGGGCAGGTCCATGGGCGGCAGCGGCCGCAGCAGCCCTTTGCGGGCAGCAGTTCTGTGCAATCCCGGTCACCTCCGTTTCTGTTATTGTACGCGGGTGCGGGGGCGGTTAGTCATATAAGCTGCCGCCGGGCGCATAAACTGCCCGCAAAGGGGGTGCTGCCATGCGCGGCTCAAAACCCACGGACGCCCTGCGCACTTTGCCGGAGCGAGCGTTCCGTCTGCGGGCACGGCTCATTGCGGTGGGGCTGTGCGCCGTCTGCTTTGCAGGGCTCATCGGGCGGTTGTTCTGGCTGCAATTATGCACCGACGGCTGGTACACCCAGCGGGCGCTGGGACAGCAGCTGCGGGACACCGTTGTGCCCGCCGACCGGGGCAAAATATACAGCGCCGACGGCGCATTGCTTGCCGCCAACAGCAGCTGCTGGACCCTGCGCGCCAGCCCCCGGGAGATGCCGGAGGATAAGCTTGCCCTTGCCGCCAAGGGACTTGCGGAGATTCTGGAACTGGACGAGGCAAAACTGCTGGAAAAGTTCAGCGACCGGCGCTCCAACGACTGCCTTCTGCGCTACCGTGTGGAGCGCGAAACCGCCGATGCCGTGCGGGATTTCTGCGCGGCGAACGGCATCACCGGCGTGCGCATCAATCAGGATTCCAAGCGCTGGTACCCGCAGGGGGAGCTGCTGGCCTCGGTGCTGGGGTTCACCAACGTGGACAACGCCGGGGTCAGCGGACTGGAGCTTGAATACAACGACACCCTTACCGGACAGAACGGGGTGGTGCTGACCGCCGTGAACGCTTGGGGCTATACGCTGGCACAGAGCTACGAGACCGAGCTTGCCCCCGTGGAGGGCAGCGGACTGCGGCTGACCATCGATGCAAATATTCAACATTATCTGGAAAATGCGTTGAATTATGCGGTGCAGGAGCACCATGTAGCCGCCCGCAGCGTGGGCATCGTGATGGAGGTAAACACCGGGGCGGTGCTGGCCATGGCCACCACCCCGGCCTACGACCCCAACCAGCCCCGGGTCATCGCCGACACGGCCGCGCGCGCAGCCGTGGATGCCCTTTCCGGTAAAGAGCGCGCTGCCGCCTTACAGCTGGCTCAGCAGACCCAGTGGCGCAACAAGGCGGTGAGCGACCTGTACGAGCCGGGCAGCGTGTTCAAGCTCATCACCTGCGCGGCGGCGCTGGACGCCGGAGCCATCACCCGGCACTCTACCTTTTACTGCGGGGACTCTATCTCGGTGGCGGGTACACGGTTCCACTGCGCCAATCGCAAGCGCCACGGCAGCCAGACCGTGACGCAGGCACTGGAAAACTCCTGCAACCAGAGCTTTATCCAGATCGGAGCGCGGCTGGGCAAGCAGGCCTTCTGCGATTATTTTGCCGCTTTCGGCCTGCGGGAGCCCACCGGCATCGACCTGCCCGCCGAGCCGAAAAAGAGCCTGTACTACACCGCCGACCGCATGGGGCCGGTAGAATTGGCCTCCTGCGCCTTCGGGCAGAGCAGCAAAATTTCCTATCTGGAAATGGCTGCTGCCGTCTGCGCGGTGGTGAACGGTGGGCGCCTGATGCAGCCGTATCTGGTCTCGGATATCCTCGCACCGGACGGCAGCATTTTGCAGCACAATTCCCCGGTGTGCAAGCGGCAGGTCATCCAGCCCGCCACCTCTGCCACCATGCGGGAGATGATGGAGGCAGTGGTGCTGTACGGCGGCGGGCGCAACGCGCAGATCGCGGGCTACCGGGTGGGCGGCAAAAGCGGCACCAGCCAAAAGCTGGACAGCGCCGACGAGAAAGCCCGCATTGCCAGCTTTGTGGCGGTAGCACCCATCGATGACCCGCAGTTTTTGTGTCTGGTCTGTCTGGATGAGCCCCACAGCTGGACCACCGCCGGTGGCAGTCTCTCGGCACCGGTCTGCGCGGAGGTGCTGGAACAGACGCTGGTATACAAAGGCGTCCCCCGAGCAGCGGACAGCGGCAGCGCAGACGCGCAAGCCGCTGCCCTGCCCGCTGATGGGGACAGCTTTGATGGGGCGTGACGATTTTGAATGGCCTCCGCTTGCGCTCTGGCCATAGTCAGCGGAAAAATGATTTTTAATTTGCAATTCTGGAAAATCTGCGGATTTTCCAGAATTGCCTTTTCACGGGAGGGGTCGTAAAGGGAAGCGGCAGGTGCAAAAAAAATAACGGAACGTCCGCAGACATTCCGTTACGCTGAAATGTATAATGATTTTTAGTTCTGGTTCGGCTGGGGACGGAAGGTGATCTCGCCGGTGGTGCTGTCCATAGCGTCCACGATGGCAAGGCTTTCCAGCTGGATGCCCTTGCTGCGGATCAATTCGCCGCCCTGCTGGAAGCCCTTTTCCACGGCAATGCCGATGCCCTCTACGGTAGCACCAGCTTCCTCGGCCAGTTCCAGCAGGCCCATCAGGGCGCAGCCGTTGGCCAGAAAATCGTCGATGATCAGCACATGATCCTCCGGGGTGAGGAACTTTTTGGAGACGATGACGTTGTAGATCTTTTTGTGGGTGAAGGACTGGATCTGGGTCTTGTAGTTGTCGTAGTCCAGATTGATGCTCATAGATTTTTTGGCAAACACCACCGGCACGTTCAGCTCGCTGGCTACCACAGCCGCAATGCCGATGCCGCTGGCCTCGATGGTGAGCACCTTATTGATGGGCTTGCCCGCAAACAGGCGCTTCCACTCCCGTGCCATCTCGCGGAACAGCGGGATGTCCATCTGGTGGTTGATAAAGCTGTCCACCTTGAGTACGTTGCCCTCGCGCACAATGCCGTCCTTGCGGATACGATCTTCCAGCATCTTCATAAAGTATATCCTCCAACCCTTATAGGCGCGTTTTCTGCCATCGGCTTTCTCGCCGCGAAAAGCGCCCGCCTGTTTTCCATTCCCGGGCGCGCGCCACACGCACCCATGATATAATGTTTCACCTAGTATACCGGAAGCACTCCGCTTTGACAAGGGGTTTTCTTGCCAAAATTCGTAAAAATACGACACCAAACCTCTTCGTTTTTTCTAAAAGTATGACCTTGTCCAAAAATACCGAAACTTCGTGAGGTTGTCGGGTCATTTTTGGTTTATCCTCCCTTGTTCTTTCGCGGTTTTTGAGTATACTATTCTTAATAGGAGAAGGGTAATATCCGGGATTTTTGACCGGACGAGGAGGAAAATGGTATGAAAACAGGACTTGTGCTGGAAGGCGGCGCTATGCGCGGAATGTTCACCGCTGGCGTACTGGATGTGCTGATGGAGCATAACATCCAGCTGGACGGTGCCGTTGGCGTGTCGGCGGGGGCAGTGTTCGGCTGCAACTACAAGTCGCACCAGATCGGACGCACCATCCGCTACAACACGGAATACTGCGCCGACAAGCGCTACGCCAGCTTTGGCAACCTGCTGCGCACTGGCAACCTGTACAGCGAGCAGTTCTGCTACCATATCGTGCCGGAAAAGCTGGATCCCTTTGACACCGAGGCTTTCCGGGAGAACCCCATGGACTTTTTTGTGGTGTGCACCGATGTACGCACCGGCGAGCCCATCTACCGCAAGTGTCGCACCGGCGACGCCGAGGATATCCAGTGGATGCAGGCTTCGGCATCCATGCCGCTGGCGGCCAAGATCGTGAAGATTGGCCACTATCAGTTGCTGGACGGCGGTGTTGCGGATTCCATTCCTGTGCGCTTTTTTGAGTCCATCGGCTACAAGCGCAACCTGATCATCCTGACCCAGCCCAAAGGCTTTGTAAAGCAGAAAAACAAGATGCTGCCCCTTATCCGGGCGAAGTTTGTGCGCTACCCCGCCTTTGTGGAGGCCGTGGCAGACCGGCACCAGCGCTACAATGAAACGCTGGCCTATATTTCCATGCTGGAGCAGTCCGGCCGGGCATTCGTCATCCGCCCGCCCATCCCGCTGGAGATTCCCTCTATGGAGCGCGATGCCGCCCAGCTGCGCCGCGTATACGAGACCGGTCGTGCCGTGGCACAGATCCAGATCGACAAGATCGCAGCCTATGTGGAGAAGTGCAAGGCTGCACCGGAGGAATAACGCGAAAGGCTGCTGCACAGATTTTGTGCGGCAGCCTTTTTTGATAAGGAAACGATTGAAAATGCCCTCCGCTTGTGCTTTGGGCATCTTCAGCGGAAAAATATTTTTATAGAGCAATCCCGGAAAGTCTGCGGACTTTCCGGGATTGCATTTTCACGGGAGAAAAAAGAGGCCTGCACCTTACGGAGCAGACCTCTTGATGTTCAAGAAAGAACGGTAAGAGAAGGGGTTAAATTACTTAACCTCAACCTTAGCGCCAGCCTCTTCCAGCTTCTTCTTGATGTCGTCAGCCTCAGCCTGGGAGACCTTCTCCTTGACAGCCTTGGGAGCGCCATCAACGATAGCCTTAGCCTCCTTCAGGCCCAGACCGGTGATCTCCTTAACGACCTTGATGACCTGCATCTTGGTAGCGCCAGCCTCAGCCAGGATGACGTCGAACTCGGTCTTCTCTTCCTCAGCGGCAGCAGCAGCGCCAGCAGCAGCGGGAGCAGCAGCAGCAACAGCAGAAACACCGAACTCCTCGCAGTAGGTGTCGATCAGTTCCTTCAGCTCCAGAACGGTCAGGCCCTTGACGGACTCGATGATGGCAGTAATCTTCTCAGAAGCCATGGTAATAACCCTCCAATATCAATGGTTTTAGTTTGTTTCAGTTTTTTGTTAAGCGGCGGTCACGCGGCCATTAGGCAGCGGGCTCCTCCTGCTTGTCGGCATAAGCCTGCATTGCAACGGCCAGACCAGACAGAGTGCTGGTGAGGGCGCCTGCAAACATGGACAGCATACCTTCGCGGTTGGGCAGCTTTGCGATGGCGTTGGTCTCGGCGGCGTTCATAGCCTTGCCTTCCATGAAGCCAGCCTTCACGACGAACTTCTTGGACTTATCGCCATCCTGATACTTGCACAGGATGCGGGCAGCAGCCATGGGATCCTCTTCGTGAGCAAAAGCGACAGCGGTGTCGCCCTTGAAGTTCTCAGCCAGACCCTCCAGAGCGGTACCCTTAACTGCCAGACGCAGCATGGTGTTCTTCACGACCATGTAATCAACGCCTGCCTCACGCAGCTCCTTACGGAGCTTGGTGTCGTTCTCGACGTTAATGCCGCCGTAAGCGACGACGCAGCCGGAAACCGCACTCTCAAACTTTGCCTTCAGATCAGCGACGTAAGCCTGCTTTTCAGAAAGAATCTTTGCACTGGGCATTCGGTTTCACCTCGTTTCAAAAACTTGTATCGAAAGCCGGAGCAATGAAAAAAGCCTCTTTCCCGCGCACTGCGCCGAGAGAGAGGCATAAAGCAACTTTACGCACGTTTCTCGGCAGGCGGTCAAACTTTACACTGGACTCCAGCGCCTGCTGTCTTAAAAACAGCATGATTATAATACCGCAAACGTGCGGCGTTGTCAAGTGTTTTTTTGAATTTTCTGACAAAATTTTCTGCCATTCCGCAGAACGGCAGAAAAACATCAGAAACTAAAATCAGACACCGTACTTCAGGGTGTTCAGACGGATGCCAGGGCCCATGGTGGTGGCGATGGTAGCGCTCTTGAAGTAGGTACCCTTAGCTGCAGCGGGCTTTGCCTTGGCAATAGCCTCCATCACAGTGTCCAGGTTGGTGTACAGCTTCTCTGCACCGAAAGAAGCCTTGCCCACGGGCACATGGATGATGTTCTGCTTGTCCAGACGGTACTCGATCTTACCAGCCTTAGCCTCGCTGACAGCCTTGCCCAGATCGGGAGCCACAGTGCCGGCCTTGGGGTTGGGCATCAGACCACGGGGGCCCAGAACCTTACCCAAACGGCCAACGCGGCCCATCATATCGGGGGTGGTCACGACGACGTCAAAATCCATGAAGCCGCCGGCGATCTTTGCGATCAGCTCGTCATCGCCAACGATATCAGCGCCAGCAGCCTCGGCAGCAGCAGCTGCGGGGCCCTTAGCAATAGCGCAGACGCGGACGGTCTTGCCGGTGCCGTTGGGCAGAACGACAGCGCCACGGACCTGCTGGTCAGCGTGACGGCCATCAACGCCCAGACGGACGTGCAGCTCGACGGTCTCGTCGAACTTGGCGGAAGCGGTCTTGCAAGCCAGCTCCAGAGCCTCGTTCACATCGTATGCCTTAGTAGAATCGACCAGCTTTGCAGCGTCGACATAGTGCTTGCCATGTTTCATTGTATATCCTCCTGTGTGGTCATGCGGGCAGTGTTATGCCCTCCCACTGTTTATGTCTCAGCCCTCGACGGTGACGCCCATGGAACGGCAGGTGCCGCGGACCATGCTGCAGGCAGCTTCCAGAGAAGCAGCGTTCAGGTCGGGCATCTTGGTCTTGGCGATCTCCTCCACCTGAGCGGCGGTCAGAGAAGCAACCTTTTCCTTGTTGGGCTTGCCGGAAGCGGTGTTGATGCCAGCGGCCTTCTTGATCAGAACAGCTGCCGGAGGAGTCTTGGTGATGAAGCTGAAGGAGCGGTCAGCGTACACGGTGATGACGACGGGGATCACATAACCCATCTGGTTCTTGGTACGCTCGTTGAACTCCTTGGTGAACGCCATGATGTTGACGCCCTTCTGACCCAGAGCAGGGCCAACAGGGGGAGCCGGAGTCGCCTTGCCGGCCTCGATCTGCAGCTTAATGTAGCCAGTAACTTTCTGTGCCATGATAAATGCACCTCCAAAAATCTGTGGTGAGTTGCGGCGCAGTGTCTCTGCGCCTCCCACGAGCGCGTGCACGCTGCACACGCTCTATAAGAACCGCACTGCGGTCTTACCTTGGTAAACGGAACTTGCCGGTTGGTTACGGCAGCTCGACCTGACCGATCTCCACCTCTGCGGGGGTCTCGCGGCCGAACATATTGACCTTGAGCTTCACCTTGAAGTTCTCGGTATCAATGGCCTCCACAAGGCCCATAAAGCCTTCCAGAGGACCGGCGGTGATCTGCACGGTATCGCCGACAGCAAAATCGACGCTGAGCGGTGCAGCCTTCTCCACGCCCATCTTCTCCACTTCCTCAGCGGTCAGCGGAACGGGCTTGGAGGCGGGGCCGACAAAGCCGGTGCAGCCGCGCGTATTACGCACGACATACCAGGTATCGTCGTTCATCACCATTTTGACCAGAACGTAGCCGGGGAACAGCTTGTGCTCCACCATCTTCTGCTTGCCGTTCTTGTCGATCTCAGGAACCATCTCGACGGGAACCTTGATGTCGCAGATCAGCTCCTGCAGGTGACGGTTCTCCACCATGGTCTGCAGGTCGTTGGCGACCTTGTTCTCGTAACCGGAATAGGTATGCACAACATACCAAAGAGCCTCAGTGGACTCATCTACCAGCTTGGTTGATTCTTCCATTTTGGTTGACCCTCCGTTTCAAGATGATTCTCAGGCGCCGATGATCAGGCCCAGAATACCACCAAAGATGGCATCCAGCAGGATCATCACAACCGCTGCGATCGCGACGGTCACAAGCACGACGATGGTGTTGGTCTTGACGTCCTGCTTGGACGGCCAGACCACCTTCTTCAGCTCGCTCTTGGTATCGCGGAAGAACTTTGCGACCCGTGCGCAGAAGCCCTTCACAGCGGCTTTAGCTTTGGCCACAAAGCCCGGCTTTTTCTCGGTTTTGTCTGCCATTATGCTCCGCCTTTCTTTTACTTGGTTTCGCGATGAACGGTGTGCTTCTTGCAGAAACGGCAATACTTCTTCATCTCGAGACGATCGGGGTTGTTCTTCTTGTTCTTCGTGGTGTTGTAGTTGCGCTGCTTGCACTCGGTGCAGGCCAGAGTGATTTTAACGGTCATTTGTTGACACCTCCATTATAACGGTTGTTTTGAACCTCCCTCGGGTGCGGGTGGCAGCTGTAAAAACAGGCGCACTTAATAACCCCGCAAAAGAGGTGATATCATTGTACCACGCGTTTTTCAATCCGTCAAGCAGAAAAAAGCGATTTTGAGAAACTTTTTTCGCAGCCGGCGTCTTTTTGTCCCAAGGCAGCTTTTTTGCATTCTGCTTGCATCGCGGGCGTAGATATTGTATAATGAATCGAAACGGCATTTTACCGGTTTGAAGCCGCCCCTTTACCGGGGGCTTTATAAATAGGAGTGAGATATCATGCAGTCTGCAAATAAAATGTGTGTGGCGCTGCTGTTCGGCGGTATGTCCAGCGAACATGAGGTCAGCTGTGTCTCTGTGGGCAACTTTGTCCGCAACATCGACCGCAGCAAATACGAGGTGCTCACCGTGGGCATCACCAAGGAGGGCCGCTGGCTCTATACCGAGGCCACGGCGGAACAGATGGCCGATGGCAGCTGGGAAGAGCTGCCCGGCAATATGCCCTGCGTGATCAGCCCGGACCGCGCCGACCACGGCATGATCCTGTTTACCCCGGACGGCCGGGTGGAAAAGATGCACCTTGACGTGGTGATTCCGGTGCTCCACGGCCTGTGGGGCGAGGACGGCACGGTGCAGGGCCTGCTGGAACTGGCAGGCATCGCCTATGTGGGCTGCGGCGTGCTGGCAAGCTCTGTGTGCATGGATAAGGCCGTAGCCAACGCCCTGTTTGAAGCCAACGGTGTGCCCCACACCAAGTGGGTAGCCGCCAACCGCTGGGAGATCGAGAAGGATCTGGAGGGCGTTTGCGCTGGTGTGGAAGAAAAGCTGGGCTGGCCGGTGTTCGTCAAGCCCGCCAACGCAGGCTCCAGTGTGGGCATCTCCAAGGTGTCCAGTCAGGATGAGCTGAAGGCCGCCATCGCCCTTGCACTGGAAAACGACCGCAAGGTGGTGTTTGAGGCCTTTGTGGACGGACAGGAAGTGGAGTGCGCCGTCATCGGCTCCGACCCCGCTGTTGCCACCCGTCCCGGTGAGATCCTTGCCGGTGCAGAGTTCTACACCTATGATGATAAGTACAAGAACGGCGTGAGCCAGACCGTCATCCCGGCACACCTGCCGGAGGCCAAGCTGGACGAGGTAAAGACCTACGCCGCCATGGCCTACACTGCACTGAACTGCGAGGGGCTGGCACGGTGCGATTTCTTTGTGGAAAAGAACACCGGCCGGGTGCTCATCAACGAGATCAACACCTTCCCCGGCTTTACCGCCATCAGCATGTACCCCAAGCTCATGGAGCACGAGGGCCTGCCGGTGCCGCAGCTCATCGACCGCCTGATCGCACTGGCGGTGGAAAGGACGGAAAAGCAGCATGGATAATCGCCCCATCGGTGTGTTCGACAGCGGTCTGGGCGGCCTGACCGGCGTGCGGGAACTGCGCAAGCGCCTGCCCCATGAGGATATCATCTACTTCGGCGATACCGGCCGGGTGCCCTACGGCAGCCGCAGCCCGGAGACCATTTTGCAGTACGCCCGGCAGGACGTGGCCTTTTTGCTTTCCAAAAACGTTAAGTGCATCATGGCCGCCTGCGGTACGGTGAGCAGCACCTACCCGGCTGCGGAGGCAGCCCAGCTGCCGGTGCCCTACCTTGGCGTAGTGGACGCCGCCGCCCGGGAGGCAGCCTTTGTCACCCGCAACCGCCGCATCGGCGTTATTGGCACAGCCGCCACCATCCGCTCCCGCAGCTACGAAAAGCTGCTGCGGCAGCTGGTGCCCGGGGTGGAGATCACCGCCCGCCCCTGCCCGCTGTTCGTACCGCTGGTGGAGGCCGGGTATGTGGATCACAGTGAGGCCGGAAAGCAGCAGGTCACAAAGCTGGTCATTGCCCAGTACCTGACCGAGGTGCGCGAGGCCGGGGTGGATACCCTGATCCTGGGCTGCACCCACTACCCGCTGCTGAAAAGCATGATCGGGGAGTTTATGGGGCCGCAGGTCACGCTGGTGGACCCTGCCATGACCGCCGCCCATCATCTGGAGCGGATGCTCGCCGAGCGCGGGCTGCGCGCCGACCACGAGAACGGGCAGGCACACTTTTACGTCAGCGATGTGCCGGACTGCTTTGTGCAGACGGCAGACCTGTTTCTGGGCGAGTACAAGGGCGGCCCGGTGGAGCAGATCGCCATTGATAAATATTGATAAGGAAAAACAACGTGAGCAAGCCACTGAAGGAAGACTATATCATCCGCATTAAAAGCCGCATTGAGCAGCGGCTGGACGAACCGGCTGCGGAAGAGGAAAAAGAAGAATTTGTGGAGCTGATGACCCGGGGCAGCTTTGTGCTGAAAGGCGGCAGCTACTATGTGACCTACCGCGAGACCGAGACCACCGGCTACGAGGGCTGCACCACCACCCTGAAGATCGCCGCAGACGGCAGCCGGGTGGCCATGCTGCGGTTCGGCAAGGGCGGCGGGGCAGGCACCCAGCTGCTGATCGAAAAAGGCCGCCGCAACCTGTGCCACTACGAGACCGGCTTCGGCTCCATGACCTTGGGCGTGACTGCGGACGAGATCGACTGTCACCTGACCGAAAAGGGCGGCACCGCCCGGTTTGCCTACCTGCTGGATGCCGACAGCGCCGAGCTGGTGAGCCGCAACCGTCTGGAAGTTACCGTGACCCATGTGAATTGATGAAGTTCCCTGAGACTGTGAAAGGAATCCGACCCATGACTGATTTTGAAAAGACCTACCAGAACTACAACCCCCGGCAGGCTGCGCTGGACGAGGCACGCGCTCTGCTGACCGCAGCCGCCAAGGCTGCTATGGCAGACGGCACCCTGCCCGAGGCAGAGCTGCCCGCCTTTATCGTGGAGATCCCCGCCGACGTGAAGAACGGCGATATCGCCTCCAACCTCGCCATGGCCGGTGCACGCACCTGGCGCAAGGCTCCCAAGATGATCGCAGACGCCCTGCTGGCACATCTGCCCTCTCTTGAAAACAGCGTGTTCTCCAAGGTGGAGGTCGCCGGTCCCGGCTTCATCAACCTGTTCCTGTCCCAGAGCTTCTGGGCAGGCGTGGTGCTGGGTGCCTGTGCCAACAAGGAATATGGCCGCACCGACCACGGCAAGGGTGCAAAGTACAACGTGGAGTTCGTTTCTGCCAACCCCACCGGCCCCATGCACATGGGCAACGCCCGCGGCGGCGCACTGGGCGACTGTCTGGCCGCTGTGCTGGACTGGTCCGGCTACGATGTGACCCGCGAGTTCTATATCAACGACGCCGGCAACCAGATCCAGAAGTTCGGCAAAAGTCTGGCGGTGCGCTACCTGCAGCAGTTCTGCGGCGAGGAGGCCTATCCCCTGCCCAAAGAGTGCTATCAGGGCGGCGACATCAAGGTGCTGGCCGGTGAGTTCGCCCAGCTGAACGGCGACAAGTACGTTGCCGCCTGCAAGGGTATGGACGAGGAAGCTCTGTTTGAGAGCGAAGCCTTTGCCGCCCTGAAGGACGCACTGGTGGCCTACGCCCTGCCCAAGAACATTGCCGCCCTGAAGCGGGACCTCGGCAAGTACCGCATTGATTACGATGTCTGGTTCCACGAGAGCACCCTGCACGAGTCCGGCGCAGTTCTGGCTGTGGTGGACAAGCTGCTGGAACTGGGTGCCTGCTACAAAGCCGAGGACGGTGCCATCATGTACCGCAGCGCCCAGTATGCTGCCAAGTACGGCACTGTGAACAAGAAAAAGACCGAGGACGGCACCGAGGAAGAGGCCAAGGACGAGGTACTCGTCCGCGCCAACGGCATCCCCACCTACTTTGCCGCCGATATCGCCTACCACTACAACAAGCTGGCTACCCGCGGCTTTGCCAAGGCCATTGACGTGTGGGGCGCAGACCACCACGGTCATGTGGCCCGCATGAAGGGTGCCATGGATGCCATCGGCCTGAATGGCGAGGATCTGGACGTTGTATTGATGCAGATGGTCAACCTGATGCGGGACGGTCAGCCTGTCCGTATGTCCAAGCGCACCGGCAACGCCATCACCCTGACCGACCTGCTGGAGGAAGTGCCCATCGACAGCGCACGCTTCCTGTTCAATATGCACGACGCAGGCAGCGGCATCGACTTTGACCTGGATCAGGCCGTCAAGACCGACAACGACAACCCTGTGTACTATGTGCAGTACGCCCATGCCCGCATCTGCTCCATCCTGAAAAAGATGGAGAGCGAGGGTGTGCAGTTTGCCGGTGCAGAGCACATCGACGCCACCCTGCTCACCGAGCCTTCCGAGATGGATCTGATCCGTATGCTGGCCGCTTTCCCGCAGGAGATCGTGATGGCTGCTGAAAAGTACGACCCCAGCCGCATCAACCGCTTTGTCATTGATCTGGCAAGCGCCTTCCACCGCTTCTACGGCAACTGCCGCATTCAGGGCGCAGACCCCGCCGTGCAGCAGGCGCGCCTTGCCTTGTGCATCGGCGTGAAGAACGCCATCTTCAACGTGCTCACCATGTTCAAGATCAACGTGCCCGAGAAGATGTAACATAAAACCACAGGGGCTGTTGCACAGCATTTGGCGCAACAGCCCCTTTTTACGGTGTATGGTAGGAAAGCAGCTGCCGCTTCCGTCACGACCCCTCCCGTGAAAATGCGTTTGGAGCGCTCCGCAGAGCTTGTCGGGGCAAAGCCCCTCCATCTGCTAGCGCAGACTGCTCTGCCGCTTAAAAGCCCCACTGGGGCTTTCATTGCTGCGCTGCGCTCCGCAAACGCGGTCGCTCCAAACGCGAAATTAAAAATAATTTTTCCTCTGAATATGCGCAAAGCAACGCGGAGCGCATTCCAAATCGTCTACCCCAAAACAAATACAAGGAGAACCCATGGAACCTTTGAAGATCGGCAATATCATCCTGCCCCACCGGGCGGTGTTCGGCCCTATGGCGGGCTTTACGGATGCCCCCTGCCGCCGCCTGATGGCACAGCACGGCGCGGGCTTTACGGTCAGCGAGATGGTGTCCAGCCGGGCGCTGGTGTACGGCGACCATAAGACTGTCAGCCTGCTGAAGGCAGAGCCTAACGGCGCCCCCTATGGGGTGCAGATCTTCGGCGAGGTGCCGGAGATCATGGGCGAAGCCACCGCCGCCATCGAGCAGTACGAATTTGACTTTGTGGATATCAACATGGGCTGCCCTGCCCCCAAGATCGTTTCCGGCGGGGCGGGCAGCAAGCTGATGCTGGATCCCGACCGCTGCGGGCGCATCGTGGAGCAGGTAGTGGCGCACACTAAGCGCCCCGTCACCGTAAAAATGCGAAAGGGCTGGGACGCCGACCACATCACCGCCGTGGAGTGCGCCAAAGCCTGCGAGCAGGCGGGCGCGGCGCTGGTGGCGGTGCACGCCCGCACCCGGGAGCAGATGTATACCCCGGGCATCGACCCGGAGATCATCGCCCGGGTAAAGGATGCGGTAAAAGTGCCGGTGCTGGGCAACGGCGATATCCACTGCGCCGAGGACGCGCTGCGCATGGTGCGCGAGACAAACTGCGACGGCGTGATGATCGCCCGGGGCGCACTGGGCGACCCGTGGCTGTTTGAGCGGGTAAACGCCGCGCTGGAGGGTCTGCCCGCTCCCAAGGAGCCGAACCTGCAGGCGCGGATGAACGCGCTGCGCCGTCAGGTGGAGGAGATGGTAGAGCAGAAGGGCGAATTTGTGGCCATGCCGCAGGCGCGTGCCCAGACCATGCACTACATGAAGGGGCTGAAGGGCGCTGCCGCCCTGCGCCGCTACTGCTGCACCCTGACCCATTTAGAGGACTTGGACGAGCTGATCGCTGCCGTGTTTGAAGAGCAGCGCAAAGCCGGGCTGGACCCCGACGATGTGCGGGAAATACCGTTCCCGTAAGCTGCGGGCTGAGTAACGATTTAAAATGGCTTCCGCTGCGCTCTAGCCATAATTAGCGGAAAGAATATTTTAAATAGAGCAATACCGGAGCGTCTGCGGACGCTCCGGTATTGCATTTTCACGGGAGGGGTCGTGACCGGAAACGGCATTTGCCGCGCCGCTTTCTGCGAAAGCGCGGCGCTGCGGCGGGCAAACTTGCTCCCCCGGGGGGAGCTGTCGCGCAGCGACTGAGGGGCTATAAATGGAGAAGCGAAAAAAGCGTTAAAGCGATAGCGCCGACTGGCGCAGCGCTAGCTTTTTTGTGCTTCGACTTCTTCTTTAGGTTTGTCAAGGGCGTGCAGCCCTTGACCCGTTGCGGGGTGGGTGGAGTCCAGAGGTAGGGAGGGGGGAGTCGGAACACCCCTCCCTGCCTCTGGCCCAGCGGAGCGTCTTTGCACGCTGAAAACAAGCAGAAAGTCCTCCCGCAGAGCGCAATGCACTTTTCCGGTTCTCTTTTGCCACCAAAAGAGAACATTCCCCGGCGGCAAGACGTATGGTTACAACTTCGTCAGCTCGTCTAGATTCTGGGTGTAGCAGGGCAGGCAGTGCTCCAGAAACCAGTCGGCTTCCGGGCAGTGCATGGCTTGCAGCGCAGCGCGCTGCTGCGTGAGTGCGGCGTCAAATTCGTGGTTGCCGCTGCGCTGCTCCTCGGTGCATTTGATCAGAGCGCTCAGCCGGTCGGCGGCTTTGAGCAGCCGGTGCTCCTCTGCCGTCAGGGCGCTGCCGTCCATGCAGGGGGTCAGCTCTGCGGCCAGTTCTGCGGGCAGCAGGGCCGCCATGGAGCGCACGCTCTCGGTCTCCAGCGCCTTGTAGGCGTCCCGCAGCGCCGGGGAGTGGTATTTGACCGGCGTGGGCATATCCCCGGTGATGATCTCCGGGGCGTCGTGGTACAGCGCCGCCACCGCCACCACCTCGGGGCGGCAGGGCGTGCCGGTGTAGTGCTTGGCGATGAGGCACAGCAGGTGCGCCAGCAGCGCGGTGTCACAGGTGTGCTCGCTGAGGGATTCCGCCCGGGTGGAGTGCATCAGGCTCCACCGGGTAATATACTTCATGCGCGCCAGCAAGGCGCTGAAGGGATACAGCATGGCAAACGTCTCCTTTTCTTCACCATACCCGCCCCGCGCTTGGTTGTCAAGCCCTTTTTTCTTGCCCGCCGCCGTGCTATACTACAAGGTGACATCAAATCCACTTCCGCGCCGGTGCGCGGAGAAAGAGGAACGCTATGGAAAAGTTTATAAAACCACGGCTGCTCACACCAAGGGAGCAGGACCGTAAAAAGTTCTGGCAGGCGGTGGGACTGTGCGCCCTGACGGCGGCAGTATTCTTTCTGCCCTTCTATCTCCTTGACGGCGGCTTTTTCCACTATGCAGGCGATTTCAACAGCCAGCAGATCAGCTTTTACCGGTATATGAATGGCTTCGTCAAGGGCGCAGGCTACCCGGACAGCGCCTTTGACGGTGCGCCGCACAATACCTTTTCGTGGGCGACCGACCTTGGCAGCGGGGTGATGAACGCCTACTCCTTTTACCTGTACGGCTCGCCGTTTTTCTGGCTGTCGGTGCTGCTGCCGCAAAGCTGGCTGCCCTATATGATGGTGCCGCTGCTGGTGTTCAAGTTCGGCGTGGCGGGCGGCGGCGCGTACCTGTACCTGCGCCGCTACGTTAAAAACGCGAACTACGCGGTGCTGGGTGCCTGCCTGTACGCGCTTTCCGGCTTTGCAGTGTACAACGTGTTCTTCAACCACTTTGTGGATGTGGTAGCGCTGTTCCCCTACCTGCTCTGGGCGCTGGACGAAGCCATTTATGAAAACCGTCACGGCCTGTTCGCCTTCTGGGTGGCGGTGAACCTGCTGAACAACTATTTCTTCTTTGTGGGACAGGTAATTTTCCTGTGTATCTACTTTGTGTGCAAGCTGACCGCCAAGGACTTCCGGCTGACCGGGCGCAAGTTCGGGCATCTGTTGTGGGAGAGCGTGCTGGGCGTTGCCATGGGCTGTCTGCTGCTGTTCCCGGCGGTGCTCAGTCTGCTGCAGAACCCGCGCACCATCGACCTTTCCTCCGGCTGGGGCTTTCTGACCTATGCCAAGGTGCAGCAGTATCTGGCCATCCTGCTCAGCTGGATCCTGCCGCCGGACTCCCCTTACCTCACCTCGGTCTGGTCGGAGGGCGTCATCAAGTGGACGAGCATGACGGCCTATCTGCCGCTGTGCAGTCTGGCCGGTGCCATGGCCTACTGGCGCAGCCGCAAAGCCGACAGCAAAAAGCGCATCGTAGCGGTATGCGCTGTGTGCGCACTGGTGCCGGTGCTGAACAGCGCCTTCTACGCCCTGAATTCCAGCTACTACGCACGCTGGTACTATATGCCCACCCTCATCCTTGCCGCCATGACCGTGAATGCGCTGGAGGACCCGGACATTGATCTGGACGCGCCTGCCCGGGGCATCAGCTGGATCATGCTGGCTACGCTGGTCTTTGCCGTTGTGCCCGTGCGGGACGACACCACTGAGACATGGTCCTTCGGCGTGCTGAAGAACCCGGGACAGTTCTTTACCGTGCTGGGCTTTGGCCTGCTGGGGCTTATGCTGTACCGCTACCTCTGCGGCGTATGGCGGCAGGACAGCCGCTTTGCCCAGCGCATGACGGCGGCGGTGCTGGTATTTGCCTGCGCGTTCACCATGGTGCACATCGGCATTGGCAAGTTTGGCCAGTGGCACACCGACAGCGACCTTGTGGAGCAGGACACTAACGCCCTGCTGCTGAAAAACGCCCTGCCGGAGGGTGACTACCGCATCGACACCTACAAGATCCACGACAACATCGGGATGTGGCTGGATAAAAGCTGCCTGCAATATTTCGGCAGCACAGCGGCTCCCAGCATCCTCAGCTTCTACCCGGGGCTGGGGGTCAAGCGGGACGTGCGCAGCGAGCCGGAGATCACAAACTACGCGTTGCGTGGTCTGTTGAGCGTGGAGTACCTCATCACCACCCCGGAAAAGCGCGAAAGCTTTGAGGACGAGGCGGACGAGGGTTGGACCTATCTTGCTGATGTGGACGGCTACGCGCTGTACCACAACGACAACTATGTGCCCATGGGCTTTACCTACGACTACTATGTGACCGAGGCCACCTACGAGGCTTCGATCAAGACCCTGCGCTCCAACCTGCTGCTGCGGGCGCTGGTGCTGGAGGACGAGGACGTAGAAAAATACAGTTCCTACCTGACCGAGTTGCCGGACGCCCTGCTGGATGACCTGCACTACGACAGCTACACGCAGGACTGCGCCGACCGCCGCGCCCACAGCTGCTCGGTGTTCCAGATGAACAATGCAGGCTTCCATGCCGAGATCACGATGGACAAGCCAAACCTAGTCTTTTTCTCCGTACCCTACGATGACGGCTTTACCGCCTACGTCAACGGCGAAAAGACCGGCATCCTGCGTGTGGACGAGGGACTGATGGCGGTGCTCTGCCCGGCGGGCGCAAGCAGCATCGACTTTGTGTATCAGGCCGCCGGGCTTTCTGCAAGCCGGGTGGTGACCGCCGTGACCATTCCGGTATGGGTGGTGTATGTTGCCTGCTTTGTGCGCCGCAAGCGCCGCAGCACCGGCACCCCGGCAGAAGAATGACTTTGACCGGGCAGGAAAATAAAAATTTCAAATTCCCTCTTGACTTTACGAAGATAAAGTGTATAATGCAATCAAACCGATGAGGCGGAAGAGAACCTGCACAGCGCATCTGCAGTGAGCCCGGACAGTGCAAACGGGCGAAAGCGGGGCAGAGTTTCGTGGGCCGCCGAGGGCCGGGCAAACGGGCACAAACCCTAGTAGCTTTGGACGGAAGTCTCCGTTACAGGACAGGGGAGTGTTGGCTCTCCGTGAGTGGCTCTGCTGTATTGGATGCAGAGCAAGCAAGGTGGCACCGCAGAATCGTATTTACCGATCCTGTCCTTGTGGATAACACACAGGGACAGGGTCGTTTTGTTTTAAGACCCGTCCCGCAAAGGGAGCGGGTCTTTTGATTTGCCGCCCGCTCCGGGAAAGGAGTTACCACTATGAAAAACCTGAACATGATCTCCCGCCGCAGCTTCCTGAAGGCCGCTCTGGCTGCTTCCGCTGTTTCTGCCATGGCACTCACCGGCTGCGGCGGCGCTGCTTCCGGCTCTGCCTCCAGTGCATCGGTCTCCTCCTCCGCAGCTGCTTCCAGCAGCACCGCTGGCGAGACCTTCAAGGTGGGCATCGTCAACTATGTGGACCACGCCTCCCTCAACCAGATTGTAGAATCTGTGGAGAGCCGTCTGGATGCCATCGGCAAGGAGAAGGGCGTCACCTTTGATTACGCTGATTACTACGCCAACGCACAGGCCGACCAGTCCAACCTGAACCAGATCGGCGCAGACCTTGTGGCTGACGGCGTGGACGTGATCGTAGCTGTGGCCACCCCTACCGCCGCTACCATGCTGGCTGCCGTGGAGGACACCGACATCCCGGTGGTCTACTCTGCCGTGACCGACCCCGCCGCCGCAGGCTTTGACGGCGAGGAGAACATTACCGGCACCTCCGATGCGCTGAACACCGATGCCATCATGAACCTGATCGTGGCGGCAAACCCCGGCATCGACACCATCGGTCTGCTGTACGACCTGAGTCAGGATGCCTCCACCCAGGCCATTGCGGACGCCAAGGCCTTCTGCGAGAAGAACGGCATCAAGGTGGTGGAAAAGAACGGCACCACCACCGCCGAGGTGCAGATGGCTGCCGAAGCACTGGTAGCCGCCGGGGTCAAGGCCGTGTTCACCCCCACCGATAACACCATCATGACCGCCGAGCTGTCCATCTATGAGAGCTTCATCGAGGCCGGTGTGCAGCACTACACCGGTGCCGACAGCTTTGCGCTGAACGGCGCACTGGTGGGCTACGGCGTGGACTACGTCCAGCTGGGCGAGGCCACCGCCGATATGGTCAGCCAGCTGCTGTGCGACGGCAAGACCCCCGCAGACCTGCCCTACCAGACCTTTGATAACGGCATCGTTACCATCAACACCGAGACCGCCGAGGCGCTGGGCTTGGATCTGGCAGCCCTGAAGGAAGCCTTCAAGCCCTACTGCACCGAAATTACCGAAGTGACCACCGCCGAGAACTTCTCCTGAACGCCCCGCTCAGCCAGAACCTGACGGTTTTGCCAGCTCTCCCGCAAGGGAGAGCTTTTGGCGGTTCTGGGGAAAGTGGTTCCCCTCTCCCGTGAAAATGCGTTCGTCGCACTCCGCAGAGCAACGCGGCGCGCATTCAAAATAATATAAAAGGAGCATACACCATGCTGGCGAGTATCTTTTCCCTCAACGTCTTGCAGACAGCGCTGGAGCTGGGCTGCATCTACGGACTGGTGGCGTTGGCACTGTTTCTGAGCTACTCCATCCTGAATATTGCCGACCTTTCCACCGACGGCTGCTTTACGCTGGGCTGCGCCGTGGCCTGTCAGGTGGCACTGACCGGCCACCCCATCCTTGCGCTGGCGGCAGCCATGGCTGCGGGGGTGTGCTCCGGCTTTGTCACCGCCTTTTTGCAGACAAGGCTCGGGGTGGAAAGCATCATGGCGGGCATCATCGTCAACACCGGCCTGTACACCATCAATCTGGCGGTGATGGGCTTTTCTTCCACCATGTCGCTGGTCAAGACCCCTACCATCTTCTCGATGGCAAAAACTTCGCTGGGCTTTCTGGGCAGCTGGTACAAGCTGGCGCTGGCGGCAGTCATTATCGCCATCGCCTGCGCGGCGATGCTGGGCTTTCTGGGCACACGGCTGGGTCTTTCCATCCGCGCCACCGGCGATAATGCCGCCATGGTGCGGGCTTCCAGCATCAACCCCGCCTTTACCATCACGGTGGGTCTGTGCGTGTCCGGTGCGCTGTGTGCGCTGTCCGGCGGGCTGCTGGCGCAGTACCAGAAAAGCTGCGATATCAACGTGGGCACCGGCATGGTGACCATTGCACTGGCTTCCCTGATTATCGGCGAGACGCTGGTGGGCAAGCGCACCATGCTGCGCCGCATTCTTGGCGTGGTGTTCGGCAGCTGCCTGTACCGCTTTATCGTGGCAGTGGCGCTGCGGTTCAACGTGCCCGCCGCCGCCATGAAGCTGGTTTCCGCCATCATTGTGGCAGTGGCCATCTCCATGCCCGCCATCCGGGAGCACTTTGCCTTTGAAAAGCGCCGGCACGCCGCCCGCCGCACCGTGACCAACAGGGAGGGACAGTAAAATGGAAATGCTGCAGCTGAACGACCTGCACAAGACCTTTAACCCCGGCACCGTCAACGAAAAGGTGGCGCTGAATGGGGTGAGCCTGCAGATGGAAGCCGGAGATTTTGCCACCATCGTGGGTTCCAACGGCGCGGGCAAATCCACCCTGTTCAACGCCATCACCGGCGGCTTTATCGCCGACGAGGGCAGCATTCTGCTGGGCGGGCAGGACATCACCTTTGCGCCGGAGCACCAGCGCAGCAAGGTCATCGGGCATCTGTTCCAAGACCCGCTCAAGGGCACCGCGCCCAACATGACCATTGAGGAAAATCTGGCGCTGGCTTACCTGCGGGCAGGCACTGCGCCCAATGCCATCTTCTCCCGCATCTCCCGCAAGGATAAGGCGCTCTTCCGCGAAAAGCTTGCCCTGCTGGACATGGGGCTGGAGGACCGCATGAAGCAGCCGGTGGGGCTGCTCTCCGGCGGGCAGCGGCAGGCGCTTACCCTGCTTATGGCTACCCTTGTCACCCCGAAGCTCCTGCTGCTGGACGAGCACACCGCCGCGCTGGACCCTGCCACCGCCGAAAAGGTGCTGGCACTGACCAAGAGCATTGTGGCCGAGAAAAAGATCACCTGCCTGATGGTGACCCACAATATGCATCAGGCGCTGGAGCTGGGCAACCGCACCCTGATGATGGACGCCGGACGCATCGTGTTTGATGTAAAGGGTGCCGCGCGCAGCAGGATGACCGTGGACGACCTGCTGGAAAAGTTCCGCGAAAACGCGGGCAAAAACCTTGATAACGACCGCATCCTGCTGAGCAAGGTGGAGAAATAAAAATATTTTTACCAGAGGTGTCGTATGATAAAAATTGCTTTTTTTGATGTAGACGGAACCTTGCTCAAGCTGGGCAGCAAGGAGCCATCCCCAAAAACTGTGCAGGCTTTACAGCAGCTGCAAGCAAACGGGGTCTTGTTGTGCATGGCGACCGGCAGAGGCTATCTCTCCATCCCGCATTTTGAAGGTGTCGATTTTGATATCTGGCTTACCTTCAACGGCTCCTATGTCCGCAGCAAGGATACTGTGCTCTTCAAAAATCCGCTGGACGCTGACGACAAACACAAGATTCTACAAAACCTGAAGCAGATGCACCGGGCAGCTGCTATCAGCAATGAGCACTTTATCGTAACAAACGGGACAGACCCCGATCTGGCACAATACTTTTCCTTTGGCAGCGAAAAGCTGGTGATTTCCGAGCATTTTGATGCGCTGTGCGAGGAGGAGATCTATCAGATCATGTGCTCCTGCAACAGCGCCGAATACACACAGATCTTACAGGGGACGCACGCCACACAGATCACCGCATGGTGGGACAAGGCAGTAGATATTATTCCGCTCTCCTGCGGCAAGGGAAACGCTGTAAGGGCGGTCTTGGCGCATTATGGATTTTCAAAGTCCGAAGCCATTGCCTTTGGGGACGGACGGAACGACATTGAAATGCTGGAAGCAGTCGGTACAGGCGTTGCCATGGGAAACGCGCTCGAAGAGGTCAAGACCAGAGCTGCCGTCCGCTGCCGCTCTGTGGAAGAGGACGGGGTCTATCATTACTGCCTTGAAAACCACCTTATCTGAGGGAGACTTCCTTCTATGCTGTGTTCCTTCTCGTAAAAGCGAAAAAGGTCTGCTGCACCGGTACGGTGCAGCAGACCTTTTAATTTTTATTCTTTTACCACAGGCGGATGACCTTGATAACGCCCTCGGCCTTATCGCGGGCCAGCTCCAGATGGTGCTGCAGCGCCATGGCTGCGCCGTCCCAGTCCCCTGCCAGAGCAGCGTCCAGAATTTGCAGATGCTCCTCGCAGGTCTGCTCCTGATTGATCATGCTCACCTTGCCGGTCATAATGCGGAAACGGGTGTTCAGACCGGTAATGCGGTCGTAGGCAGCGCGCAGATACTTGTTGGGCAGGGTGCTCATCAGCAGTTCGTGGAAGTCATCGTCCGACTCGCAGAAATCCTCAATGCGCTCGCTGTGGTGCATCAGTTCGGCGTAGGCCTCCAGCTGCTCCCGGGGGATGGCGTTGCCGTAAGTACGCAGGGCGTAGGGCTCCACCAAAAGACGCATCTCAAACATGCTGTGCACGTCCTCTTCGGTGATGCCGGAGACCATCAGGCCCTTTTTGGGCAGAATGGTGATCAGCCCCTCCTGCTCCAGACGCCCCAGCGCATCCCGCATGGGGGTGCGGCTGATGTTGCCCATCTCGGCGCAAAGCTTCTGCTCGTTCAGAAACTCGTTGGGGCGGTACTCGCAGTTCAAAATCTTGGTTTTGAGGTACTGGTACGCCTGTAGCTTCAGGCTGAGCTTTGCCTGTGCTTCCTGCTCTTTCATAAGCACACTCTCCTATTCTTCGTTGTCTTCTTCTCCAAAAACGTTCCAAAACGTCCGAACCGGCAGCGCAAACCCACCGCGGCCGGTTTCTTCTTCTTCATGTTCAGCCAGCTTGTATCCCGGCTGCAATCCAACCACTTTATCCAGTATATTATTTCACATTAGGGCATTTTTTACAAGACTTTTTGCTTAACTTTGGCGTGTTTTCCGTTTTACACAAAGATTACACCCCATTTTTGCTGCTTTTTACAATGTTTTTTGTGCTTGTCGCCAAACAGACCGACTTTCTGCCTGCTTCTTTTGCATCCAAGAGCAAACTGTGCTACAATAGGAATAAAAAACAACACATCTACACCGGAAAGGACCGAATTTCTCATGGCACGAAGCGATGGCTACAACACCCGCACCCGGCAGCTCATCTTGGATTACCTCATCAACAACCGCCAGCATGCAGTAAGCGCCTCCAACATTCTGGAGCATCTGGAGGCACAGGGCGCAAGCCCCAACCCCACCACCGTGTACCGCTATCTGGACAAGCTGGCGGGCGAGCAGCGCATTATGAAATATGTAGCTGACAAGGGCGAGCGGGCGGTGTTCCAGTATGTGGACGAGGGACGCCACTGCCGGGAGCATTTGCACCTCAAGTGCGTGCAGTGCGGGCGCATCTATCACCTGGACTGCCATTTTATGGATGAAGTGCGCGCCCACCTGATGGCAGAGCACGGCTTTACCCTGCAATGCGAGGGCAGTGTGCTGTACGGGCTGTGCCGTCATTGCGCGC
This sequence comes from Faecalibacterium sp. I3-3-33, assembly GCF_023347295.1. NCBI lineage: Bacteria > Bacillati > Bacillota > Clostridia > Eubacteriales > Oscillospiraceae > Faecalibacterium > Faecalibacterium sp. I3-3-33. Next base: position 2,406,215 of record NZ_CP094469.1, read on the forward strand.
AGAACGCGGCACCGTCCGCAGCGGAAGAACAGCCTGCAAAAAAATGCGCCTGCTGTGTTGACACGGACAAAAACCCGTGATACAATGCAGACAATAAAAGCGTTGACCGGGAAAAGTAAGGCCTCAGGTTTTTCTTGCAGAGAGCGCGGGACGGTGGAAACCGCGCAGAAAACGAAGCCCGAAGAACACCCGTGAGCCGCTCCCTGAACCTGCGTGTGCAGCAGTAGGGGCAGACGTGCGCCGCTCGTTATCGCGGCAGTGCTTTCAACGGGGAGAGCGCACAAAAGTGACCGGCGTATTGCGTATGCCGGTAATTTAGGTGGCACCACGGATACGGCAGCATATTCGTCCTAGGACTATGGGATGAATGTGCTGCCGTATTTTTATTTTTATCGTTTTTACAAGAGGGGTAAGAAGTATGTGTTGTGTTATGGGTTATACGGGGCACGACCTGAGTGCCGAAAAGTTCAAAGAGTATCTGCTGCGCACCGTGGACCGCGGGCCGGACGACCAGCGGGTGGTGGAGGGGCCCTACGGCTTGATGGGCTTTGGGCGGCTTGCCATCATGGGACTGACCCCGGAGGGGATGCAGCCCTTTTACCGGGGCGCTGACTGCGTGGTGTGCAACGGCGAGCTGTACGGCTTCCGGTTCGAGAAAGAGATCTTAAAGCGCCGTGGCTACAAGTTCTGCTCCGACTGCGACTGCGAGATTTTGCTGCCGCTGTACTACGAGTACGGGCTGGATATGTTCCGCCACATGGACGCGGAGTTTGCACTTATTATGTATGATTCCCGCAAGGACAGGCTCATCGCCGCCCGCGACCCCATCGGCATCCGTCCGCTGTTCTACGGCTACTCCAAGTCCAGCCACAAGATTGCCTTTTCCTCCGAGATGCGCAACCTCATCGGCTGGTGCGATGATATCCGTCCCTTCCCCATTGGCAGCTACTACTGCGACGGCCGCTTTGTGCGCTACGAGGACATCGCCGATGTGCCCGCCCCCATGCAGGACGACATGCCCACCATCCTGCAGAACATCCGCGAGAAGCTGATCGCCGGTGTGGAAAAGCGGCTGGACGCCGATGCACCCGTAGGTTTCCTGCTCTCCGGCGGGCTCGACTCCTCGCTGGTGTGCTCCATTGCCGCCAAGAAACTGGGCAAGCCCATCCGCACCTTTGCCATCGGCATGGACACCGATGCCATTGACCTGAAATACGCCCGGCAGACTGCGGACTATCTTGGCAGCGAGCACCACGAGATCATCATCAACCGCGAGATGGTGCTCAGCAGCTTAGAGGAGGTCATCCGGCTGCTGGGTACATGGGATATCACCACCATCCGCGCCAGCATGGGTATGTATCTGCTGTGCAAGGCCATCCACGAGCAGACCGATGTGCGTGTGCTGCTGACCGGCGAGATCTCGGACGAGCTGTTCGGCTACAAATACACGGACTACGCCCCCACCGCCGACGCCTTCCAGCAGGAGAGCCAGAAGCGCATCCGTGAGCTGTACATGTACGATGTGCTGCGGGCAGACCGCTGCATCTCCTCCAACAGCATCGAGGCGCGGGTGCCCTTTGGCGACTTGGATTTTGTGCGCTACGTCATGGCCATCGATCCGGAAAAGAAGCTGAACCGCTACGGCAAGGGCAAGTATCTGCTGCGCAAGGCCTTTGAGGGCGACTGGCTGCCGCCGGAGATCCTGTGGCGCGAAAAGGCCGCCTTCTCGGACGCCGTGGGTCACAGCATGGTGGACGACATCAAGGAGTACGCCGAGAGCCTGTACACCGAAGAGGAGTTCCAGATGCGCCGGGCAAACTACTCGGCACACTGCATGCCCTTTACCAAGGAAAGCCTGTTCTACCGCGAAATTTTTGAGAAGTACTACCACGACCAGAGCCGCACCATCGTGGGCTTCTGGATGCCCAACAAGGCATGGCCGGGCTGCAACGTCAACGATCCCTCTGCCCGCGTGCTGGCAAACTACGGTGCCTCGGGCGTGTAACGGCCAGAGCATTTTCAGCAGAAAAAAGTCTTTATCATTGCGGAACACCGGAGCATCTGCGGACGCTCCGGTGTTCCATTTTTACGCAAAAAAGCCCCCGCCGACAGAGGGAAAAAAGTGTCGGCGGGGGCTCAGGAAAATGTCAAATCAGGGGTTCAGGGCTCAGTCGTCTGCGGCCTCGTCCAGATTGCCCAGCTTCTTGGCCTGCTCCACAACGGCAGGCACCAGCATCTCGGGCAGGGTCTCATAGCGGGCGAACTCGGTGGTGAACCAGCCACGACCCTGCGTGGTCTGACGGATGAAGGTGGTAAAGTTTGCAAGTTCTGCCAGCGGCACCTCGGCAATGATGGTCTGCAAGCCGTCCTCGTCCGGCTCCATGCCCAGCACACGGCCGCGGCGCTTGGTCACATCGCCCATGATGTCGCCGGTGTTGTCGTTCGGCACATGAGCTTTCAGGGTGTGGATGGGCTCCAGAATGACGGGGCCGGCCTCCGGCATAGCGGCCTTGTAGGCCAGCTTTGCGGCCATGATAAAGGCCATTTCAGAGCTGTCCACCGGGTGGTAGCTGCCGTCCAGCAGGGTAGCCTTCAGGCCAACCACGGGGTAACCGGCCAGCACGCCCTTTTCGGCAGCCAGACGCACGCCCTTTTCCACGGCGGGGAAGAAGTTCTTGGGCACGCTGCCGCCGAACACCTTCTCCTCGAACACCACCTGCTCGCTGTCGCAGGGCTCGAAGTTGATGATAACGTCGCCGAACTGGCCGTGGCCGCCGGTCTGCTTCTTATGGCGTCCCTGCTTCTGGCAGGCCTTGCGGATGGACTCGCGGTAGGCGATGCGGGGAGCTTCCAGACCGATCTCCACGCCGAACTTGTTCTTCAGCTTGGCCTTGACCACGTCCAGATGCTGCTCGCCCAAGCCGCCGATGACCTGCTGATGGGTCTCGGCGTTGTTGATGTAGCACAGGGTGGGATCTTCTTCCATCAGGCGTGCCAGTGCGCTGGAGATCTTGCCCTCGTCGCCCTTCTTGGCCACGGTAACAGCCATGAACAGGCTGGGCTTGGGGAACACAGGTGCGGGCAGCTTGACCACGCGGTCTGCATCGCACAGGGTATCGCCGGTCTTTGCGCTCACCAGCTTTGCCACTGCGCCGATATCACCGGCACCGATGCCGTCGTTTTCAATCTGCTTCTTGCCAAGGACGGTCAGGGGCTTCGTGATCTTTTCCACCTCGCCGGTGCGGGCGTTGGTCAGCGGTTCGCCTGCGGTCACCTTGCCGCTGATGACACGCAGATAGCTCAGCTTGCCCACGAACGGGTCGGCCACGGTCTTAAAGACGTAGGCGGCAGTGGGCTCGTCTTCGGTGCAGTGCAGCTCCACCGGCTCACCGTTGGCATCCTCGGCCAGCGTGCTGGCTTCGTGCTCCGGGCTGGGCAGCAGCTTGTGCATATTGAACAGCAGCATATCCAATGCCTGCATATTCACGGCGCTGCCGCAGAACACGGGGGTGATCAGGCCGTCCTTAACGCCCTTGCGCATACCCTCCACGATCTCCTCGGTGGTAAAGGGCTCGCCGCCGAAGAACTTTTCCATCAGTTCATCGTCAGTTTCTGCAATGGCTTCGCCCATGGCCTCGATCAAGCCCTGGAAGCGGTGGCCGATGTCAGGCAGGTCCACCTGGATCTGCTTGCCGCCCTCGTACTTGAAGGCCTTCTGGCTGAACAGGTTGATGTACACGGGGGTGCCGTCATCCAGCTTTGCGGGCACGACACAGGGACAGACGGTGGAGCCGAAGCGGATCTTCATATCCTCAAGGATCTTGAAGTAGTTGGCGTTTTCCAGATCGCACTTGGAAACGAACACCATGGTGGCCTTGCCGTTCTTGCGTGCCAGCTGGAACGCCTTTTCTGCGCCCACGGTAACGCCGCTGCGGCCGGACACACACACCAGCACGCTCTCGGCGGCGCGGATGCCCTCGTACTCGCCTGCTTCAAAGTCGAACAGACCCGGTGCATCGATCAGGTTGTACTTGATGCCCTCGTACTCCACCGGCACAACGGACGCCGACAGGCTGGCCTTGCGCTTTGCTTCCTCGGGATCAAAGTCCGAAATCGTGGTGCCGTCCTCAACCCGGCCCATACGCTCGGCAGCGCCCGAAAAATAGACCAGTGCTTTGGTCAGCGTGGTCTTGCCGCTGCCGGCATGGCCGGCAATCAGAATATTGCGGATGTTGTTGCTTGCGTATTTCATATCGGTTTTTCCCTCATTTCCGCCGCACGGAGCGTTCTCTCCGTTTTTGTGGCATATTTTACAAAGATAATACCACATCTGAAACGATTTTTAAATATATCGTTTCAAATTTTAGCAAAAGCGCCTGCCAAACTTCCGGGCACTGTTTTGTGCAAGTTGACATTCGGGTGCAAAACGGGTGGGTAGAAAAAGCAGAACTCCCGGCAGCGCGTACAGGTGCGAGACCGGGAGTTTTCGTTGCAAATATGCGGGTTTTGTGGTATGCTGTAAGTGCCGCTTCGGCGGTGAAAAGGCGCTGATTGCATAATCGGTGGTCTAGCTCCTTCCGGCTGCGCGCCAGAGGGGACGAAAAACTTTTTGCTTCCCCTGACGCGAAAGCGGAAAGGGGGGATGCTTCATGACGTTTGAACAGGTCGTGTTGCTGCTCACGCTTCTTGGCGGAGCAGTTTACATTACCTTCGAGATTACATGGACGATTTCCAACGGCAAAAAGAAATGACCGCTCATGCCCTCAGAAAGCAAGCGGTCATTCTTTACGACTGATTAGCCGGATGAGGAGCTGACCATTGCAGTCAGCGCTCTTTCTATTCGTAGTATAGTCTATTTTTCCGGGTTTGTCAAGCCGCAGACCCACATGAAGGGGCAGGAGGTTTTACGCGATGAAACGCGAGGATTATATCAACTGGGACGAATATTTTATGGGCATTGCGCTGCTTACCGCCATGCGCTCCAAGGACCCCAACAGTCAGGTGGGCGCGTGTATCGTAAGCCCGGAAAACAAGATCCTTTCCTTGGGCTACAACGGCATGCCCATGGGCTGCAGCGATGACGAGATGCCTTGGGAGCGGGAGGGTGCGCCCTTGCAGACCAAATATATGTATGTCTGCCATGCCGAGCTGAACGCCATCCTCAACAGCGCCCACAACAACCTGAAGGGTGCCCGGGTGTATGTGACCCTGTTCCCCTGCAACGAGTGTACCAAGGCCATCATCCAGTCCGGCATTGCCGAGGTGGTGTACTACGGCGACAAATACCACGACAGTGATTCCAGCATTGCAGCGCGGTTCATGTTCGAGCACGCCGGTGTCCGGCTGACCCCCTATAAGCCCACCGGACGCCGGGTAGAACTGGAGTTGTAAGCTCCCTCTTGACCTTCCCGATGCAACGTACTATAATAGAACCACAACTTGAATAAATATTCAAGAGCGTTTGCATAGAGAGGGAAATATACAATGGAACTGAAAAATCGGAGCTTTTTGAAGCTATTGGACTACACCCCTGCTGAGATCGGGCAACTGCTGGAGCTGGCCGCTGACCTGAAGGCCAAAAAGAAGGCCGGTATCCGTCACGACCAGCTGCGGGGCAAGAACATTGCCCTGATCTTTGAAAAGACCTCCACCCGCACCCGGTGCAGCTTTGAGGTGGCCGCCCACGATCTGGGCATGGAAGTGACCTATCTGGATCCCTCCGGCAGCCAGATCGGCAAAAAGGAATCCATCGCCGATACCGCCCGGGTGCTGGGACGGATGTTTGACGGCATCGAGTATCGGGGCTACGGCCAGCAGATCGTGGAAGATCTGGCGCACTACGCCGGTGTGCCGGTGTGGAACGGCCTGACCAACGAGTTTCACCCCACTCAGATCTTAGCCGATTTCCTCACCATTCAGGAGCATTTCGGCCATCTGAAGGGCATTCACTTCGTTTACTTCGGCGACGCCCGCTACAATATGGGCAACAGCCTGATGGTGGGCTGCGCCAAGATGGGTCTGCACTTCACCGCCTGTGCACCCAAAAAGTATCAGCCCGACCCCGCGCTGGTGGAACAGTGTCAGGCCATTGCCGCCCAGACCGGGGCTACCCTCTCCTTTGAAGAGGACCCCGTCAAGGCCGCAAAGGGCGCAGATGTGCTGTACACCGATGTGTGGGTGTCCATGGGTGAACCGGTAGAGGTTTGGGCTGAGCGCATCCACGATCTGGCCCCCTACCAGATCAATCAGGATCTGATGAATATTGCCGGCCCTGATGCAGTATTTATGCACTGCCTGCCCGCCTACCACGACCACAAGACCACCGTGGGCAAGGAGATGGGCGAGCGCTTTGGCCGCGACGCCATGGAGGTAACCGACGAGGTGTTCGAAGGCCCCCAGAGCATCGTGTTTGACGAGGCCGAGAACCGGATGCACACCATCAAGGCGGTCATGGCAGCCACCTTGGGGTATGAGGAATGATGTATTCCGCTTATGCGGAATATGATGAGCCTACGGCAATGATGTTGTGTGCGGTGCGTACAAATGATAAAATGCGCAAGCAAAAACCCTGCGTGATTTTTCACGCAGGGTTTTTGCTGTTGTTTTCCATTATATTCATGCCTGCGCAGCAGGTGCATCATTTGTTCCGCAGGAACAACCTCATTGCGCAGCACATCATTGCCGCAGGCTCATCATTCTGAAACTGCATTCTGCAGTTTCAGCACGCCTGCCTGCGTCAGGCGCTTACGCAGCAGCGCACCCACGATGCAGGACACCACGATCTTGCCCAAGTCCAGTGCAATGAAGGGGTAGACGCAGACGGTCAGCGCGTAGCCCAGCTCGCACTGCATCTGAAACACGAACCATGCGGTGCCCAGCACATAGCAGGCGGCATCGCCCAGCACCAGACCCACAGCGGAGATCACCGGGTTGCCCTTGCTCTTTTCAATGAACATACCGCCAATGAAAGCCAGCAGCAGATAGCCCACCAGATAACCGCCGGTAGGGCCTGCCAGCTTGGCAAGACCGGCACCGTAGCCGGAAAACACCGGAATGCCGATGGCGCCCAGCGCCAGATAGATAACCACACTCAGGGTGCCGAACTTCGGCCCCAGCAGCCATGCGGTCAGGCAGATGACAAAGTTTGCCAGCGAGATGGGCACGGCTCCGATGGGCACGGTCAGCGGGCCAAGCACGCACAGCACGGCAGCCATCACAGCGGTAACAGCCATCTGGTAGGTAGTCAGTTTTTTGTCTTTCATAGTCAGTTTTCCCCTCTGTTTTTTCGTTTTGCAAGGCATCTGTGCCCGAGTATACCGCACCGGTGCGCCGCAGGTCAACGGAAAAGTTTGCAAAGGGTTTACAATCAGATTTTTGATTGTAATACTGTGGAAAGTATGTTAAAATAAAAATGCCGCCGGAAACGGCGGCGGGTGCTGTCTGCATAAAAAGGTGGTCTAACGTCCTCCGGCAAGTGTCCGGGGGCTGTGAAACCTTATTGCTCGGTTCCCCCGGACGCAAATGCGAAAGGGGGGGATGCGTCATGGTGTTGAATGATGTTCTGCAACTGCTTGTCGTCATCGGCGGTACAGTGGGGATCACGTTTAAAATTTCATGGGCAATCTTTCAGGAGATCCATAACAATAAGAAATGACCGCCCACAGTCTCGCAAACACTGAGCGGTCATTCTTATTGACTACTTAGCCGAAGGAAACTGACCCTTGCAGCCAGCACCCTTTCTATTTGCAGTATAGCCCATTTTGCACGAAATGTCAAGAAAAACACGGAGGTTCCCATGGGTGGAGGTCATGTATCGCGGCCGGATTTCGGGATGCCGCAGCCGGATGCGGCGTACCCGCTGACCGAATTCTATCTGCTGGCGCAGCAGGCGCTGGAAAAAAGCGGCAGCTTTATGCTGCCCGCCCTCTACGCAGGGCTGCACGCCCCCGCCCGGCGTATCTACCGGGAGGAAGCCGCCGGGTATTTACAGCTTGCGGCAGCTCCGGCCGAGGGCCTGACCCGGCTGCTCTCCCCTGCCCGGATGCAGCTTTTATACAGCAGCTTACAGGTGCAGCCGGACGGCACCCCCGCCGCCCTTTTGCTGACCGAGGAGTGCACCCGCCTGACCGTGGCAGTGCAGCTGCTGCCGCCCTTTGTGTGGGAGGACCCGCTGCCGCCGCTGCCGGATGTTCCGGCGGCGCTCACCCTGCAACTGACCATGCAGGACGTGATGGCCATCGACACCGCCCCTGCCGCACTGGCGCAAAAACTGGTGCACAGCACCGATGGCAAATGCTGGCTGCACCACCCCAAGGCCGAGACCTTTCTCTCCGAGCGGCTGGCGCTGCTGCAAAGGATCTATAAATAATGAAGGAACCGCCGTACATCCCCGTGTGCAGCAATTCCTTGTCCATGAGACGATTTAAATGGCCTCCGCGTTGCTCTGGCCATATTCAGCGGAAAGACTATTATTTATATTCGTGTTTGTCGCACTCTGCGGAGTGCGACAAACACATTCTTAGTTTTTTACACGGGGTCTCCTCTTTTACTTTTTTGCGATTCCGTGGTATACTGACCGGTAAACCGGCAGGATATCCAACCTCTGTCGGAGAACGTGGACGTACCTTGCGGCCCGGTGCGTCCAGCACACAAAAAATGGAAGGATCCGGGTTTTGTTCTGCAATAATCGGGGATGCTGAGCCGTATATTGAGTGAACGTCCCCGTGAGAACCACAAACATTCCATCGAGAAGCCCGCTTCCGGGCATCCAAGGAGAGTTTATAACAATGGGACAGCTGACCAGAAACGAAGTATTTACCTTGGCGGTGCAGCGTTACAGCGACACCGTCTACCGCACTGCGGTGCATAATTGCCGCTGCGCAGCCGATGCTGAAGATGTGGTGCAGGATGTGTTTGAAAAGCTGCTGCACTACAACGGCATCTTTGAGAGTGAGGAGCATCTCAAAGCATGGCTGCTGCGGGTGGCCATCAACCGCTGCCGGGATCTGACCCGCGCCGCCCACCAAAAGGACACCGAACTGGACGAGAACCTGCCCGCCCCCGATGTTCTGGAAGAGGACGGCAGCGTGCTGGATGCCATCCGCACGCTGCCGGAAAACTACCGCAATGCCATCTATCTGCATTACTACGAGGGATACACTGCGGCAGAGATCGGGCGGATGATGGCGGTGCCCACAAACACGGTACTAAGCTGGCTGCGGCGCGCACGGGCACAGTTACATACGATGCTGAAGGAGGAGATCGAAGATGAGGTGGTATGAATATAAGATGGAGGTCGATGACCTGACTGCCCCGGACGATCTGAAGGCAAAACTGCTGGCCATGACCGACACCCTGACTGCGGAGGAAAAGGCTGAACCCATGATGGCCGCCCCTGCCCCGCAGACCGCTGCACCCGCAGCACCCCTGAATATCGAACCCAAGAAGAAAAAGCCCATCCACTTCCCGGTAAAGCAGCTGGGCACGCTGGCCGCCTGTCTGGCCGTGTGCGTGCTAGGTTACAGCACCCTGCATCTGGGCATCGGGATGGGCAGCGCCAAAAGCAGCGCACCCGCCCTGTACGCAGCCGAAGGCGCTGCCGACAGCTCCGCTGCCTCTGTGGCAGCAGGCGGGTTTGATCTCCAGCACGCCGCGCTGGACAGCGCCCCCGAGGCGGTGAATTATAGTCTGGAGGCAGACGACCGTTCTCTGGAAACGGAGTACAGCGGCACCGGCAGCACCGAGGCTGCTGCCCCTGCGGTGGATAGTGCCAAGATCATCTACACCGCCAACCTGACGCTGGAAAGCAAGGACTACGAAGCAGCCCGCAGTGCGTTGGACAGCGCCCTTGCCGAGGCGGGCGGCTATCTGGAATCCAGCAGCGAGTACACGCGCACCGGTTCCAGCCGCTCGGTCAACCTGACCTACCGGGTGCCGCAGGCCAACTACCAGAGCTTTCTGGACGCTGTTGCCGCTGCCGGCAATGTGACCTACCGCAGCCAGCAGGCCGATGATGTGACCACCCAGTATATGGACGTGTCCGCGCGGCTTGCCAATCTGCAGGCACAGCGCACCCGCTTACAGCAGCTTCAGGCACAGGCCGAAACTCTTTCCGACCTGTTACAGATCGAGGATTCCCTCACCGAGGTGCAGTCCCAGATCGAGAGCTGGCAGAGCCAGCTGGACTGGTACAGCAACCAGGTGCAGCAGTGCACCGTGTATATCGACCTGAACGAGGTGCAGACCTACACCCCTGCGGACGAAGGCTTCTTCTCCCGCATCGGCACCGCCTTTACCTCCGGCTGGGGCAACTTTGTGAACGGCTTGCAGCAGCTGGTGGTGGCGCTGGCCTCCGTTTGGCCGCTGGCCGTGCTGGCGTGCGCTGCGGTCGCCCTTGCGCTTGCGTGGCGCAAAAAGCACCCGAAGAAGTGACCTCATAAATTTTCCACATAAAGGCTTCCCCCGGCTGGGGGAAGCCTTTTGTTCCACCCCGCTGAAAACGACCACCCCTGTCCCGCCGGGCTGCTGCACCGGGAGACAGGGGTGGTTTTTGTTATATTTCGCAGTACTTATTACACTCCGGAATAGGCCGAGAAGCCGCCGTCCACCGGCAGGCAGATGCCGGTGATGAAGCCCGCTGCATCATTGTTCAGTAGGAACAGCAGTGCACCCACAAGGTCCTTTTCGCTGTCGCCGAAGTGTCCCATGGGGGTGGCGGCAAGGATCTTTTTGGTGCGGTCGGTGGGGGTGCCGTCCTCGTTGAAGAGCAGCTTTGCGTTCTGCTCGCTGGCAAAGAAGCCCGGCGCGATGGCGTTGACCCGGATGCCCACCTTGCTGAAATGCACCGCCAGCCACTGGGTAAAGTTGGTCACAGCAGCCTTGGAGCCGGAGTAGGCAGGGATCTTGGTCAGGGGCAGGTAGGCGTTCATGCTGGAAATGTTCAGGATGTTGCAGCCCTCGCGGCCTACCATCTGGCGGGCAAAGGCCTGCGTGGGCAGAAGCGTGCCGATGAAGTTCAGGTTGAACACCATCTCCACGCCGCTCTCGTCCAGATCAAAGAAGGTGACAGTGTCGCTTTCCAGATCGGCCATCTCAAAATATTCCTTGTCCGTGTTGGCACGGGCGTTGTTGCCGCCTGCACCGTTCACAAGGATATCGCAGGGGCCAAGGTCTGCCAGCACGTCCTCGGCTACCTGCAGGCAGTTGGCCTTGTTCATCACGTTGCAGGTGTAGCCTTTGGCGATGCCGCCCTCGGCTTCGATCTCGTCCGCAAGCTCCTTGAGCTTATCCATGTTGCGGCCCAGCAGCGCCACCTTTGCACCGGCGCGTGCCAGCGCCTTGGCAAAAATGGAGCACAGCGTGCCGCTTGCGCCGGTGACAACGGCTACCTTGCCGGTGAGATCGGTGTTCAGTACATTCTTTTCCATAACATCCTCCTGTTACAGCCGTATTCATTGGCTAGAGTATAACAGAAAAAGACGGTCTTTGCCAGAACATTCTTATTATAAAATGGGAATATTTTACGCTTTTTCGTGGTCAACAAGCACGATATCTTCTGGATGCCGTGCAGACGGAATCGTGCAAAATCGCAAAAATGACCGTTTATGTATAAGTATAGGAACGCAAAAAACAGGTTGAACTTATAAAGTTCAACCTGTTTGGTGGTTGCGGGGGCCGGATTTGAACCAACGACCTTCGGGTTATGAGCCCGACGAGCTACCAGACTGCTCCACCCCGCGATATTTACTTTTTGCCTTTCAGCGGTTCTCGCTGACTGCTCAAGTATAATACCACAGGGCAGGCAGAATGTCAACCCTTTTTGAGAATTTTTTTCGTTTTATGCGCTCCGGGTCTTGCGCAGCGCCAGAGCGTATAAAAGCCATACCCCGCTGCCGTGGGATCGGCCTGCGGGGTGCGGCTTTTTATGATGAAGGAGAAAGAAGATAAAAAAGAGAGGGCTGGACGATGCCAGCGCTCTTGACAAGGAAAAACACAAGGTTCTTTATTATAATAAAGCTATAAGAACATAATAAAGGCAATTATTTGAAATTTTTGAAAAAACAGAAATCATTTTGATGATGTGGAACGTTTTAATAGACAGGAAGGGGGTGAACCGTATCCAGACAGAATTATTGCTGCGGAAAGCGCAGAGCGGAGATACAGGTGCGCTGGACACTCTGATTACAGCGTACTATCCACAAATTCTGAACTATTGCCGTTGGCATACAGCGGACGAGCAGCAGGCGCAGGATGCAGCACAGGAAACCTTTTTGAAAGCGGTGCGCTGGCTGGATTCCTGTGGTGGATTTCAGGGGGCATTCCGTCCCTTTCTGTACAAAATCGCAAAAAACATTTGCATCGATCTGAACCGTACGATGGAGCGGACGGAGGTATCACTGGAGAGCTTGCCGGGCGAACCCGCCTATCAGGAAAGCGGCTTTGCTGCGGCAGAGGAGAAAGCAAACCTGCGAGCGCTGACGGCCCAGCTGGAGCCAGAACAGCGGGAACTGGTATTGCTGCGGTTCGCACAACAGCTTAAATTGCGGGAGATCGCGCAGATCACAGGTCTGCCCCTGCGCACAGTGCAGTCCCGCCTGCGTGCCGCATTGAAAACCTTGAAAATGCAATTGGAAAAGGAGGACTGGAGATGAATCGAGCCTTTGAAAAAGAACTGTCCAGAGCACTGGCGACAGAGCTTGACACAGCCGCACCGAAAACGCTGCTGCGCCGCTGCCGGGCGGAACATGTCGTAAAACAACGGAGTGATTGGCGTGATTTGCTGCACTGCCAGTTCAAATTGCTGGGCTGGAAGGTCTGGGCGCTGGAAGCAATGGCGGCACTGACGTTGTACAGTGTGGGTCGGGAACTTGCCCTGTGGGAGAAGGCATGGACATTACGCAATGCACTGTTTGGTCTGAGCACACTTGCCATGCTGACAGCCCTGCTCGGTCTGCCGTTTTTATACCGGGCAAGTCAATATAAGATGCTTGAACTGGAACAAGCCACATATGCAGGAATCGGTCGTCCGCTGGTGATGCGGTTTTTGCTGCTGCTGGCGGGGGAAACGATCCTGCTGGGAGTGCTGGTACTCAATGTGCGGGCAGCCGTGCCATGGAGCATCGGGCAACTGCTGGCGGTGCTGACCGTGCCATTCCTGACCGCAAACAATGAGCTGCTTCTGCTGCTGCGCTGGGTGCGCCCGGAATGGATGATGACCGGGGCTGTACCGCTGTTTGCAGGGCAGCTGTGTTTGCTGCGGTTCGTGCAATTATCGGAACTGCCGAAAGGTCTGCCGCTGGCGGCGGGCGTGCTGGTGCTCTGTATGGTGTTGCAGTGCATCCGGCTTGCCGCCCGGTCAGAATATATTGCAGAAGGCTGAAAGGAGCAAGTCATGGAACTGAAAATTCAGAATATTACAAAGCGATACCGGGATAAAACGGCGGTGGATGATGTGTCCATCACTCTCACGCCGGGTGTGTGGGGACTGCTGGGGGCGAATGGTGCAGGCAAAACAACCTTAATGCGGATGCTGGCGGGCATTCTGCGGCCTAGCAGTGGCCGGATTTTGTGCGATGGGGTGGAGATTGGGACGCTTGGTGCGGCCTACCGGGAAAAGCTGGGGTATCTGCCGCAGGAATTCGGGTTTTACCCGGAATTCACGGTGCAGGACTATCTGGAATATATGGCGGCGCTCAAGGGTCTGCCGCGCACAGAGGCTGCCCGGCAGATCGACGCGCTGCTGGAGCGGGTAAGCCTCACTGAGGTGCGCCGCAAAAAGATCATAAAGCTTTCCGGCGGTATGAAGCGCCGGGTAGGCATCGCACAGGCACTGCTCAACGACCCGGAAATTTTAATTCTAGATGAGCCCACGGCAGGGCTGGACCCCGGAGAACGGGTGCGCTTCCGCAATCTGCTGTCGGAGTTTGCGCAGGAACGGATCGTTCTCATTTCAACGCATATCGTTTCGGATGTGGAATACATTGCGGCCGAAAATGCCGTGATGAAGGCTGGCAAAATCATTGCACAGGACACCACCGAAGGGCTGGTAAAGCAGATCGAAGCCAAAGTCTGGCAGGGGAATATCCCGATGGAACAGCTTGCCCGGTGGGAATACCGGCTGCGAGTAGTGAACCTGCGCAACGAGCCGGACGGAACGGTAACATTGCGGTATCTGGCGGATGCACCGCAGCTGCCGGACAGCGTCCCGGCACAGCCCCGGCTGGAAGATCTGTATCTGTGGCTGTTCCCGGAGGAAATGGAGGAAGCAAAATGAACCTGTATCGTTTGGAATTGAAACGTGTGTGCAAAACCCGTATGACAGCTATTCTGCTGGCCATTGCGCTGGTGCTGGCCGTGGTCATGGCATATCTGCCGGTGACCTTTATCGGCTGGACGGAACTGGATGCCAGCGGAAACGAAGTGCGTTACACGGGTCTGAAAGCAATCCGGAAACGGCAGGAGCAGCAGGTATCCGGTACCATCACGCCGGATGTCATGCAGGAAGCACTGGAAGCCTATCAGCGGGTGTACCGGCAGTATGATGCAAGCTCCATCAACGATATCCCGGTCGAGGTATTTTATAAAGAACTTGCCCGGTATCAGCCTCTTGTGAACAACGCAAAGGAAGCCTTTGCCGACTTGAAAACCGGCATGGCACCGGGCGTGATGGGGCTGACCGCAGAGGATATGCAGAACTTTTACAGCCAGCTCCCCAAACGGCTGGAATCGGTGATCTGGCTGGAACAAAGCGGAAAGCCCGGCTATGAGCAGGCGCAGGCCATTGCACAGAAAAAGTTCGATGCTGTACAAAAACCGTTCACCTATTCATTTGGGGTCAGTTCAGACGCAATGGATTACCAGACCCTGTTGAGCTTGCTGCTCACCCTGCTGTGCGCAGTGATTGCAGCCCCGGTGTTTGCATCGGATGCACAGACCGGAGCGCAGGACATCCAACTGTGCACAAAAAACGGCGGTCTGCGGCTTGCAGCGGCAAAGCTGGCGGCGGCGTTCAGTATCACAGGGGCGGCGTATCTGCTCTGCGGCGTGGTGTGGATCCTGGTCACGAATGCTTTGTTTGGTTGGGAAAGTACCCAAACTTCCGTGCAATGGCTGTTTTCTGTGACCAGCCTGCTGCCGTATACCGTTGGCCAGATGGAGTGGGTCATGCTGGTGGCAAACTTCCTGATCTTCTTTGCGGAGGTGGCCTTTGTGCTGATGGCATCCGTATGGGCCAAGAACAACCTGACCGCTTTGTCTGTGGCGCTGATCAGTGTGGTGGCACCGCTGATTGTTTATATGGTCGTGCCGGGCTCCTTCGGAGAATGGCTATCCACCCTGCTTCCGGCAGGGGGCATTGGACTTTCCAACGCATTACTGTATAAAATGATCGGCTTTGATTTTCTCTATGCAGGCGGGCATGCCTTCTTTCAGGCAGATGTACTGCTGGCATCGGCACCGATCAAGATCGTTCTGCTCGTTGGATTGGCAGCATGGGGGTATCTGCGAAAGACCAAGGTGGCTTAAAAGGAAACGCTACTGAAAAAAGTTCATCGGATGCATAGAAAACTGCATCGGATGAACTTTTGTGTCCTAAGCTCCCTGCCATGAATTATAGTTGTGAATGTACATTTGATGCGTGGTCTAACATTCTTTCCACAACTTTCTCGTATTATCTTTCAATAATAAGCACAAAGGCAGGCACACCATGTTTCCACAGTGTACCTGCCTTTTTCGTCTTTACGAGTTCAGTGTACCTACTACACCAATCCGCCTATTCGATTCTTACACCACACCGCTTTGTAAGGCTCCTTTTCGGGAAAACGTCCCCAAATTGGTGTAGTTGTGGTGTAGTACCGCAGATGCCGCTTGAAATTCGTTCAAAATTTCATCGTATCTGCGCCTTAATTTTGTATTTTACTGCTCAATGGGCTTCATCGTGGGGATGTCATCGACGAACAGTTATAAGCCTTTATTTCTTGATATTACTCTACACCGCAAGGGTTGATTTTTACCCTTCCATTTACATCTCTACACAAGCCTTTATCCGAACTGTATCGTTTGGCGTATGAATTGGCGTAAATGGCGTATGGCGTATTTGGCGTACGCTTTATTTTTATTCTTCAGGGTCTTTCCACTGCGCGAACTGGCGGTCAAGGTTTTCAAATTCAGACTTCCGCAGTTCCTTGGTCACATCTGCATAGATGTTCAAAGTGGTGGAAATATCCGAGTGTCCCAACGCATCCTGAATCACCTTGATGTTCACGCCCGCTTCGCACATCCGGGTCGTGAACGTATGCCGCAGGGTATGACAACTGAAACGCGGCAGAAGAACGGTACTGTCCGGGTCTTTGGCAAGAACTTCATCGTTGCAGTCGCGGATGATGCGGCGGATCGCTTTATTCAGCGTTCCCTGATGCTGACATTCACCAAAACGATTGATGAAGATGAAGTCCGTATAGCCATCCACCGTTACCGTGCAATGGATCTCTGCTTCTTCCTGATAGGCACGTTCCTTTTCAAAGGCTTCTTTCACGAAGTCCATCATCGGAACAGTGCGGACCCCGGCCTTTGTTTTGGGCGAGTGGCAGTTGAAGTAGCAGCCCTTCTTGCCGCCGTTGTTCTCACGGTGGTCGTAGTTGACCAGCGTGTGATTGACGGAGATCGTCCCTTCCTCAAAATCCACATCGCACCAGCGCAGACCAGTGGCTTCTCCTACGCGCAAACCAGTTCCCAGCATGACCGCGAAAATCGGATACCAGTGCTGGTACTTCGGCGTTTTGGAGAGGTAGGACAGCAGCAGATTCTGCTCTGCCACGGTCAGTGCCTTGCGGCGGTTGGTTTCAAACTGGTGTGCCTTTTTCAGCTCCCGCAGAACATTGTCCGAAGGGTTGCTCCGCAGATAGCAGTCATCCACCGCCATGTCCAGCACCTGATGCAAAACCGTGTGTACGCTGTCAATCGTAGAGATCTGCAAGCCCCGCTCATCCGCCAACGTGTTGTAGAACTGCTTCACGTCCGACTTCTTGAGCGCAGACACCTTCGATTTGCCGAAATCCGGCTCCACGAACTGCCGATAAAGGTACAGATAATTCTGAAAGGTGTTGTCCTTCAGACCACGCTTGACCTTTGCCCACAGGGTGAACACATCGTTCAGGGTGACGTACCGTGCTTCTGCCTTGATGCCTTCCAGCGAATCTCGCTGAATGTCGTTTTCCTTTTCCCGAAGTTCCTCTAAGGTCGCGGCATAAATAGAATGCCGCTTGCCATCCGGGGAAGTCCAACGGAAATCGTACTTGCCATCTTTGCGCTGGGATTCCCCTTTGCGGAGAACCACACGCGCCTTGTCTTTGCGTTTCGTATTCTGAGTTGTTGCCATGAGCGTCGCTCCTTTCTACATTGCGGTACAGAAAAGAGCGTTGTTCTGTGTTCATAGTACCACAGATACGCCATTCTCTGCAAGACGTTTTGAAAAATATCCGGGACATTTTCAAAGCGAGTACATTCGCTCCGTATATTCATCCAGCTTGCGCCGCTTGATGAGCCGCTTGGAACCCACCCACAACACGAACTGGCAATGTTCGTTATCCGATAATGAACGCAGCTTGTTGATGCCAATGCCGGAATAAGCCGCAGCTTCTTCCAGCGTCAGATTGCTCTTTTCCCAAATCGGGACATCTTTCATAGGCAGACCTCCAATTCCTTGTAACCGAACGCCTGTAACCGGGCAGGAAAACTCTCTTTTTCTGTACGCAGGACATTCGGTGGACTTTATACTTTTTATTATCTTTTTAAGGTTACATGGTTACAGAAAGCGGAAAACGCAGCAATCATGCGGCTTTTGCGCTGTAACTGCTGCGTAACCGAATCTGTAACTGACCGTGTAACCGCTGTCCATCAGAAGGGAAAGCCCAGTTGCTTGGCTTCCGCATCCGTTATTTCGGAGAAATTTTCAGCCCCGGTTTCGGGGCTGGTTACGCGCTCCCAGCCTTTCTGAACGCCGTACTTCGGGTAACGCTTGGCGGTCTTGTGCGCCTGCCAGCCTTGGATATCGCCGCGCGAAATGCCCGTGTTCATGATCTCGCAGATAGCACGGGTTTCCCACTCTGCCGGGATGTTGGTGTTGCCCAGCGCCTCCGCATAGAGCTGCTTGGAACACACCCGATCACCCGTGTAGTCTTCCAGAAAGGCATAGATCATGCCAGCCTGTGCATCTTCCTGCATGAAGTCCTGCTGATGGGCTTGCAGCGTTTCCTGCATGGCAGGGCTGAACGCCAGCTTATAGTCTCCGCTGTTGTAGATGGTCATAGCTTCTGCCCAGAGCTGGTCGATATAGGCACGGGATTCCTCCTCTTTGTCCAGAATGTGAACTTCGGCCAGTTCCGCATCAACCGGAATGGGAATGAATCGACGGTTGCCCGTGCGGTCACGGGGCAAAAAATCCTGCCGATTTGTCGTACCAGCAAAGACGCACTGGCGCAGACGGTCGGCAGGATGGGTCTCGTAGGGGATTTTATAGGTTTCCTTCTGCTTGCTGAGAAAGCTCTTGATTTCCTCAATGCTCTTGGCGTTGGCGGTGGCGATCATCTCTGACATTTCAATGATCCAGTGACCTTGCAGTTTGCGGTACACGTTGTCATCGTCCAGCCGCCGCAGGTCGTCCGAGAACCACTCGTCTTTGACCGCCAGCAGACGAAAAAAGCTGGACTTTCCCGCTCCCTGACCGCCCACCAGACAGAGCATGGTCTCAAATTTGCATCCCGGCTGGAATACCCGCTTGATGGCTCCCAGCAGGAAGATCTTCATGGCTTCGCAAGTGTACTCGTCCTCCGCAGCACCGAGAAAATGGTGTAGGACGTGGGCTATCCGCTCTGTTCCATCCCATTTCAGACTGTTCAGATAGTCCCGGGTGGGATGATAGCGGTTCTCGTTGGCAACGATGCGGATAGCAGATTCGATTTTCTTTTCGCTGGAGATGCCGTATTTTTCCATTCGGCGCAGAATATACTTCATGTCGGTATCGTTCAGGGTCTTGCCGGAGCGGGGCCAACCTACAGGCTTTACAATGTCGATGCGCTCGCTCAACAGGTTCAGCCGGATGGCATCAGCAAGCACATGGTCGTTCTGCAAAATCGTGATGCAGTTCTGAATCGTTCGCTGGATCTCTCCGTTGGAGTGCTTGGTGAGCATTTCTTTCACGTCCGCAACGGTTCGGGGAGTGCGTTCTTCGTTGACTTCTTTGCTCAATAAACATCACCTCGTACTATTATTGAAAACAATTATCTGGCTTTTCGGCGGTAGGCGGCGCAGATGGCTTCCGTTGTGCCTGTTCTGCCTGCAAACGGTTCAGCAGTTGCAACACCGAATCCCGTGCCTTTTCCTTGACCTGCTCTTTGCCTTTCTGCCGGACTTCCGGCTTCAGCAGAGCCTTCTGCAAACGGGCAGAAGCGGTCTGCATCGTCTTGAGAAACTTGTTCAGAACACCGTCCAGATGCTTGGCGGTGTACTCCCGTGTAGCCTGTGGTGCTTTGCGCTCCGGCGATAACACCCACTTTTTCGTGTCCTCGATCATCCGCATATCTTCCTTCCGGGTCTCGGTGCGCACTACGTCCGTCACGACCTCCACTGCCTTGTCGTAGGCCGCAGCCGAAACATCTTCCAGCAAGGTCTCCATATCCGAAACTTTCAGGGTCAGCTCGTCCAGCCTGTCCTGCTGGGCGGCAAGCTGCTCCTTTTGCTTGGCAAGGATAAAATCCTGCTTTTCGAGATACTTGCGGTTGCCGTACTCTGCTTCTTCCTCCAGATCCAGCCCATGCCGTTTTGCAATCTCGAACAGCATTTTCCGGCAGGCGGCATCAAAGGTGATCTTGCGGTTATTCCTGCGGCTGAGGGTCTTGTCCGGGTCGGGCAGTTCAAAGCCCAGTGCTTCCAACGCCTTTTCCTGCTGGGGAGCTACCTCGCCGTACTTGTTCTCACAGTCGAACACATGGCGCTCATGGATGTGGGGCGTGCTTTCATCCAGATGCAGTGCCCAGTCCAGCACATGAACGTGTTCGCCAAATTTGCCCTTGAACTCGTCAATGAACTCCGTGACGATGTTCAGCAAGTCCTCTGCCGAAGCGTGTTCATCCAGCGTTCCAAGTTGGTAGATCGTCTCTTCCGGACAGGTCTTACGGCTGGACAACAGGTCAGTAATGGAGCGGTTGCGCTCCGTGTGCCGGATTTTGGCGTTGCGCTCGTTCTGGCTTTCAACGAAAGCCGTGTACCGGCTCTCGTAGAATTGCCGTTCCACATCCGAGAAGGTCGCCGCCAGATCATCTGGGTTGGGTGGAGCGAGAGCCGAGCGGAAACCGTGGAAGCAGTCCCAGTAGATGTTGCCCTTGGCTCGTTCAGGGTCGATGTGCTCACTGTTGGCAAGGTTGAAACTGCGGTCGTTGTGCTTGGGGTTGTAAGTGCCGTGGGTTCCGGCTCGTCCGTTGTGTCGTGTTAATTTCAGATAGACATCCCTCCGTTTCAACAGCTTGGCGGGGAAAGCGCAGCAGCGGAGCTGCTGGATCTGCCGCTGTTTTGCGCCAGATAATACCCAGTAGGATATGACGCACAGCATCATATCACTGGGCAAGGCGTTCCCCCTTGACTCCCTTCACAGGGCTGCGGTCTCGCCTGTCGGCTCGGTCGGTGCTTCAAAATGCCTGCGGCCTTTTGAAGTCGCCACTGGCGACCCGCACCTCTGCACTCTTGCTCCGGGCAAGCTGACAGGCACAGATTTGCGAATCCCTGCCCGCAGCTCGTCCGGCTTTTTCAGTGGGCTATTTTGACCCACTGATTCTGTTACGGTCAGAATCAGGTTGTCATCTTGGCAACCTGATTTTCAACGACCTTGAGGCGTTACAGGTAGAATCAAGTGCTCATTTTGATCACCTGATTTTTACGGAGTGGGGGTGACGTGTTACAGATAAAACCGAAGTTCTCAAAATGATAACTCCGGTGGCTTCGTTACGGCTAAAATCAAGTTACGGAAAGCGGAACTTGATTTCAGATGACAGTCCAAATTCCCACTGTGGGGATTTGGGAGTAAGCGATTAGGCGTTACGGTAAAGTGGTACTTCCCAAAATGGGAAGCACCACTTTACAGGATAGAAGCAGCATTCGCTTTACGCTGGCGGTAGCCTTTCTGCCGACAGGCATTGCTGCAATATCTGGCATCTGCCCGGATCGGTAAGAACTGCTCCCCGCAGCAAGCGCAGGTGTACGTTCCACGTTCGGCACGCTTTTTAAGGCTTTTCCGCAGATTCAACATCTTGTGGCCGCAGGTCTGAAAGCTGCAATATTTGCGGTTTCGGGTCTGGGTGTAGATGACCTTGCGGCAGTATTCACACTGGATTCTGCGCACACTGGGGTCGCCATCAATGAAATATTCCATCAGAGTGTCCTGATTTTCGCGTTCCCATTGTTCTGTTGTCATAGAAATCCTCCTTTGGTTGTTACGGGTGTGTGGTGGATAATGAAAAGCATTATTTGCCCAAACGTTACAGATGCGTGGCGGTTATCAAAATGGTAACAGCCACTTTCGCACAATAAAGCGTTACGATTGTCTGGTTGGTGATCAAAAATGATCACCAACTAAAATCTGTGCGTTATAGCTGGGTGGTAAGTGGACAATTTGTCCATTTACCACTTCCAAGTGGTGAGTTACGGTTTTCGTAACCCACCACAGAGCGACCGTGTTACGGTCATTTGGTAAGTACTGAAAAGCAGCACTTACCGGATTTCACCGTGGCTTGACAAAATGTCAAGTCGAGGTCAGCTGTAACACGGACAGAGTCAATGTGGACAAATTGTCTACATTGATTCAAGCTGCGGCAATTCACCCCATGTGGTCAAAATGTCCACATGGGGTCAGCCGTAACGCAGAAGGTTATTCTGGTGAATGACGTTTTGCGTCATTCACCACATCAACTGGCCATTTTGACCAGTTGATATTGGGTGCGCCGTTCTCCCTGCATGGCTTTCCTGCCCCCTTCCGGCGGCGTTTCCCGGCTCTCCCTTGCGGGGTCATCGCCGTGTATCCCATGCAGACGGTCTTTCTGTTTTCAAGGTGCGGTGCTGGATTTGGCAATAAAAAATCGCCACACAACAACCTGAACCTGACCATCCCTTCCGGGATAGCCTTGGTTCGGGTTTGCTATGTAGCGATCAGAAAGTTAAAAACTTGCTCCGGCTCCTTTGGGAGCCGAGCTGGAACTCTAAGTAAAATATGTTATATTAAATTGTTGGAATAGATTACCACAAAAATCGAGCCGTGTCAACAAAAAGTTTTGAAAACACGCCACTTTCGGCAGTGTGCAAGAAAAGACAATGAAAACTTTGGCGAAAAGAGAGAGCCGGATGACCCATTTTACTTATTTGTTTTTTACCAGCAGCGCCTGATAGGGTTCCAGTTCCACATCCGCCAGCCAGACGGAAGTGCCCTCCGGGGTGTGATACTCGCCACCCAGAGCGTCCAGACTGGCGCCTGCCGGGTACTCGGTAAAGTTGAACAGTCCCACCAGCGTTTCCTCGCCGCGCTTGCGTACCAGCGCCAGCACACCGGGGTTGTGGCTGTCCCAAGTTGTTACCCACGCATCCGGGGCAAAGCAGGGGTCTGCACGCATTTGGCGCAGCTGATCCATGCCCTGCCACAGCTGGTTTTGCAGCGTGCCTTTTTGGGTGCGCTGCTTTGCGTCCTCCCAGTTGAATTTGCTGCGATGCAAATTGCGGCTGTCCTCCACACGGTCGGGGTCGTTTTTGTAATCCCAGCCGTTGAGTTGTGCGATCTCATCTCCGCAGTTCAGCATGGGGAAGCCCTGCAAGAATGCCATAGCAGTGTGCAGCAAAAGGTCACGCTTCACCGCATAGTCCAGTGCGGTTTTATCGTCCTTTTCCAGTGCCTGCTCCACGCCGCACAGGCTGGCGGTGGTGCCGCAGCTCCGGGCATCGCCGGTGGCGGGGTCGTAGTTGTACAGCTCGCCCTTTGCCCAGCTGCCGGGGAAATTGCCCTCATAGAAATGGTACAGATATTCCTTGTGTTTCTGTGGGTCGATGCCCAGCCGGTTTTCCACCGCTTCGTCCAGACCCCAGCCGATGTCATCGTGGCAGCGCAGATAGTTCACGAACCAGCAGTTGTCCGGCAGGGCGTGGAGGGCATCCAGTTGGGCTTTCAGCAGCCGGGTGTCCCGGCTGGCAAGGGCGCTCCATAGGTTGACCATCGTGGATACGTTGTAGAGCATGTGGCATTCCGGTTTTTCCGGCGTGCCGAAATAGGCCGCAAGCTCCTTGGGAGCCATGACCACCTCGCCCTTGAGGATGACCGCGGGGCAGACGCATTCCAGCACCATGCGGAGCATCCGCACGATGGTGTGCACCTGCGGCAGATTGCGGCAGGTGGTGCCCAGCTGTTTCCAGATATAAGGCACGGCATCGATGCGGAACACTTCCACGCCCAGATTTGCAAGGTGCAGGATGCTCTTTGTCATGTCCACGAACACCGCCGGGTTGGCATAGTTCAGATCCCACTGGTAGTCGTGGAAGGTGGTCAGCACCCACTTGTGCATCTCCTCACACCATGTAAAGTTGCCGGGCGCAGTGTTGGGGAACACCTGCGGAACGGTCTGCTCGTACTGGTCGGGGATGGTGCGGTCCTCGTAGAGGTGGTAATACGCCTGAAACCACGGGTCGCCTGCCTTTGCCGCCATCGCCCAGCGGTGGGTGCTGGCGGTGTGGTTCATCACGAAATCCAGACACAGGCTGATGCCGGCTTTGCGCAGTTCACGGGTCAGGTTTTCGAGGTCTTTGTTGGTGCCAAGGGCAGGGTCTACGGTGTCGAAATCCTCCACCGCATAGCCGCCGTCATTGTGGGGGTGGGGCATCTGCAGCAGGGGCATCAGGTGCAGATAGGTCAGCTTCTGCTCCTTGAGGTAGGGCAGTTTCTTTGCCAGTTCTTTCAGATTTCCGGCAAAGAGGTCGGTGTACATGGTCATGCCGAACATATTGCCCCGCTTGTACCACTCCGGGTCGGCGGTGCGGGCTTTGTCCAGTGCTTTCAGCTCAGCGCTGCGGGCGTTGTAGGCTTCTGCCATCTCCCGCTCCAGAACTTCCAGCCCTTCCCGGTTGTGGTACAGCTCCATGAACAGCCATTCCAGTTCGTCCTTGTGCTTGGCAAGGCGGGCAGAAAAATCCTGTGCCATTGGTCAGCCCTCCACTTCCGCCAGCGTCGGCATGGCGGGAATCGCACCGTGGCGGCTGGTGGTGATGCTGGCGGCTTTGTTGGCAAAGGCCAGAATGCTTTCCAGCTTTTCCACCGTCAGGGTGTCCAGCTCCTCCTTGCAGAGTTTGGACAGAGCAGCCCCAAAGAAGGTATCCCCTGCGCCGTTGGTGTCGCCTACCTTGCAGGGAACGCCCGCCACATGACCGGTCTTTTCGCCAAAGCGATAGAACACACCGTCCGGGCCGAGGGTAACGAAAATCAGCTTGATGCCGTTCTGTGCCAGCTGTGCCGTGCCGCTCTCGCAGTCGGTCGTGCCGGTGAGCAGGGGAAGTTCTTCATCGGACACTTTCAGAATATCCACCAGCGGCAGGGGAGCTTTCATCTGGGCAATGGCTTCCTCTTTGTTTTTCCAGAGGTTTGCACGGTAATTGGGGTCATAAGTAATGACAGCACCCAGCTTTTTGGCACGGGCGGCAGCGTCCAGCGTGGCGGTACGGGAGGGGTCAGCGGTCAGGCTGACAGAACCAAAGTGGACGATTTTGGCAGCTTTCAGAGCACCCTCCGAAATGTCCTCTTTGCACAGCATCACATCGGCATTGGCACTGCGGTAGAAGCTGAAATCCCGCTCACCGGTGGCATCCACCGAAACAACAGCCATGGTGGTGGGGTGGTCTGTATCCACCGCCATGCCGGAAACGTCCACCTTGTTCTCTGCCAGAACCTCTTTCAGGTAGCGGCCAAAGGCATCCGCCCCCACCTTGCCGATAAAGGCGGTCTGTGCGCCCAGCCGGGCGGCTGCCACCGCCAGATTTGCCGGTGCACCGCCGGGATTTGCTGCGAACTGCGGGATGCCGCGTTCATCCTTGCCGGTCTGGGTCAGGTCGATCAAAACTTCACCAATCGTTAAAATGTCCATGAGTCCTTCTCCTTATCATTCATCGTAGCGGGGTGTCTGCTCCGGGAACTGTTGGCTGATCTTTTCTTCAATGCCATAGGCGGCATTGAAATCGTTGTACAGCAAAAAGAAGCAGACGAACCAGATAAACCACACACCGAGGAAGGGCACCAGAAAGCCCGTCCACGGCAAAAACAACACAAACAGCAGCCACCATGCCAGTTGAAGTGCGGCTGCACCCAGAACGTGCTTGCCGTATTTCAGGCAGAACAGCACGGCATTTTGCAGGCGGTGAAGGTTGCTTTCTTCAAACAATACCACTTGCGGCCAAAAGGCGGTGAACAGCATCAGCAGCAACAGCAGTCCGACAAAGAAAACGGCCAGTGTCCCGATGCCCGGCAGCTGTTCCGCAGAGAACAGCACCATGCCGAAGAACAGCTCGATGCCCAGCGCAAGGCAGAATACGATGCCGGGCAGAAGGGATGCTTTCCAGTTTTGCTTCATGCCCTTGCAGTAATTTTCCCACCAGCCGCGGGGTGCATCCCGGTAGCTGCGGAACAACGCATCCATCATGCCGGAGATCGCCGGGCCGACCAGAAGCCCGCCCAGAATGCAGACCGGGAGCAGCACCAGTAGGCTGGAAGAAAGCAGCGCGTAGCCCACGCCCAGACCATACGGGATGCACAGGCCCAGCGTCACGAAGTCGGCGAAGAGGAAACTTTTCCAGTCGCGTTCCAGAAGTTCCTGATAACGGGGCAGACCCTTAGCGCGCTGGCCGTGGACGATGGGGTCACTCGGAAAAAACAGTCCCATGGAAAGCCCTCCTTTAATAAGTACAGCTGTTCAGAAAATCGGTCAGGACTTTCAGCGCATCGCCGGAATAACTGTCCTGACAGGAAAGTTCCCACTCGATTGCACTTGTGCCGCGCTGTGCGAAGGCCGCAACGCCGGACGCATACGGATTGCTTTCATCCTGATAGGTGAACTGAATGACCGTATATTCCTGCCCGGCGGCAGTCAGGGTCTGTGTGTCGGAAATATCGTAGTTCTGCTGTGCCAGCGTCTGCCAGCCCTCTACCGCAGAGGCGGCTTTGTCCTCCGTCTTGTTTTCCTGCACGACAAGCGTGAGCTGGGCATCGTAGAGGTCTACGGTTTTCCCCTCGCTGTTTTCGTAGGGCTGGGGGTCTCCGCTGACCCAGGAAGCATAGTACAGACCGTTGGCTGCAAGGATGTCTTTGTTGTCCAGCAGGGTAAAGCCCTCCGGCGGAGCAGGGGCAACCAGTGTTTTGCCCACCGGGGCGGTGCCATCCGCATTTACCAGCGGGTCGCTTTTCAAATCTTCATCCTTCACACCGCAGCCGGTACAGAGCACTGCCGCCAGCGCCAGTGCTACAACACACAACCATTTCCGTTTCATGGAGTTGCTCCTTCCGTCAGAATCTTCCATAGCCGCTGTGCTCCTTCCCGGGCATGAGCGGCTTTTTCGTTCGTGGGCTCTTCATAAAAGGCCCTGCGGCCTAAAAATAATCCGTTTACCAGTTCTGCGCTGCTGCCAGTAACGGTGGTTCCCAACACGGTGGTCTGATACGTTCCAAGGTCGTATCCGGCCAGCACCGGGCAGTCTGCCCAAGGCACGGTCTTTCCGGTGGCGGTATAGTCGTTGTCGCCCGGCGGGGTGCCGTCCCAGTTTGCCAGTGCCTGATAGTCCAGTTGAAAATGCGCCGGGTCGTCCAACAGCAGGAAATAGCTGTCCTCAGCGTTCATGTCGGAAAGAAACTGCATCTGCGCCGCCAGTGCATAGGTCGAGGCGTTTTCCACGTCCTCTGTGTCGCTGACGTACTGGTTGAGCCTGACGCAGACAACGCCATCGCCGTTCAGATCCTCGCCGTACTGTGCAAAGGCTGCTTCAATGGCATGGGCGGTATCCTCCGGCAGAGAACTTTTGCCCACATAGGCGATCTGATAGTCCGGCAGGGTCTCGCCCCAGTGCAGGGCGTTGGCCAGCCAGCTGATGCCGACCCAAAGCACCAGGGCTGCGATGACGAGATAGACCCAGTGGTAATGCAGCCAGTTTTTTGCCCAGTACCACCGGCCTTTTTCCGGGGCGGTCATGCCTTGGTGGTGCCGCCGTAAGCATAGCTGACCGGCAGGCACAGCAGGGAGGGGGTATTGGCGCGGTTCTCGTTCAGCACGACTTCCACGCAGGTCTCTGCGATGGCGTCCACGGGCTGAACGATGGTGGAACAGTAATAATCCATGTCGCCGAAGGTGCGCAGCCCGTCAAAGCCGATGACCTGCACGTCCTCGGGCACCCGAAACCCCATGAGACGCAGCAGCTGAACAATCTGGTAGGCCAGACGGTCGGTCACGCAGAAGATGCCGTCAAACTCCAACACGCCGTCCTGCAGATGATCGTCCAGGAACACCGCGAACTCGGCCATGGGGTCAAAGACGGTGCCGTCCCGCGCATCTTCCAGATTCTTTATTTCATAAGGAACGCCTGCGGCTTCACAGGCGGCCACAAAGCCGTCCTTGCGTTTGTTGGTCTCGCCCACGATGCTGGAACCGACGCGCAGGAAGGCGAGCTTCCTGCAGCCGTTTTCCATCAGCTTTTCGGCGGCCAGCCGCCCGCCTGCGTAGTTATCTGATGCCACGCAGGGGATGTTGGTGCCGAGATACCGGTCGATGGAGACGGAGTTGATCTCCGAGGGTACTTCCAGCTTCGGGTCATAGGTCAGGGCAATGATGCCGTCCACCTTGTTCTGCTCGGCCATGCGGATCATTTCCTGCTCTTTTTCATTGTCATAGTCGGTATCGCAGAGCAGCATCCGGTAGCCGCGCTTTTGCAGCGAGCTGTTGATGCAATGAGCGATCAGGCCGAAATAGGGATGTGCGATGGTGGGCAGGATGACGGCGATGGTATTGGTGCGGTTGCTTTTCAGGCCGCGCGCATAGGCGTTCAGGTGGTAGTCCAGTTCCTTGATGGCCTGCTCCACCTTTTTGCGGTATTCCTCGCCCACCGGGATGCCGTTGATGACCTTGGATACAGTGCCCAGAGAGACTCCTGCCTCCTTGGCCACATCCTTCATAGTAGGGGCGGTGTTCTGTTTTGCCATGCGGGCCACTCCTTTGTTCGTGAAACGTTTCTATTTCAAGTGGATATATATCAAAGGAAATTTTGCTGTATTCCTGCTAACTCTGAGGTTCTTGCAGCTTCAGTATAGCATGGTTTTTCCAGAATGTAAAGGCTTTTTTCGTGAAATTTCATGAACCGTTTCACGGCTGCACAATGCTGCAATTTGCACAAAAACATCCTACTCCGAGTGTGCAAAACATTGAAAACATGGATACAAGGCGTTTTTTGCGTAAAATCCTGTTGACACAAAAACGCTGGCGTGCTATCTTTGTGTTGCAAGCCGTGTAACGTTTCACGAGAAACGGCAAAAACGATCCCCGAACGGCAGGGAACCCCGCCCACGGGTCTGTGGGCAGCGTAAAAACAGAAGGAGGAGTTTTTATGACGCAGACCTCGCCAGCTGCTGCACGTCAGCTGGACGCTATCCCGGTCCACCGCAAAAGCCTCAGCCAACGGCTGCGGGAAAACTGGCAGCTCTATGTGATGCTGCTGATCCCGGTGGTGCTGACCATCGTTTATAAGTACTGGCCCATGTACGGCATCCAGATCGCCTTCCGCGATTTCAAGGCAAGCCGCGGCATCACCGGCAGCGAGTGGGTCGGCCTGTACTGGTTTGAACGGTTCTTCACCGCACCCAACTGTGTGCGCATGATCAAAAACACCGTGCTGCTGAGCCTGTACAGCCTGCTGTGGAGTTTCCCCATCCCCATCATCCTGTCCCTGTGCATCAACCAGCTGCGCTTTGCAAAGTTCAAGCGGGTGGTGCAGACGGTGCTGTATGCGCCGCACTTCATCTCTACCATGGTCATCTGCGGTATGATCAAGATCTTCCTCAGTCCGTCGGGCGGTCTGCTGAACCTGATCCTCGGCACCAGCGTGGATTTCCTTTCGGAGAGCACCGCCTTCCGCACCATCTATGTGGCCTCCGGCATCTGGCAGGAAGCCGGATGGGGTACCATCATTTATATGGCTTGTCTGGCTGCTGTGGATACCAGCCTGTACGAAGCAGCCAAGATCGACGGCGCTTCCATGTTCCAGCGCATCCTGCACATTGATATTCCGGAGCTGGTACCCATGATCGTTTTGCAGCTCATTATGAGTGTAGGCAACCTGATGAACGTGGGCTTTGAAAAGGTGCTGCTGCTGCAGACCGAGCTGAACAAGGCTACCAGTGATATCATCGCCGTGTACGTCTATGAACAGGGCATCATCAACGCCAAGTACAGCTATTCCACCGCTGTGGGTCTGTTCAACACGGTGGTCAACATCATCCTGCTTATCATCGTCAACCGCATCGCCAAGAAGGCGGCAGACGTCAGCTTTGTGTAAAGGGGGCGAACCGTTATGGCAAAAAACATTGCAGCATCCCGTCAAAAGAAGCCCGGCGGTCTGTCCGATAAGGTCAGCGACATCGTTCTGGTGGTCATCTGCGCCGCCGTCATGCTCATTGTGGCTTACCCGCTGTACTACGTTCTGGTGGCATCCTTCTCGGATCCCTACGATGTGTACGCCGGCAAGACCTTCCTGCTGCCCAGCCAGTTCACCCTGAAGGGCTATCAGGCTGTGTTTGCAGACAGTGCGCTGTTCTCCGGTTTTTTGAACAGCATCAAGTACACTGTCATCGGCACCATCTACTCGGTGGTCATGATCTATCTTGTGGCTTACCCGCTGAGCGTGAAGGATCTGCCCGGGCGCAAGTACATCAGCCTGTTCTTCGTCATCACCATGTATTTCGGCGGCGGTCTGGTGCCTACCTACCTCATCGTCAAGCAGACCGGTCTGCTGGGCAGTATGTGGGCGCTGTTCCTGCCCGGTGTGGTGGCTGTGGGCAACGTGATCATCGTCCGCAACTTCTTCGAGAACAACATTCCCAGAGAACTGCTGGAAGCCGCCGAGATCGACGGTGCCTCCAAGTGGACCGTCTTTGTAAAGATGGTCATTCCCCTGAGCCGTTCCATCATGGCAGTTATGGTGGTGTACAGCATGGTGGCCTACTGGAACGACTGGTTCACCGCTCTGATCTACCTGAGAGCCGATCAGGCTCCGCTGCCGCTGGTGCTGCGCAATATCCTGATCAAGAGCTCCACCAGTGCCAGCCAATCCTCCATGGTAGCGGGCGGCTTTGCAGAACTGAATAAGCTGACCGAAATGATCAAGTTTGCTTCCATCATCGTGGCAGCTGCCCCCATGCTGATCGTTTACCCCTTTGTACAGAAGTATTTTGAAAAAGGCTTCATGGCAGGTGCCGTGAAAGGCTAAAATTTCGACCGCAGCCTGCAAGACGCGAGTGCCACCCAAGGCACGAAGCGGATGCAGAGCACCGCAAGAGGGCACTGAAGCCGCTGCCCATTCCAGAAAACGAAAAGAATCTGATATAACATTACAGAAAAGGAGAACAACCATGAAAAAGATGATCTCTCGCCGCAATTTCCTGAAGGTTTGCGCCGTTGCCGGTTCTGCCGTGGCACTGTCTGCCTGCGGCGGCAGCAAAAAGGCCGCTGGACCGGACCCCTCCAACACCGACCAGACCAGCTTTGACATCGTGGGCGGTCAGTCTGCCCTGAGCCCCGGCTACAACGACAACGAGGTGCTGAAGAAGCTGGCAGATAACGTGGGCGTTAAACTCAACTACGAGACCATGAGCGACTCCCTCAGCGAGCAGGTGAACATCCGCATTGCAGGCGACCAGCTGCCGGATGCCTTTATGGGTGTGGGCTTCTCCAACTACGATATCGCCAACTACGGTGCAGACGGCACCTTCCTGGACCTGACCCCCTATATCAACGCCGAGATCATGCCCAACCTGACCAAGATCCTGGACGAGCACCCCAACATCCGCGCCGCTATCACCATGAGCGACGGCTGCATCTACGGTCTGCCCGCTGCCGAGCAGATGGGCACTGCCGGTATCGGTGACGACGAGGATTACAGCATCTTCACCATTCCGCAGTTCTCCATGATCAACAAGCGCTGGCTGGACGAGCTGGGGCTGGCAGTGCCCACCACGCTGGACGAGCTGCACACCGCCCTGAAGGCCTTCAAGGACAACGATATGTCTGCCAAGGTCTACGGTAATGCACCCGGCAGCACCATCCCCATGTCCACCGGCTTTGACGAGTGGTGCTGGGGTCAGAACATCTTCTACGCAGGCTTCGGCTTCACCAACTGGCCTAACGATGTGTGCAACGATCTGGTTCTGCAGAAGGACGGCAAGTGCCGCTTTGTCTGCGCCGAGGACAACTACCGCAAGGCGGTCACCTACTTCCACGACTGGTACGCCGAGGGTCTGATGGACGTGGAGATGTTCAGTCAGGATGCCAACCAGCTGCTGGCTAAGGGCGCACAGGGCTATCTGGGCGTTTCCACCTGGTGGTACATCGAGGAACTGATGGGCGATTACGCCAAGGACTATGTGTTCCTGCCCGTGCTGGACGGCCCGGACGGCACCCACAACGTCACCGTACGTACCGGCGGCGGTACCAACAGTGGCAACCTGAATGTGACCAACAAGTGCCAGAGCCCTGCCAACCTGCTGAAGTTCTTTGACCAGTGGTATGACGGCGAGACCGTGATGCAGCTGCAGTACGGCCCCATTGGCGTGTTCTTCACCGAGCAGGACGCCAACGGCAAGTGGAAGTCCATCACCGAGGAGGAGGCCAAGGCAAAGTACAACAAGGGTGCCGGTGAGTTGAAGTCTACCTACGAGGTCTGGGGTCCCAAGCTGATTCTCAGCGAGTACTACGACGAGTACTTCTACATGGAGGACCGTGCCATCGAGCGTCTTACCGACCTTGAGAACTACTGGATGCCCTTTGTGGACGACGCCACCACCTACCCCATCGACTGCGTGTTCACCAGCGAGGAACTGGACACCATTGACCGCTACCGTGCAGATTTTGAGAATGCAGTCTCTGAGCAGGAAGGTCTGTGGCTGAAGGACGGTGGCCCCTCCGACAGCGAGTGGGCAGCCTATCTGGACACCCTGACCAATAGCTGCGGCATGGATAAGCTGCTGGCAGCTTACCAGGGCGCATACGACCGCTACAAGGCTAACGCCTGATTCTAAGACGCAAGGAGGCATCCGCGATGCCAAGTGAAATTTTGAACAAAGCTCGTGCCTACGAAGCCGAGCACGGCGCTGCCATTTCCCCGGCGGAACGCCCTGTCTACCACATGACCCCCTATGTGGGCTGGCTCAACGACCCCAACGGCTTCTCCTATTATAAGGGGCAGTATCATCAGTTTTATCAGTACAATCCCTATGCGACCCACTGGGGCCCCATGCACTGGGGGCACGCGGTCAGCACCGACCTGCTGCACTGGGAGTATCTGCCCTGCGCGCTCGCACCGGATTCCCCGGCAGACAATGGCCCCGGCTGTTTCTCCGGCTCTGCCACCGAGATGGACGACGGCAGGCAGCTGCTGATGTACACCAGCGTGGTGGCAGAAAAGCAGCCCAATGGGGAGATGCGGGATATCCAGACCCAGAGCATTGCCATCGGTGACGGTCTCGACTACGAAAAGCCTGCCTGCAACCCGGTGCTGACCCAGAAAGACCTGCCGGAAGGCTTCAGCAGGTTCGATTTCCGGGACCCCAAGATCTGGCGTGAGGCCGATGGCACCTACTCCGCCGTCACCGTCTGCCTGACCGAGGACGGCAGCGGCGCAGCGGCACTGTTCCAGAGCAAGGACGGCTTCGACTGGCACTTTGTCACGGTGCTGGAACGCTGCAACAATCAGTACGGCAAAATGTGGGAGTGCCCGGACTTCTTCCCACTGGACGGCAAGCAGGTCTTGATGCTCGGCCCCATGGAGATGCTGCCCAAGGGCGAGTTCCACAACGGTCACAACGTGATTGCCTTCATCGGCAGCTACGACGAAGCCACCCACACCTTCACCAAGGAAAACGTGCAGCTGATGGACGGCGGCATCGACTTCTACGCCACCCAGACCACCCTTGCCCCGGATGGCCGCCGGATCATGACCGCATGGCTGCAGACCTGGTCGGACACCGAGGATAAGCCTCAGGGCTGCAAGTGGTTCGGACAGACCATCTGCCCGCGCGAACTGCACATCAAGGACGGGCGCATTGTTCAGGCCCCGGTGCGGGAGCTGGATGCCGTCCACGGCAAGCGCATCTTCCACGAAAATGTGACGGTGCAAAACGAAACTTCTCTGGAAGGCATCAAAGGCCGTGTGGCCGACCTGACCGTCACGGTGCAGCCCGGCGAATACCGCTCCTTCACCCTGAAGCTGGCCGCCGATGCAGACCATCACACCAGCCTGACCTACGATCCATACACTTCCGAGCTGACGCTGGATCGCAGCTATGCCGGTTCCCGTGCCGACATCGTTCACCGCCGCAGCTGCAAGGTGCGCAGCCAGAACGGTGCACTCAAGCTCCGCATCCTGCTGGATAAAAACAGCATCGAAGTTTTCGCCAACGATGGCGAGCAGACCATGACCGCATGGATCTATACCCCGCAGTCGGCGCAGGACATCACCTTTGCGGCCACCGGCAGTGATGTCAACCTGACCGTGGAGCAGTACGAACTGAATCTGTAAAACCTGATATTCCCTTCATTTCTCCTTCATCAACACAGCCCCGCTCTGGATTCCTTCACCAGAGCGGGGCTGTTGTTGCTTCTATGTAAGGTTAGTCCTCTAATCTGCCGTGTTCGCAGCCAAGGGAAAGATAATGCTCCATCTTATCACTCAGCACAAGCTGCGCGTACTCCAGCGGCCTGTTGAACAGCAGCCAGTCCAACTCTGCCCGCTGCGTCGGAGTATTGCCGTACTCGTCCTCGATGGCGGTGCAGTCGATGGCAACGGTGGTGCCATCCTCGAACCGGGCTTCCACCCGGTTGGTGTCCATGTTGTAGCGGCAGGAAAGTAGTTTGTTCATAAGAAAACCTCCATGTTTTTCACATTTACTTCTTCTGTGGTGAAAAGTTCCGGCTGTCCGTTTGCAGATCCATGAATCCACTTTGTGATGCAGCCCTTTACAGGTCTACACCCATCCACCACACGCCCGATTCTTACACCAAAACTAGAACAACGCTCTTTTTGCTCTGCACAAAATCCTGCATCGTTTGGCGTAAAATTGGCGTATGGCGTAGTTTTTACTGGAAATTCATCAAAAGAAAAAGCCTGAAACCTCTCGGTACATCAAGAAGTTTCAGGCTTTTCTAATTACAAATTGGAAATTTACTGCTCAATCGGCTTCATCGTGGGGACAGGTCAAGGAAGGCTCACAAATGGCTTTATTTTCCGTTATAAGCCTATCCATGCGGCTTCCTTTTTCCTGCTCCCGTACGTCACCCTACGCAACTCTCCACAACTTACCGGCAATTTGGTGTAAAAGTGGTGTAGTGGTTGGTGTAGTAGATTTCAGACCGAAATGCCCAGTTTACCGTTCAGATTTGCAAAGGAATGGGCTTTGGCTTCCTTGGTGGCTTCTGCGTAAATCTCCATCGTAGTGCTGATGTCCTTGTGTCCCATGATGTCCTGAATGATCTTCAGGTTGGTCTCATTTTCGCACAGCCGGGTGCAGAACGTGTGCCGGAGATTATGGCAGGAGAAGGGCGGCAGCAGCTGCGGCTCCCGCTTTTCCTTTTCGGCCTTTTCCAGTTCGGCTTCGTTGTATGCCACGCTGATGCGCTTGATGGCACGGTTAACCGTCTGCGGATTCTGCGGCTGGCCGAAGCGGTTCAGGAATACGAAGTCCGAGATTCCGTCGATTTCGTATTCGCATACCAGTTCCAGCTCCTGCTGGTTGGTGCGCTCCTGCTCCAGTGCCTTCCGCACTTCGGGCAAGATCGGAATCGCCCGCTTGCCTGCGGCAGTCTTGGGTGTGGACATGGTGAAATAGCAGCCGCCGACCTCGTGGTCATGGTACACCAGATTGTGCTGGATGGTGATAAACCCACTCTCGAAGTCGATGTCACCCCAGCACAGGCCAACCGTTTCCGAGATGCGGCATCCGGTACCCAGCATGAAGGTGAACATCGGGAGCCAGTGCTGGAACTTCGGCGTTTTCTTGATGAAATTCAGAAACGCCTGCTGCTGGGGCAGGGTCAGAGCGTGGCGTTTGGGCGTTTCGTACTGGTGGGCGGCTTTTATAGCCGTCAGGACACCATCCGTGGGATTCACACGGATGTACTCATCGTCCACCGCCACCGCAAAGACCTGATGGAGAACATTCTGAATTGTTTCCAGCGTGTTCAACGCCATCTTGCCGTTACGGACGATGCCATTGTAGTAGCTGCGGATATCCGACTTGCGAATGTCCCTGAGCTTCATCATGCCGATCTCATCCCGGACGAACCGATTGTACATATAGACGTAATTGGCGAAGGTATGTTCTTTCAAGCCCACCTTGTTCTTACGCCACAGTTCAAACAGATCGTTCAGAGTCAGACTGCACTCCGGGATGCGGATGCCTTCTGCCAAGTCATGCTGGATCTTCTCTTCCTTTTCGCGCAGCCCCTCCAAGGTTGCATCATAGATGGTATGGCGTTTTCCGTTTTTCGCAGTCCAACGGTACATATACAGCCCGTCGCTCTTGCGGTAGACCTCGCCATCCTTCAAAACACGGCCTTTATTATCTTTACGTCTTTGCATATAAACTCTCCTTTTCATGCACAGAATGTTGAAAAGGAGCCTTACGCCATGAGTATACCATGACGCAAGACTCCCTGCAACATCAAACGATCAATTTTTGAACCGCATCAGATCGAGAATGCCTTGTCCAGATATTCGTCCAGCTTACGGCGTTTGATCAGCCGTTTGGTTCCGTTCCAAAGGACGAACTTGCATTCATCGCTATCGGTCATTGACCGCAGTTTATTGATACCGATCCCAGAGTAAGCCGCCGCTTCCTCCAAGGTCAGATTACTCTTTTGCCAAATCGGAACTTCTTTCACTTGCACCTCCAATTCCTTGTAACCGGGTGCCGGGGCAGAAAGTGCCAGCTTTCTGCCCCAAACGTTCCCGATGAGTTCAGATTTCCGAGTGCCCCTCCTGTGTGCGGAGTTGTGCCGCTGGTTTGTTTTGTGCCTGTTCTGCCTGCAAACGGCTCAGCAGTTGCAGAACGGAATCCCGCGCTTTCTCCCTGACCTGCTCCTTGCCTTTCTGCCGGATTTCCGGTCTCAGGAGTTTTTCCTGCAAGCGAATAGCATTGGTCTGCATGGTCTTGAGGAACTTGTCCAGCACGCCATCCAAACGGTGGGCGGCATATTCCCTCGTGGCTTTGGGAGCCTTGCATTCTGGGGATAGCACCCACTTCTTCGTGTCCTCGATCATCCGCATATCTTCCTTCCGGGTCTCGGTGCGCACTACGTCCGTCACGACCTCCACCGCCTTGTCGTAGGCCGCAGCCGAAACTTCATCGATCAGCGCTTCCATGTCGTTGACCTTGAGGGTCAATTCGTCCAGCTTGTTCTGCTGGGCGGTAAGCTGCTCCTTCTGCTTGGCAAGGATAAAGTCCTGCTTTTCCAGATATTTGCGGTTGCCGTACTCCGCTTCTTCCTCCAAATCTAACCCATGACGTTTTGCAATCTCAAACAGCATTTTTCGACAGGCGGCATCGAAGGTGATTTTGCGGTTGTTGCGGCGGCTGAGGGGCTTGTCCGGGTCGGGCAAGTCGAAGCCCATCGCTTCCAGTGCCTTTTCCTGCTGGGGTGCGACCTCTCCGTACTTGTTCTCACAGTCGAACACATGACGCTCATGGATGTGGGGAGTGCTTTCATCCAGATGCAACGCCCAGTCCAGCACATGAACATGGTCGCCAAACTTGGACTTGAACTCGTCAATGAACTCGGTGACGATGTTCAGCAAGTCCTCTGCGGAAGCGTGTTCATCCAGCGTTCCCAGCTGATAGATGGTTTCTTCCGGGCAGGTCTTGCGGCTGACAGCAGGTCGGGAATGCTGCGGTTTCGTTCGGCGTGCCGGATCTTTGCGTTACGCTCGTTCTGGTTTTCGATGAAGGCCGTGTAGTGGGTCTCGTAGAATTGCCGTTCCACATCTGAGAAGGTCGCTGCCAGATCGTCCGGGTCTTGCGGATCGAGAGCCGAACGGAAACCGTGGAAGCAATCCCAGTAGATGTTGCCCTTGGCTCGTTCCGGGTCGATGTGCTCACTGTTGGCAAGGTTGAAACTGCGGTCATTGTGTTTTGGGTTATAGGTGCCGTGGGTTCCGGCTCGTCCGTTGTGTCGCGTTAATTTCAGATAGACATCCCTCCGTTTCAACAGCTTGGCGTGGAAAAACGCAGCAGCGGAGCTGCTGGATCTGCCGCCGTTTTGCGCCAGATAATACCCAGTAGGATATGACGCACAGCATCATATCACTGGGGCAAAGGACTGCGTCCTCTGCACTCCTGCACCGGGCAAGCTGTCCCGTATGGACAGCTCGTCCGGTTTTCAGAGGGTCATTTTGCCCCTCTGATTTTGCCTGTTACCAAAATGGTAACAGGCAGATAAACGGTCTGATAACGGCCATCTCACCCTGATTCCCATTTTGGGGATTTGGGTGGATGCTGGCAAGTGCCGCTTTCCGGCACTTAACGCTATGGGGTTGGTTGGTGGTCGTTTTGACCACCAACCAAAGCCCCTTATATGGCGCGTTTTCGGTCAATCGCTGCGTACGTGCGTACAGAGAAAAAGCATCTGCCGCGTACGCACGTACGCAGCAAAACGCCCATATTCTCCTTTATGGGGGTCACGTCCGCCAGCCATTGGGGGTGAGGTCGGGCTGCACAAGGGCTTCGATGCCCACAAAGCCTCGGACTCTCCGCCCGGACGAATTGACGATGTTGTTGGTGGATTCCAGATTATACCTGCGCTGGTTGGCGATCAGCGCATCGCTGAACCCTCTGGCCTTGATCGCATTCAGGCTGTTCTCCTCACACCACATCTTGTAAACCTCATACAGCTCTTTCGAACTGGTGCAGGCATCCGCCTTCAGGCGGATGTAGCCCTCGGATTCGAGGAAATCGAACACATTGTTGTTATCCCGCTTCACCAGTTCCCGGTTGCGCTTGGCACGGTCGCTCTCGGTGAACTGAAAGCCGTTCTTCACCAGCCGCTGCAAGCCCTCAAATGCCCATAGCAGGATACCCTCGACCTCTGCAGCCATCTTCTCGGCAATGTCCGGGTCGTCCGCACGAGACAGAGGTTTCTCTCTGGTGGTCAGGATAAGCTGTCGGCGGTAGAAACCGTCCGAGCGGTCATACAATGCCTGCAGATCACCGTTGCTGAACGCCAGCAGGCGGGCATACATCCAGCCCTGATAGCTCTGCTTGCCTTTGCGCTCCAAGTCCATCTGTCCCTGTGCGGTCACGATGGACTTGACGTAGTTGGTCTGACGCAGGGCTTCCATCCGCATATCGTCGTCCACGCAGAGCAGGGTGTGCTCCAGATCGGCACGGGCAAAGCGGTTCTCCGAGATCTTACCGATGCTGCCATCCTTCATATTGCAGCCGAACAGCCGGGACAGCACCACGCCGATCTGCGACTTGCCCTCGCCACCGTTGCCCTTGATGACCATCATGCGCTGCCCCTTGTTGCTGGGGATCAGGCAATAGCCGATGAACTCCTGCACCATGGGAATGTCCTCCGGGTAGAGCAGGTCGGACAGGAACAGCAGCCAGTGGATGGGCTGGGCAGCTTTCGGGTCATATTTGACCGGGAGCCGGTTGCGGACGATCTCCGGCTTGCCTTCCTGAAAGGTGCCGTCCAGATACAGGGTGCCGTTTGCCAGCGCAATGCGGTCGGTGATGGGCGGGAAGTCCTCCACCTGTGCCGCCAGCTTCAGT
The DNA here is from genome assembly GCF_023347295.1 of Faecalibacterium sp. I3-3-33. NCBI lineage: Bacteria > Bacillati > Bacillota > Clostridia > Eubacteriales > Oscillospiraceae > Faecalibacterium > Faecalibacterium sp. I3-3-33. Next base: position 2,445,300 of record NZ_CP094469.1, read on the forward strand.
ACGTCCACGACATTGCTGACCCGTTTGGCGATATTTGCGCCGATATGGTCTCGCAGCATATCGAAAATTTCACAGCGCAGGTTCATGGTGTCTGTGACCCTGCCGTCCGGGGTGAAAAATGTGCCATTCACATAGAGGAGCTGGTGGGTGCTGAGAAAATCGTCACAAAACAGGGATTCGTTGAAGAAGCCTTTCTTGATCCATGCAGGGGTAAAATTACTCATAGGCATTCCATCCTTTCATTGGCGTTACGGAAAAACGATGTGCTCATTTTGAGTACATCGTTTTTCTCCGCAACTGGGAAATCAACGTCCTGCCGTTCTCCCCGCATGGATTTCCTGCCCCCTTCCGGCGGCGTTTTCCGGCTCTCCCATTTTGGGGTCATGGCCGGGTATCCCATGCAGACGGTCATGCGGTTTTCAAGGTGCAACAAGCAAAACGGCAACAAAAAAGCCGTCACAAAACAGACCAGCCCTGCCTTCGCTTTTTCTGGAAGGTCATGCTAGTCGGTTATGTAACGGCTGAAAGCCAAAATGTTCAGCCCCGCAGGGTCTGAACGAATATGTAAAAATATGTTATATTCAATTGTTGGGATAGATTACCACAAAAATCGAGCCGTGTCAACAAAAACTTTTGAAAACGCGTTGTTTTCGGCAACTTGCAAGAAAAGACAAGGGAAACTTTGGCAAAAAGAGAGAGGGCTGGACGGTGCCAGCCCTCTTGACAAGGTTGTATGACATTTATTTCTTTACAACAGACTCAAAAGTTTTCTTTTCAAAAGAAATATCATCGGTCTTCAAGATTCGCTGTTTTGACGTATCAATAACAATTGTATTTTCATCAATCTTTGCTTCTTCAAGAATATATGTGTCGCCTCCGTGAAAGAGAATAGCTTCACTTTTTTCATTTTCGGTGACAATTAAAAAAGTTTGAGAAAGACGAGCATTAAAATAGCCCTCAATAGGCATAGATAACAGTATCATGATAGTTGCCACTAGCAGATTAAAGATAAAATCTTTTAACTGTGGTTTGTAAATAAGATAATTTAATTCATACTGTTCACGTTCTAACTTTCGTATTGCCTCTGCACGCTCTGAAAAATCTTTCTCTAAATCATCAGCAGGTTGCTTTTTCAGGGTGTCTCGTTGATTTTTAGTGACATGAAAAGACAATAATGAAATGATAATAAGGATGGAAGCACTACCAATAAATGTGGTTAATATCGTTGATAAATTAGACGAAAGTGTAGATAACCACATTGCAAGAAAGAGAACAACTTCAGCAACAATGAGATATACAAGAACACGTTTTTGAAATCCTCGAATGTCACAATGGACAATTTTTTGTAATTGATTAAGTTCCGTGGATTGATTTTCTAAGTGCATTTTATGTGCTTTAATTATCAACCATCTCGCATAGTCTGCTTCAGTTGCGCTTTTGTCACTCCAAAATGCCTTTTCTGTTTTTTTCAATTCCTCCAAACCGCGCTTATGTATTTTTACCAGATTTTTTATCTCATTTTTTGCATAGTGGTATGATATAGAATCATGATAAATGCGAATAAACACATTTTGAAGAAGTATGCTTATGCTCCAAATTACTGCGATCCATATAGCGGAATTGACCACACGATACAGAACATTTTCTTTTTCAAGTCCTGCATACGAACTATCGATTCCCCAATATTTCAGAAAAGTAATATTTGCAAGTCTGCCCGCATAACTACTAAGAATAGACATTATGGTAATTGCCGCAGAAACAACTGCAATCGCTACAGATGGATTTTTCTTTAAATAATCCAGAATTTCTTTCGTAAATCCCAGCTGCTTCTTTTCTTCTGATTTGCTTTCATTCACATCTAGTTTCCTCTTTATTTAACATCTTCAGCTGTTAATGTTGAAACATCCTCATCATTAATATTCAATTCCAGTGCTAGTCTATTCGCCTGATTAACAACGGCCTTTTCAAAGAAGTTGCGAACCTCACGACCATTGGCAAAGGTTTCATTTCGGTTTGCGTATTCTTTTTCAAAATGCTTCAGTACCAAATCTCGCGCATCCTGCGTGGCGGTAAGCCCACACTTTTTACACATGGAATCAAAGATTTCCAGAAGTTCCTCTGGCGTATAATCCTCAAAATAAATGTACTTGTTAAATCTCGATTTCAAACCCGGATTAGAGTTCACAAAACGTTCCATCAAATCAGGATAGCCTGCAACAATGACTACCAAATCATCTCGGTGGTCTTCCATTGCCTTCAGGATTGTGTCAATTGCTTCTTGACCATAGTCATTAGAATCGTTTCCTCTAGCCAGTGTATACGCCTCGTCAATGAACAGTACTCCGCCCAGAGCCTGCTGAATAACGCCCTGCGTCTTGATTGCAGTCTGCCCAACATAGCCACCAACCAATCCTGAACGGTCGACTTCGATTAACTGACCTTTAGAAAGAATTCCCAGTTCGTGGTAAATTTGTGCCAGCAGTCGGGCAACTGTTGTTTTGCCTGTGCCGGGATTGCCAGAAAATACAAGATGTCGGGAAACAGGAAGTTCCGGAAGTCCCTTTTCTTTACGAATCTTTTGAAGTTTTAAGAGATTGATAATTGAAGATACTTCTTTCTTTACTTCCTGCAACCCTGTAAGATTTTCAAGTTCACTGAGCAAGCTGTCAGTCGAATCGCATTTTTTATCGATGGGCAGCATTGTTTGGTCTACATCTTCTGCAACAACGGTATTCTCGTCGGCTTGATCATGTCCAAATAGGGAATCAGTTAAAATCTTAGTAACAACCTCCATATCAAACGGTATAGACGGATCCAAAAGATATATGTCGTCATCATCATTGACAATTAGAATTTCCGCTTCTAAATTAGGTATATGTTTCTGGCGCGATTTTTCAGCATCCAAACAAATAGCTTTCATAAAGCTAGGAGAATTTATAGGACTAGATTCATAATCAGAATCATAATATAAGATTCCATTCGTAAAGTCATACAGTGTATTATAATTTTTTTCAAAGCTTTCTTTTAAGTTCGGATTGCTTCTAATCAACTTTTTCGTCCATTCGGATTCAAGTTTAAAAATATAATTATATTTTTGTTTTATATGAGAAAATTCATCAGATTTCAATCCAACAAAATACAATACACAAATATTATGTATTATTTTAGCCGCAAGCTCTAACTCTCCAGTGTAGTAGCTTTCATCGTAATCTGCGTTTAGAACACCGTCTTCATTTAATAATTCAAAATAATAGGAAATCGCACGATTCCAATCTCCGACAATAACACTGTTCTGTGCCATTATTGCCAGATAATCCATATAAAGAATATCATTATTTTTAATGGAAGCCGTAGCTATGTTCATCACTAACAATGCTGCCTGTTTTTTATTGGAAAATATCTCGTCATCAGAATATTCATCTTCATCCACTATCTCGTTTTTGCCTTCAAAAATATAGTATTGCAAAATCTCTATAATGTCCTCAATATATTGTAAATCTTCGGAATTATCCTCATAGTTTTGAAGAATGTTTTTATATACAGAAGTGGTAATGCTCCGCTCAAACAAACCTGTTTCCGGAAACAGCGGCTTATAATCGCTTATATATGGCATTTAATTTTCTCCTTTTACTGTAAGCATATTAACTGTCATAAGCCGATTTAAAATATTGCAAGATACAAGTAAACCCAGCAAACACTTCATAGCCACTATAAAGCGTTTGCTGGGTTTCATTCTATAGGTTTGGCTACTACACCAATCCACCTATTCACTTGTTACACCACACCGCTTTGTAAGGCTCCTTTTCGGGAAAACGTCCCAAAATTGGTGTAGTTGTGGTGTAGTACCGCAGATGTTGCTTGAATATCGTTCTGAAATTCATCGTATCTGCGTTTTAATTTTGCATTTTACTGCTCAATCGGCTTCATCGTGGGGAACAGCAGCACGTCACGGATAGATGCACTATCAGTAAGCAGCATCACCAGACGGTCCACGCCGAAGCCCAGACCGCCCGTGGGAGGCAGACCGTACTCCAGTGCGTTGATGTAATCGTAATCCACCTGTGCCTTGCACTCGGGCTCCAGCGCCTTGCGCTCGGCCACCTGACGCTCGAAGCGGCCCTTCTGGTCGATGGGATCGTTCAGCTCGCTGAAGGCGTTGCCGTACTCGGTGCAGTCGATAAAATACTCGAAGCGCTCGGTGAAGGCGGGATCATCCGGCTTACGCTTGGCCAGCGGGCTGATCTCCACAGGATAATCGTAGATGAAGGTGGGCTGGATCAGCTTGTCCTCCACAAAGGCGTCGAAGAACTCGGCCAGGATGGCACCCTTGGTGGGCACCTCGGGCAGTTCCACGTGGTGCGCCTTGGCGGCAGCGATGGCGTCCGCATCAGTCTGCCAGTCGTTGAAGTCCACGCCGGAATACTTCTTCACGGCCTCCACCATGGTCAGGCGCTCCCAGTGGCCCATATCGATCTGCTTGCCCTGATACGGAATGACCAAACTGCCGCAGATCTTGAGGGCAAGGCGCTTGTACAGCTCCTCCACCAGATCCATCATGCCATGGAAATCGGTAAAGGCCTGATACAGCTCAATGGAGGTAAACTCCGGGTTATGCTTGGGGTCCATGCCCTCGTTGCGGAAGATGCGGCCTACCTCGTACACACGATCCATACCGCCCACGATCAGGCGCTTGAGGTACAGCTCGGTCTCGATGCGCAGCACCATGTCCATGTTCAGGCTGTTGTGGTGGGTGTAGAAGGGACGGGCAGAAGCGCCGATCTCGAACGGGGTCAGGATGGGGGTGTCAACCTCCAAGAAGCCCTTCTCGTCCAGATAGGCGCGGATTTCCTTCAGGATCTGGCTGCGCTTGATGAAGGTGTCCTTCACCTCCGGGTTTGCGATCAGATCCACATAGCGCTGACGGTAACGCATCTCGGTATCGGTCAGGCCGTGGAACTTCTCGGGCAGGGGGCGCAGGCTCTTGGCCAGCAGGGTCAGCTCGGTGGCGCGCACGCTCAGCTCGCCGGTCTTGGTGCGGAACACCTCGCCCTTCACGCCGATAATGTCGCCCACATCCAGCTTCTTAAAGGCAGCGTAGGCCTCGTCGCCCAGCTCGTCGCGGCGGACGTAAAGCTGGATATCGCCCTTGTCGTCGCGCAGATGGGCAAAGCTTGCCTTTCCCATGACGCGCTTGGACATCATACGGCCTGCCAGTGCCACCAGCTTGCCGCTGTCGGTCTCGTTGGGCAGTTCCTTAAATTCTTCCTTCAGGTCGGCAGAATAAGCGTCCTGCGGGAACTTGGTCAGGGTAAAGGGGTCGTTGCCGGCGGCCTGCAGGTCGGCCAGCTTCTGGCGGCGCACCTGTACCTGCTCGCTCTCGGACAGACCCGCAGCGGGGTTTCTCTTTTGCTCTTCCATGGTTACTCCTACTTAGTTTGCAGAATGGGTGATAGCCAGCACAGTGTACTCCACGGTCTGGCCGGTGGGCAGCAGCACTTCGACCTTTTCGCCCACAGCCTTGCCCATCAGGGCGTGGCCCACGGGGCTCTCATCGCTGATCTTGCCGTTGAAGGCATCAGCTTCGGTGCGGCCCACGATATCGTATTCCTCGGCCTCGTCCTCGCCGGTCTCGCGGATGGTGACGTGGGTACCCACGGAGACGTTATCCACGCTCAGCTCGCTCTCGTCGATTATAACTGCGTTCTTGATGGTCTGCTCCAGTTCGGTGATGCGGTTCTCCACCAGACCCTGCGTATTCTTGGCCTCGTCGTACTCGCTGTTCTCAGACAGGTCGCCGTGGCTGCGGGCTTCCTTGATCTCTTCAGCCAGCTCCTTACGGCGGACGGTTTTGAGGTATTCCAGCTCCTCCTGCATTGCCTTCAGACCGGCAGCGGACATCTTGATCTCTTGTGCCATTTGAGAATCTCTCCTTGTTATTAGCTGTATTTCTTTCGCGCAGCCACAAAGCCGCACAGGAATGCCATTTTGACTACACTATTATAATAGCAAGCCGGTGCCTTGTCAACAAAAAAGGCGGCAGTATGGAGGAAAAAGCAGCGCTTGCCGCGTGGCTTTTCCATGCAGTCCCGGAAATCGCGCTTTCTCCCCTGCTTGCATGAAAATGCGATCCCGGAAAGCCCGCAGGCCTTCCGGGATCGCTCTGACATCTTTTTACTCAGATAAGCTTCGGCACCTCTGCGGTCAGCAGCTCTGCCAGCCGGGCGTGACCCTTGCGGGTCAGGTGCATAAAGTCCACCTCGTTGAACTCGCACTCAGCGGCGTCCATAAAGTGCACGCCCTGCCGCTCGGCTACGATGCGCAGCTGCTCGGCGACCCCGCGGGATTTTTCCACGCAGCCTGCGCCCATGACGGCATCGTGGAAGCCGTCCTTGATGCAGGGCGGTGCCACCACCAGAATGTTGGGTGCTTTGCCGCCCCAGCAGTCCACGCTCTTCGCCTTGAGCAGCAGCCGCTCCATGCCCGCGCCGATGCAGGCGGCGTTTGCACCAAAGCGCTCCTTCACGTCATTCGTGCCCAGCATGATGATGAGCAGGTCGATGACCTCGTGGCTCTTGAGCAGGGCGTAGGCCACGCTCAGCGCATCCATGGACTCATGCAGCGGGTCCACGAACACGGTGGTGCGGCCGGAAAGTCCCTCCTCGGTGACCAGATACTCCTCGCCCAGCGCCTTCTGCAGGCGGCAGGTCCAGCGCTCGTCCTCGTTGAAGCGGATACCGTGGTCGGCGCAGTCGTTGGGATCGGCGCAATAGCCGTGGGTGTTGGAATCACCCAGACAGAGAATATGCTTTTTCATAGCCAAATCACTCCTTTTCCATCGTCTGCCGGAAGTAGTACACCGCGCCTACCATCCCGGCATCGTTGTGCAGCTGCGCGGCACGAATTTCCAGCCCCTCGGCAAAGGCGGGCATGACGGATGCTTTCACCTTTTCAGCAATGGGGTCGATGAGCAGCTTCTGCTGGGCAGACACGCCGCCACCGATCAAAATCAGCTGCGGGTTGAAGATATGCACCATGCCCGCCAGTCCCTGTGCGATCTCGTCCGTCCATGCGTCCAGCAGCGCCAGCACCGTCTCGCTGCCCGCCTCGGCGGCGGCAAAGATGGCGCGGCCATCCTTCCATGCCGGATCCTTTTCCTGCGTGGCGCGCACCAGTGCGGTGGTGGCGGCGTAGCGTTCCCAGCAGCCCTTTGCGCCGCAGGTGCAGTCCACGCCGTCCAGCGCGTGGGTGCGGTAGTGGCCCAGCTCGCCGCCCAGACCCCGCGCACCTTCCAGCAGACGGCCGCCGGTCAGGATGCCGCCGCCCACGCCGGTGCCCAGCGTCACGCCGATGACGTCCGTATAGCCCTGTGCACCGCCGACCCACACCTCGCCCAGCGTCATGCAGTTGGCGTCGTTGGCCACCGTGACGGGCAAGCCAAAGGTCTTTTCCAGCTCCTCCTTGATGGGTGCGCCGATGTAGTTGGGCAGGTTGCCGCAGGTGCCCGCCACGATGCCCTTGCGGCTGTCGATCTGCCCGGTGGCAGACACGCCGATGCCCGCAAGGCTTTCCGCCGGGACGCTCTGCGCGGCAAGGAAGGCCTGCGCGGCTTTGAGCACGCTGGTCAGGATGGGGGTGCGGTAGCCGTCAAAGCTTACGCTCTCTTCGGCTTTCGCCAGCACCGCGCCGGCTTCGTCCACGATGCCCAGCTTTACGGCTGTGCCGCCGATGTCGATACCAAGATAGTGTTTCATAGCAGGCACTCCCCTGTGTTACTTTTTAGCGGCGTTGATGGCACCGGTAAAGCGTGCGGTGATCTCTGCCGGGCGGGTAATGGCACCGCCCACCACCAGTGCAAAGGCACCGGCTTCCAGTGCCTTGACCGCCTGCTCCGGGTAGTGGATGTGACCTTCGGCAATGATCTTTGCCGGGCACTCTGCGGACAGCTTGCGGATGAAGTCAAAGTCGATATCGTCAATGCCGGTGGTCTCGGGGGTGTAGCCACGCATGGTGGTGCCCACAAAGTCGGCACCGGCTTCGGCGCAGAGCATGGCGTTTTCAAGGTTATCGCAGTCAGCCATCACCAGCTGCTCAGGGTACTTTGCCTTGATGGCGCGGATGAACTGTGCCGAGGTGGAGCCGTCCGGGCGCAGCGCACCGGTGCCCTGCACGGCAAGGATATCCACCCCGCAGGCCACCAGCTCGTCCACTTCCTTCATGGTGACGGTGATGTACATGGGCGTGCCGGGGTAGTCCTTTTTGATGATGCCGATGACCGGCAGGTCCACCACCTGCTTGATCTGGGTAATGTCCCGCACAGTGTTGGCACGGATGCCCACAGCGCCGCTCATGGCGGCAGCTTTTGCCATCAGGGGCATCACGCCGCCCTCCTTGGTATACAGGGGCTCGTGCTCCAGTGCCTGACAGGACACGATAAGCCCACCCTTGATCTGTGCAAACAGCTTTTCCTTATCCATGGTCTTACTCCTCCATTCTGATTTTGACGACCGCCTTGCGCACGCTGACACAGCCGTGCTGTACAAGGCCGGGTTTATGCAGCTCCTCCGGGAAGAACAGCACAAAGCGTCCCTCGCCCAGTGCACCGGTCACTACGCTGGTACTGTCCTGAAAGCCGCAGTCCCCGGTAAATTCCCCGATCTCCGCGCCGGGCAGATTGGTGTAGCCCCAGCCCTCGCTGCCGGTAAGGTCTACTTGCAGATCGGCGTAGCGCTTGTGGTACTCCGGGTGGTAGCCCGCGTCCGGGTGCAGGGTGGCGTCCATCAGGTTGATGAACACCTTGTCGCCGTCCACCTCGGTGCGCCCCAGCGGCAGGGCGGCAAGGTCGTGGGTAAGCAGGTAGTCAATGGCGGTATCCAAGTTGGGGTGCAGTCCCCTGTACCGTCCCAGATGCTGCAGGGTATCGCAGATCATTCGCGTTTCCTCCAATAAAAGAAGCGCCCACCTCCCCTCTGAAAAAGAGACGGAGAGGGGCGCTTTTATTTTGTTACAGCTTTGCGATGGCGGCTTCGATCATGGCCTGTGCCTCGGCCACAACGGCTTCATCCTCGGGGATCAGGCCGGGCATCGGGGCGCGCACGCTGCCCAGTTCCAAGCCGTACATCCGGCGCAGGATCTCCTTTTGCACCGCATACAGGTTGCCGTGGGCAGAGCACATCTTGTAGATGATGCGGTTGGCCTCGTACTGGATAGCGCGTGCCTTTGCGATCTCGCCCTTTTCCAGATGCTCGTTCATGGCAAGATACAGCTCCGGCATCACGGCGTAGGTGCCGCCGATGCCGCCGTCTGCGCCAATGACGCGACCGGAAACAAACTGCTCGTCCGGGCCATTGAACACCACAAAGTTGCCCTCGCCGCGGGCGGCGATACCGGCATCCTTGAACATCTGGATATCCTGCGTGGGCATGGAGCTGTTCTTCACAGCCACCACGTTGGGGTTCTTCAGCATCTCGTTCAGCAGGCTCATGGTCAGTGCCGTGCCTGCCAGCTGCGGGATGTTGTAGATAACGAACTCGGTGTTGGGAGCGGCAGCGGACATATCGTTCCAGTACTTGGCAATGGCGTACTCCGGCAGGTGGAAGTAGATGGGCGGGATGGAGGCAATGGCATCCACGCCCACACTCTCGGCGTGGCGGGCCAGCTCTGCACTGTCGGCGGTGTTGTTGCAGCCAACGTGTGCGATGACGGTCAGCTTGCCCTTGGCCTCGCTCATCACGGCTTCCAGCACCGTCTTGCGCTCTGCCACGCTCTGGTAGATGCACTCGCCGGAGGAGCCGCCCACATACACGCCCTTGACGCCCTTGGCGATCAGGTGGCGGGTCAGTGCCTTGACGCCCCCCACCGAGATGTTGCCCTCTGCGTCATAGCAGGCGTAAAAGGCAGGGATGACACCCTGATATTTTTTGATATCTTTCATGTTTCAAGCCCTTCTTTAATTATAATTGTAGGTTGTATCAAGCTTATACGCTTTCTGTTCCGGGTAACGGCTTCAGTGCCCTCTTGCGGCGCCCTGCATCCGCTTCGACCCTTGGGCGGGTCTCGCGTCTTGCAGACCGCTGCGCCAAAAATTGCTCCCTGAACATCATGCTCCAACGCTCTCTGTTTCGGGTAACGGCTTCAGTGCCCTCTTGCGGTGCCCTGCATCCGCTTCGACCCTTGGGCGGGTCTCGCGTCTTGCAGACCGCTGCGCCAAAAATTGCTCCCTGTTTCCGCCGCAGGCGGCGGTCGCAATTTTAGCCCTTGACAGCACCCATTGCGATGCCCTTGGTGAAGTACTTCTGGAAGATGAGGAAGATGATGATGATAGGCACAGCAGCCAATGCGGCACCTGCCATGATCAGGCCAAAGTCGGTGCTGTTCTCTGCCTGCAGCTTTGCAATGCCCAGAGAGATGGTCAGGTTGCTGGTGCTGGACAGCATGATCAACTGCATGAAGTAGTCGTTCCAGCTGTTGATGAAGGTAAAGATAGCCAGCGCGCCGATACCGGGCTTGACCATGGGCAGCACGATCTTGACAAAGGTGCGTGCCTCGCTTGCGCCGTCGATGCGGGCAGCCTCCAGCATTTCAGTGGGGATGCCCTCACTGAACTGCTTCATCAGGAACACGCCGAACGGCCAGCCCACGATGGGGAAAATGACCGCCCAGATGGTGTTGTACAGGTTCAGGGCGCTCATCTCGCGCAGCAGGGGGATCAGGATGACCTGCTTGGGCAGCGCCATAGCGCACACGATAAGGGTGAACAGCAGCTTACGGCCCACAAAGCGCTTTTTTGCCAGCGCATAACCGGCCATGGCGGCGGTCAGGCAGGTAAGGATCATGGACATAACGGCCATGAACACGGTGTTGATCATCCAGCGGATGGCAGCGGGTGCCATGGGACCCACCGAAAAGTAGATGGGCTCGCCGTTGGTACTGAACTTGGAGCCGAAGGGCACAGCCAGCTGCCACAGCGGGGCACGCTTGCCGGCAAACAGCTTCTGGTAGTTGGTCAACACCCACTGGCTGGGCCACCACTCGGGGGTAGTGGCATTGATGGCGGCACCGGTCTTGAAGGAGCCGGTGATGATCCAGTACAGCGGGAAGGCGAACAGCACCGCCATAATACTGATGAGGATGATCGCCAGAATGGCGTAGGCGCTCATCTTTTTCAGTTTACTGGGATGGCGCTCCAACGGTTTTTGCTTTTTTGCAGCAGTTGCACGCATTGTTCCGCACCTCCTTAATTATCCTTGTTGCCCATCTTGAACTGGACAGCAGACAGAATGGCGATGATCACCGCCAGCACCACGCCCATGGCGTTGCCGTAGCCGTACTTATACTGCTTGAAGGCGGTGTAGTAGATGTAGTACATAATGGTATCGGTCTTGTGGTTGGGGCCGCCGGAGGTCAGCAGCTGGATCAGTGCAAAGCACTGGAAGGAGTTGATGGTGGTGATGACCAGAATGTACAGGGTGGTGGGCATGATGGCCGGCCACTTGATCTTCCAGAAGCACTGGAAGTCGGTCGCGCCGTCCACCTCGGCAGCCTCCACGATGGACTGATCCACGTTGCCCAGTGCCGAAACGTACAGCACGATGGGCTGACCCACGGAGGTGGTGAGCAAGATCAGGATGATACAGCCCAGTGCGAACCGCTCGTCACCCAGCCAGTTGATGTTTTTGTCCAGAATGCCAAGGCTCTTGCCCAGATAGTTGAAGATGCCGTAGTAGTTGTTGTACATCCACTTCCACACCACGGTAACGGCGACAGAGCCGGTGACCACGGGCAGGTAGAACACGCAGCGGAAAAGGCTGGTCGCCCACTCCGGCAGGTCTACGATGGCGGAGGACACCCACAGCGAGAAGATGCAGGTGATGGGCACCGACACGATGACGATGACGAAGGTGTTCTTTAATGCACCAAGGAAGATGGGGTCGGCAAACAGGGTCTTGTAGTTTGCCAGACCCACAAAGATGTCCGCGCGGTTCATGGTGGAGTCAAAGAAGCTGGTCACCACGCAGAGGATCATGGGGTAGATGACGAACCCCAGAAAGAAGATCAGGCTGGGCAGCAGGAAGCAGTAGGAGGCGAAGGTTTCGCGCCGTACCAGCGCACTGCTGCGTTTGGGCTCTTTCATTGCCGTCTTTGCAGCCAAGAGGATCACCAGACCTTTCGTTTGAGAGTGTTTTTTCCGTAAAAAGGCCCCTCCCTCACCCGGAGGAAGGGGCCTTGCGGTTCAGCTGTGATGCAGTTCAGAGAAAGTAGCGCTTATGCCTCGGCAGCAGCGGCTGCGTTTGCGTTGTCCACAAAGGTCTTGACAGCAGTCTCGACGGCCTCGCCGGAGCCCACGCGCTGCAGCATATTCCACCACTCGGTGCGGGCAGTGGTCCAGCCCGGGGTGATCTGGTAGTAGTCGCCCAGATAGTTCATAAACTTGCTGTACTCGCTCATGACCTCGTTGCCGGCGTAGATGTCGCCCACGCTGGTGCGGACGGGGAAGTAGGTAGAAGCCAGCACGCTGTCTTTGACCTGATCGGGATCGGCAGCGATGAACTCGATAAAGGTCTTTGCAGCCTTGATCTTGGCCTCGTCGCCGTTATCAAAGATGCCAAAGCCCCAGATGCCGCCGCACAGCTTCGGATCGCCGCTTGCGGTGGGGAATGCCATGGGGAAGATTTCGTCGCCGCTGATGGTCTGGCCTGCGGCAGCGGTGTCAGCGTTCAGCTGCTGTGCAATGTTCCAGCAGAAAGCCATCTGCAGGGTGCCGTTGCGGAACAGGGTGATCTCCTCGCCGCCGTTGATGGAGGGATCGAAGTTGACGCCCTTTGCATCATACAGAGCCTGAATGGCCTTGATGTTCTCGGCAGAGTCGGCAGTGTACTTGGTGTGGGCTGCATCGGTAAAGGTGCCGCCGTACATATTGTTGATGATGGCGCGGGTGCCCTGATCGCCGCCCTGACCGCTGCAGTAGATGGCTGCCACGTTCTCGTAGCCGCCCTTGTACAGTGCGTCCACGGTGTTCAGGAAGCCCTCGGTGCTCCAGGTGTGCTTGTCGGTATCAATGTACTTGTCCGCGCCCACTTCCTTGACCTTGGTCATGTTCACGGCCATGCAGTGTGCGGTCATGCACAGGGGGTACTCGTAGTAGTCGCCCTTCTCATTGTGGCAGGCAGACTCCACAGAAGCGTAGATGTCCTTCTTGGCATCGTCGGTCCACAGATCATTCAGCGGAGCCATAACACCCTTGGCACCCCAGTTGGCCACCAGACGCTCGGGGCCTTCCATGACCAGATCGGGTGCGCTGCCGCCCTCGATGGCGGTGTTCACCTGATCGTCGCCGTTGGTGTAGTCCAGATACTCCACGGTCACCTTGATGTCGGGGTACTTTGCGTTGAAGCTGGAGATCAGGTTCTGGACGGTATCGTCATTGCCCCAGCCGCCGATGGGGTATGTCCACAGCTTGATGCTTGCGCCGGTGCTGGCGGCACTTGCAGCAGCAGAGGAAGCGGTGGAGGAAGCAGCAGTGCTGCTAGAGGAGGAACCGCCGCAGGCGGCCAGTGCACCGGCAGCGCCCAGAATACCGGCAGCCTTCAGGAACGAACGGCGGGAAATGCAGTTTTTCATGGTAGATTCTCCTTGTTCATCTTCTTCGACCCATCGGGGATCGTGCTCCGTTTTGCCCGTAGCGGCTGCTCGTGTCCGCAGCCGTTGTTTGTAGCCTAATTATAGAAAATTATTTTCATTTTGTCTATTCATTCTTTTCATAAATTTTCATTTTCAAACCCGGCAGTCTGCACAAAATTGTGGGATATTAGAAAAAACACAATAATTTCGCACACTTCACTTGTCAAAATAGTTACAAAACAGTACACTTTCCCCTTCTATTCTGAAAATCACTTTCAGTTTCAAAATCGCAAAAATGAAAAGTATTTTCACATTTTGAATCGTTTTTTCCGCCAAAACTGTGCCCTCTGCACAGAACTGGCGGGTAAAATGTGTTCATTACGCCTCTTGCACAGCAGTGCGGTTTCTCTTATACTTTTATATAAGAAGGTAAGCACGAACACGGCACCGGCACCCGCCGGCGGCCCAAGTCAGGAGAAGGAAAAGAATGTCTACAAATTTTTGGGAGCTGCTGCAGCAGCATCAGGGCGACCTGACAAAATCCGGCCGCACGGTGGCCGAATATCTGGTGCAGCACGCTGCGGAGGCACAGTATCTGTCCATATCATCTCTGGCCAGAGAGTGTCAGGTGGCCGAGGCCACGGTGTTCCGGTTCTGCCGGGCGCTGGGCTTTGAGGGCTACCACGAAATGCGCATTGCGCTGGCGCAGGCCAACGCCACCGGTGTGCTGGTGAACCAGCAGGAGCCCGCCCCGGACGCCGACACTGCTACTTTGTGCGAGCACGCCTCGGCGCTGTTCATGACCGCCATCAACGGCACCCAGAACGCTCTTTCGCCGCAGGCCGTGGAGCAGGCCGTAGCGCTGCTGCACAGCGCCCGGCAGGTGTTCTGCATGGGACAGGGCGGCAGCATGGCCGCTGCCAACGAGATCTGCGCCCGGTTCGCCTGCATCACCAACAAGTTCCGCGCCGCCGCCGACAGCCACATGCAGATCATGGCTGCCAGCCTGATGACCGAGCAGGACGTGGTGCTGTTCGTCTCTTACTCCGGCGCTACCCGCGACCTGATGGAGACCCTGCGCACCGCCAAGGCCAACGGCGCAAAGATCATCCTGATCACCCACTACGAGGACTCCCCCGGCGCAAAGCTGGCAGACATCGTGCTGCTGTGCGGCGCACAGGAAAGCCCGCTGGATTCCGGAAGCATCCCCATCAAGGTGGCGGTGCTGTATGTGGCCGAGGTGCTTGTGCTGCGGTACATTCTAGACGATAAGCCCGGCAGCACCGAAGCACAGGAGCACACCACCGAGGCGCTGGCTGTAAAGATGCTTTGAGTATCAACTTAAAATTTCAGGTTCTATCATAAAAAATGGGGTCGGGAGAAAATCCCGGCCCCATTCTTTATAGAACAAAAAAATCGGTCAGACCCGCTGGCCTGACCGATTTTCAACTTATCAATGCTTTTGCAGCGCTGTACGCTTAGTCGCGGCGGCGGCTGTTAAGACCCAGCAGACGCACCACATACAGGAAGATGTTGATGAAGTCCAGATACAGGGTCAGTGCGCCGTAGATGGAAGCCTTTTCCGCCAGCTCGCTGTCCCCTGCGTAGTAGGAGTACATCTGGCTCAGCTTCTGGGTGTCGTAGGCGGTCAGCAGCATGAACACCACCAGACCGATGCCGGAGTACAGCACCGTGGTCATAAAGCCCATGCCGAACAGCACACCAACGAAGCCGGTAACGATCAGTGCAAACAGTGCCATCATCAGCTTGGGGCCCCAGCCGGACAGGTCCTTGTGGGTGGTGGTGCCGTAAACTGCCATCAGGCCGAAATACAGCGAGGTGGCAAGGAAGGCCAGCACCAGTGTGCCCAGATCAAAGGCAAGGAAATAATAGCTCAGCACCATGCCGTTGAGCAGGGCGTAGCCCAAAAACACGCCTCTTGCCGTGCCCACGGACATATTCTGCACCCGGGCACTCAGCACGAACACCAGCGCCAGCTCGGCAATGGTGAACAGCAGATACAGCGAGTTGACCACGTAGAACAGCGGGGTGGTCGCGGTGACAAAGGCCGCTGCAAAGGTGATCAGCAGTCCCAGCGCCATCCAGCGGTAGGTGCGGGTCATATAATCAGCCGAGGTCATTGTAGGCTCTGCATAGCCACGGTTGTAATTGTTGTAACTCATCTGGGTTCCTCCAGTCTATTCTGCCGGAGCATTTCTCTCTTGCTCCGGTCTACGGAATATAGTATACTGCATAGAAATGAACGTTTCATGAAAAAGGCTGTGATATTGTATGTCCCTTGGACTTTATCTGCATATTCCCTACTGTTTTTCCAAATGTCGGTACTGCGATTTTTATTCCCACCCCGGGGAGCGGGGCGTACCGGACGCTTATGTAGACGCACTGCTGCGGGAGCTGCACCGCTTTGCGCCGGACGCGCCCCTACGACCGGATACCGTCTATTTCGGCGGCGGCACGCCCAGCCTGCTCACCCCTGCGCAGGCCAAGCGGCTCATCCGGGCAGCAGCCCCCGTGCCCAGTGCAGAGATCACCTTGGAGGCAAACCCCGAGACCGTTACTGAGGAGAGCCTGCGGGGCTTCCGGGCGGCGGGAGTGAACCGCATCTCCTTCGGGGTGCAGTCCGCCCGGGACACCCAGCTGCGCACCCTTGGCCGCCCGCACAATGCCAAGCAGGCACGGGCAGCCTTTGCCGCTGCCCGGCGTGCCGGGTTCGAGAATATCAGCGGCGACATCATGCTGGCGCTGCCCCATTATACGCAGGCCGAATTTGACGAGACACTGGAACTGATCGAAAAGGGCGGTGCCACCCACATCTCGGCTTACCTTTTAAAGATCGAGCCGGACTCTGCCTTCGGCAAGCACCCGCCAGAGGGTCTGCCCACAAGCGATGAAGCTGCTGATTTCTACCTTTACGCCGTGGAGCAGCTGGAGCACCACGGCTACCGCCAGTACGAGATCTCCAACTTTGCAAAGCCGGGCTACGAGGGGAAGCATAACCTCATTTACTGGGACTGCGGCGACTATCTGGGCCTTGGCCCTGCGGCGCACTCCTGCATGGGCGGCAAGCGGTTCTGCTACGCGCCGGACACCGCCGCCTTTCTGCAGGACGCCGCCGCGCCCATTATGGACGGCAATTGCGGTGCAGAGGACTACCTTATTTTACAGCTGCGACTGCGCAAGGGGCTTGACCTTGAAGCTTACAAAACTCTGTATGGCAAGCAGTTTTCCACCGCACAGCTGGCCTTTGTGCAAAACTGCGTCCGCGCCGGGTACGCCACCTTCGATGGCCGCACCCTCGCCCTGACCCCCGCCGGGCTTATTGTTCAAAACAGTATTCTAGCGCAGCTGCTCTGACAGGCGGGTGAAGCAGAAATAGCAGGAAAAAGTATCGTAAAACAAAACCGCAGCGTATTTTGATACGTTGCGTTTTTTTGGTGGGCGCGGGTGGATTGCGCGAGCCGCGCAGAAAAGGAACCCGGGTCGCGGCTCCCAGCGGCTGCATCGTGCCTTGGGCGGCACGCGCATCCTGCTGGCCGCAGCCCCAACAGCTCCTCCCTGTTTCCGCCGCTGGCAGCGGTCGTCGCTGTTGCACAGGGGCTTTTTTCCCGCCGGACTATTCGGCGGGTCTTACGAGTTGCGCTTGCCGCTTTTTCCGCAGCCCCTTGGCAGGGCTTTGAAAAAGCGGAGCGCTGCCCCAGCCTCGCCTCCCTGTTTCCGCCGCAGGCGGCGGTCGGCTCCGCTGCTGTTCGAATCCACCCGCTTTATGAGTTTAACCTCGTCACAAAACAAAAACCTCAGCGTACTTGTATACGTTGAGGCTTTTTGGTGGAGCGAAGCAACCTAAATCCGAACCATTGCCCTCTGGGGCATCTTTGGCGGCGATTTCATCGAAAGCGATGGTTTTTGTGCCGTCTTTGTAGTTGAATGCAATCAAAACTTTTTCATTATAGAGATAAACAGCATTCACGAATGTATTGATAAGCGTTTCACGGTGGCTTTTCACATTCGGGTCGAGCTTGCGGAACCGGGTCAGCCAGAACCGAACCTGATTTTCGCTTAACCGCGGCCGAGCGATTTTTTCTTCGGCGATCCGAATCTCAAGTTCTTTCTGCTGGGCTTCCAGCTTTTCCAGCCGCAATTTGGTGGAGTTGGTCAGCACACCTGCTTGAATAGCGTTCAGCATATTCTCGATGCCGTTCTCCACCTCGCGCATCTGCTTTTCCAGCAAAGGAAGCGTGGTGTTTTCCTGATCCTGCAACTCCATGACTTCTGCAACGATGGCATTGATCACGGCATCGTCCTGAATCAGCTTCATGGTCTCGGCCACGACCAGATCTTCCAGCCATTCCTTACGGACGGTCTTTTTCTTGCAGGTCTTGGTGCGCTTGGCGTTGGCACACTTATAATAATGATGTACCGTCTTGTTCCTGCTCGTGCCGCACTCCCCGAACATCATCGCGCCGCACATTCCGCAGAACAGCTTGGTGGTCAGCAGATAATCGTCCTCGGCCTTGTGGCGGGCAGGAGCGCGGCTGTTCTTTTTGATTTTCAGCTGCACTTCCTCAAACAAGTCCCTGTCCACGATGGCCGGGATGCTGTCGGGCATCACAATGTCCTTGAAGTGGTTTTCTCCGATGTACCGTTTGTTCGTCAACAGCTTCTGAACACTGTTGTAGGTAAACTTCTGATTGCGGTTGGTGGTCACGCCACTGTCGTTCAGCCAGTTCATCAGTTCCTTCATAGTTGCGCCATCGTTGTACCGCTGAAAGGCTTCTACCACAAAGGGAGCTTTCAGCGGGTCGATTTGAAAGAACTTCTCCTCATCTACCTTGAAGCCAATGGGAACGGTGCCGCCGTTGTACTTGCCCTTGAGGACATTCTCGGTCATGCCGCGCACAACCTTTTCGGACAGCTCTGCCGAATAGTATTCGGCCATGCCAGTCAGCATACTCTTGACCATGATTCCGGCAGGCCCTTCCGAGATCGGCTCGGTGGCAGATACCAGCTTGACATGATTCCTCTCTAACTGGTACTCATAGTGCGCTGAATCGTAACGGTTCCGGGCAAAGCGGTCGAGCTTCCAGACCAGCACAATGTCAAACAACCGTTTCTCGCTGTCCTTGATTATCTGCTGGAAGTCCGGGCGGTTATCGGTTTTGGCGGAAAGGGCGCGGTCAATGTAGTGTTTGACCACGGTAATGCCGTTCTTTTCGGCGTAGGCCGTACACTCGCGAATCTGACCTTCGATGGATTCTTCACGCTGGTTGTCGCTGGAATAGCGGGCGTAAATTACGGCGGTCATGCAAACACCCCTTTCACTTCATTCTCCGCAAGCGGCGTACAAGGTCGGATGCACTGTACAGCACACGGGCCACCGACACGGCATCCTCACCCACAATGTAGAACACCGAGTAGTTGTCCACCAGCATCTGCCGCAGCCCTTGGGTACGCTCTGGTTCACTTTCCACCAGCGCGCAGCGTTCCGGCAGGATGTTCAGCGATTGGATAGCTTCTGCAATGCGGTTGTACTGCCCCATAGCCGTATCAGGTTCAAGCAGACGGTCAGCAATGTAGTTGTAAATCTGCTCCATGTCGCTGAGGGCCGCATGAGAAATTTTCACGTCATACTGTTTCATCTGTGCTGTTCCCTGAACTGTGCGAATGCGCTTGCAGCATCCACGGTATCACCGTTCTGAATCTCCTTGATGCCCACCTGCAAGGCTGCATGGAGCTGGTCATCGGTCAGGGTATCGGCGTTCAGAGCCGCAGGAGCCTTCGGCAGGGACAGCGAAAAGGGAATGCCGCCAGTCAGGGTGATCTGGCGCAGGTACATATCAATGGCGGTTGCCATCGGGATGCCGAGCTGCTTTAGGACATCCTCGGCTTGCTGCTTGACAGTAGGGTTGACACGAAGATTCAGTGTCATCGTTTTTTCCATGGTTATCACCTCGTCTTCATTGTAACGCATTTTGCGTTGCAAGTCAATTCGAGGTGAACGCGCAAATGAAATTCTCCATATCGCACAATATATTCATCGTTAAATTGTTCAAAGCGCGGGATATTCACCCTCTATAATAAATTCTTGGAGTGTGCCTAGCTTTTGCTGAGTAGTAAGTTTGAATATTATCTCTCTTGGCTGCGACCATGGCAGACTGGAAGTTTAACCTTCAATAAACTATTTACTGTACAATTCTTTTAGAATACACCAAAGATTCATTATCAAACCAACGCCACCAACAAGTGCAATGAGAATCCCTGCAACTACTGTAAGGCGAACATTTTGATTAAAGGCATACCATAAAAAATTAGTGTCCGCACAAAGTATAAGCAAAATTCCAACAATAAATATGCTTACCGATACGATTGCTGTAAGAATTTTTTTCATGTTACACTCTCCTTTGTGTATCACTGTTATTCTCCGAGAAAGTTCGACTCACATCCCTATGATAGTGAACACATCATTCGTTTCAAAACACTTTGCTGCCCAAGGAACTGCTTCTGCAATAATCTCTTTGCAAGTACATCCATCCGATTGACTTTTTGTTAAAATATTATCCCATTGTACTTTTGTAACGATTGTTATTCCATAAAAGTCAAACTCTGGAATCACTTCAAGAATCAGATCTGAAACATGGCGGCTATTCCATACTTCATCACTGATGCTAATAGATGTGTCAAGCCAGCACTTGTCATGATACTGCCCTTGTTGAAATTCCAAATAGCAGCTGCTGTGTAAGGCTTTTCTTTGATCTTCGTCAATAAAATACTTCAAATTAGTTCACCCGTATTAGCAGATAGCTGTGGTCATCGCTATGTACCACAAGCGGAAAAGTTATATCAAATCCCATTGATCGTTAGCAATTCACCCCATCACAGTAACCATCTGGAAGTATTGATACTGATATTCGTCTTCTAATACAGCCTGCATCTCTTCCATGTATAACGGGTCTTTCAACAGTTTGAGATGAAATGCTCGCTCTCTCCAAAGTCGGACTCCAATTTCAGGGAAAAGATATTCCGTTCCAAGTTGCAAGTCCTTTTCGTTGCAAATAACGTTGTCCTTTTTCATTAAGCTATCAATAATACACTCGGCGGTTGTATTAAACATATCTATCCCGAACAATTTTATTGATACCACTTTAGACAAATCTCTCTGGATGCCGATTTCAGTAGCTTTTCCGTTCCGATACTGCACAAGAAAGAACGAATCATTATCCATATATCGTCCGGTTATCAAATTAGGATCATCAGTTTCCGCACAACATTCCATTTGCATTGCTTCATCAGAAGAATTTGACCACTGTTTCTTCATTTGTAGAAGAGCATTTTCTAGCTCATCTGATGTCATGCCTAATTTTAATTGTCCAATTCTAATATGCGGTTCAATAATTATCTCTCTCATAGCAAAAACTTCATATTTTCAAAAGCGTTTAACGGATGCAAAATAACCTCTCATACCGACTTATTCATTTATCGGACTTTTCCACAGTTTTTGCAAAAGTTCGTAAGAATCATTTAAGTTCCCACAATCCGGGCAATACCATCTTCCGTCCGGTATCGGATCAACTGACGAAAGTATTTGACTTTGAAATTATTTTTTTGAAAAATCTCTGTACTGATTTTCGTTGATTGTCCAGTAAGGATCACCTCCATTTTTAACAATTTCTTCAATGAAATTCAGTATATTTCCAACACATATAAATTCATCTGTTGAGCAACAGTCCCCCGCATAAAGATACTCTTTTTCTATGTCATCCACGTTAATGACAATATCATATCCCATCCAATATCCAATTTTCCATGCCGACCTACATAATAAATTATCATTACTAAAATGGAACGAAAGAATTTCTTGAGCATCAAATAAACAATAGTCTCCGCTATGATAGAGAGTCAGTCCATTACATTGCTTCAGAAATTCAATATAATCAGCTGGAATATGTCCCATTTCTTTTTTTAAGTGTTCCAATATCATATCATTGGTTGGTGGATTTAATAGAGCATCTAAATGCGCATGATTCAGATGCTCTATAACTTTATCTAAACCATTCATTCCAGGCTACCCCTTTTTTAATATTGCGCCCACCATGTAGTAAATTGAGTGTGAGTTGCTTTTGGAAGGGAAATCAAATTGCTATTCACACTTTTTCCACCATATTTCAAGGGCTTTATAAATGCACGTCATTATCTCTATTCCTCTGGAGTGGATTTATCTCCCAAAATATTGAGCATTAGCACAACGCACAAAAAGAGAAACGATAAGATATAAGGTTGAACATATCTTTCCTCATCTAAACACAATTTATTGCCTGATTGAATAACATTCACCTTGGTGAAACAGTCTGTATAGCTATAACTTGTTCCTTCTGAGAAAGGCATCAGCTGGGATAAATCATATCGATTCCCTATAAAGAAACGTTTTGCCGTTATAATGTAATATTGCTTTCCATCAGTTAGTAAAAAATCAATTGAAGACTTCGATTCGGTCGATTTACAATCAACAAGAGTTAACACAGAATTTGAAACGCTTTCAAAATTTTTATTTGATAACACTTGCAATTTATCAAAAGAATACGGAAATCTTACGATAGAAATTAGCCATAGCAATATTATAATAGCACCGAAATGTCTGAAAAATTTAACAATCTTATATTTTTTAGTTCCACGCATAATAAATTCAAACTATGTAAAAATAGTCCTATCCTTCAACGCTCTCTGACATTATCGATTCATATAGAGATGTACTCAACGTATCTATATCATCGGAAAGAGGTTTTCCAAGATTGTAAATAAAACTTTGAAACAGTTCAATTGTCTGTTCACTAAATGCCGGACGTGACTCAACATTCTTCGATATTTCAATCAATTTGTTGGCAATATCGTTAAAATGAGGAATTTCATCATAGGATGTTACTTGAAGCAAAACGCTAAGTTCATCTGCATGCTCTTTGGTCTCGCCCAAATCAATGGGGTCGGAATAGTACAAGTCTGAAAAAAGCATAGACATCAAAACAGATACTTGTGTATCGATCTGTTCTTGGTTGAATTGAAGCTTTTGGTAATCTTTGTACATATTGCTAAATTTCATTCCACATAGAATTATAAGCACTGCAACGACACCTATAAAACCATAACGAACAATCCTTGCTTTCATTGACGGCCTCATTTATTTAGAGCAAATGTAATGGTAGGATTATTTCCGATTTCAAAAAAGTTTTTCTAGTAATATTTTTCATAAAAGAATCTCCTTACATTATCTGCTGGTGTTTCCAGTAATGGTTTCGCTCCGTCCATCATCCATCATAATAGCTATTTATTTTTAAGATTCACTTTTATCCTGCATCGGAATCACCTCCATGCAAACTTTTATGCATTTACCTTCCACAGGAACTTCTGCTTAGTCATTCTTATTGCTGCAGATCGGCTCCATCCTGTAAGCACCCCAAAAGATGTACGTAAAGCCTCTTGCCTGCATATTTAAGAGAAAGCGGATATGCTCTTTTACCATTGATTTGAATGTAGCCATTTTCAGAAACCGTTATGCGAATATCTGGCATTCCGTCCATTGTTTCACCAAAAGCTATCGTGAGTTCATTGAGTGCACCGCTATCACCAGAACCACCAGCATAATCAGTGACAAAATATGTCTGCTCAAAAGTTTTGGCAATATCTATATATGTCAGGTCATCCTTTTCAAATAGCCAAGACTGGTCAATTTGAGCACCATTAGTGTCTACTGTAAGATGGTATGCTGATACTATCCTGCATTGTTTCAATGGACGTTCTATTATCACAAAGTGAGTGACTTTTATACAAATCAGTATGACCGCCAAAATCAAGGTCACAGTCATTGTGATTACTTTTTCTTTTTTTCTCATCATAAATAGACAATACACCTCCAATCTTTTGCTCCTAATAGGAGCTTTTGCTTAGTCAACGTAGCTCGCCTTATGTTTGTGACAGCTTTTTTGAAAAAATCTCTGCTTTTCGTTATGTTTGTACGCTTATACAAAGAATCTCCATGCTATTTGTTGATTCTAACAAATAGCATGGAGTTTCATATTAAAATACGTTTTCAGCAATTTTCATAATCTCATCTCGTGAAATGTTTCCCATAATCGTGTTTGAAACGCCTCCTTGCTCCCAGCTTAAAATATAAACGGTGTCTCCGTTTTCGCTTGCACTCGTTCCCAAAGTTGCATCTGCTTCTCCGACCTTTACGGTTTCGTACACTGTATGCTCATTATCAAATAGGGACTGCTGCCCCGGCTGGATAATTGAACAACGGACAGTGTAGCTTTCCTCTGTTTCTTTTGACGAGTAAACATGTAAAAAGTTTTCTGCTCGTTCAAATTTCTGCGCATCGTCCATTTCAAAGCCGTCCGGCACATAATGATCGCTGTATCCATCCGGTAATCGTTCCAACGGTTCGCCGTCCACTTGATACGTCAGCTGCATCTCAATGGGCAGGAACTTCTGAATCATCGTATAGACTGCCTTGCGGAAGTCCGCACTTACTGCAAGTGCGCCGAGAGTTAAAATTACCAGCGTCATGGCTGCAACAAGCACTCGTTTCAGCACCGGACGGCGTTTATGCAATGCCGCTTTCAGGCGAGCATCCCATCGGGAAGTATCCGGGTAGCGTTCCTTAAGCTGTGCTGGAGTTGGCAGTTCGTCCAGTTCTTTTTGTGCATCTGCACGGAGTGCCATCATCAATGCAGCGTCAAAAGAAACTTCTGTCCGCTCACTCATGGCTGTTTAGCTCCTTCCACAATAGTTTTCTTCCACGGAAAAGCCGCATCCGAACCACTTCATCCGTCAGTCCAAGCGATTCGGCAATCTCCCGGTTGGTATAGCCCATTGCCAAAAGGCGCAGTGGGTCACGATACATTGGTTTCATCTGTCCAATCAATTCTGTCAGGTGTTGGATGTTATCGGTGCTGACTACTGCATCGTCCGGCACCGGGGCATCGTCTGGTGCGTCCGGGACTTCTTCCAGCGGTTCTTCTCGCTGCTTGCGAAGCATATCGTATGCACGGCTTCTACTACAACTAACGAGATAAGCGGCGAGTTCGTGACAGTTTTCTCGATGAATTTTAGAAAAATTTTTGGCAACGTACAAAAACACTTCTTGCAGTACGTCTTCTGCCAGATACGAATCGCCCATAATTTTGTAAGCGGTATGGTAGACCAGCCGCTTGTAGGTATTATATACATCTATAAATTGTTCTTCGCTGCTCCGGTCATCCAGAACTGCCAGATACATTGCCAGCATTTTCGCCCCCATCCCTCTTATCGGGAGGAATTATGTCAACTTGACACAATTCCTCTCTGCCAATTCAGATAAACCACCACGGCAGTTCCAGCCACAGGTTATCCATGGCCTGTTCCTCTGTCTTTTTGGCGCGGCCTTTTGTCAGGTGAAAGTATATCGCTGTGCCGATCAGCGGATGTTCCTCGCCATCAGTAAAGCCATAGCGGTACAGCAGATAGGTCTGCTCTCGCTGGGTCAGCCGTTTCAGGCCATCGTACAGCTCCCGGCGCGATTCCTGTTCCTCTATAATGCTCTGCGGCTGCATGGCATAAGGGTCGGCTATGGCTTCGATGCGCCGCAGCTGCTCTTCTCCCGGCAGAACATCGTCCAGCGAAACGCGCTGGTAGCAGACGCCGTCCTTGTCTTCCGTCACCATCCGCTGCTCAAAAGCGGCAAAGGCATCCCGCACCATGTCCATCATGGCGTTGCGGATGGCAAGAGCCGCATAGGTCATAAACTTCATGCCGCGCGCTGCATCGAACTTTGGCACGGCCTTCCACAAGCCCAGATTGCCCGCCTGTTTCAAATCGTCCGTGTCAAGGTTCAAGCCAGCCTGTGCCAGATTCATGCTGCGAAAAAGGTCATTCGCCACCTTGCCGATAAAGGACTTGTTGTTGTCGATCAGGCTGTCCAGCGCAGTTGCATCGCCTTTCTGTGCCAGCGCACAAAGCCGTTCATTCGTCTGCTTCATGGGCGTTTTCCTGCTCTGCGGCAGACTGCAAGATTCCCAACAGACCGCTTCGCAGCTGTTCCAGTGCTTCCGGCGTGGCTCCTTCCATGCCTGAAACGCTGTCCAACATTGCATCCGCCAACTGCTTTGCCGTGATCGTTGGGTGCTGCACATCCTGCCCCTTGGTCAGTTCATTGAACATCTTCTCGGCCACTTTCTTGCTCATGGCTTCCTGTTCGGCGTAATGGCTCCCGATGCCCTTTTTGATTTCCTTGACCGCCGCCATAAAGTACATCTCGATGTCATCAAGGTCGCCCTGATACACTGGTTTTCTCCGAAGGCTGATGTCCTTTGCGGCTTTGGCTGCTTCCGGGGGTCTTGACCCTTGTACGCAGCAGGGTGCTCAATGTCGTGAGCATAGCATTCTGTGCTGCGATGCCGGATGCAAAAGTATCATCAAAATACTGCGCCACGCGGTATGTAAGCTCTGCAAAACGGGCGTTTTCCAGCAGCAGATTGACCACTTCTGTATTGACCCGGCCTGTGTAGAGGTTCTTTGCCGCTTCCACGGACAACCCCAACTCGGCAATGTCGTAGTTCTTGCGGTCGGGGATGTTGGTTTCTCCCAGCAGAAAGTCCGTAGACACGTTGAACAGCCTTGCAATCTTCAGCACCTGCTCATGTGTCAGGGTTCCTTTTGCGCCACTGATAAAACGGCTGATAGTGCTTTTAGAGCAGCCGAGTTCCTTGGCAAGTTCTGGTTGGCTGATGTTGTGCTCTTTCATCAAGTCCGCAAGACGGATGTTGGATGGTGCGGGCAGATATTCCTGTGCCATGTGGTCGGCCCTCCTTTTTGAGCTTTTTCCTCATTATAATACGCTCTGCCGTTTTGTTCAATATACGGTTTCCTCTCCGCCCTTGCTGTTGCAATCCTGCAACCGGTAAGGGCTTTTTTCTTTTTCCGTTGCAGTTTTGCCGCTTTTTTGCTCTTTCTGCAAAATTCTCCGTATATTCAGGCACAAGACAAAAAATACCAGAGTTCCCACTTTGGGGTCTCTGGTGCAACGCACGAAACAAAGGAGGAATGCCCTTGAGCCTGTATCAAAAGATCAAGTCCGCCATCACCGTTCGGCAGGTGGGAGAGATGTACGGCATGGAGCCCGACCGCCATGGCATGGTGTGCTGTCCGTTCCATTCCGACAGCGACCCCAGCATGAAGCTGAACGACACCTATTATTATTGCTTTGGCTGTGGAGCCAACGGAGATGCCATCGACCTCACCGTCAAGCTGTTTGACCTGAACCCCCGGCAAGCCGCCGAGAAGCTGATACACGACTTCGGGCTTGACCCGGACAAACCGCCCGCCAATGCCATCGCACTACTGCCGCCCAAGCGTGGCCTGACGGACGAGCAGTGGGCAGACATCGCCTACTGCCTGCGGGTGCTGACCGATTATCTCGACCTGCTGCACGACTGGCAGGAGCGCTACAAGCCCGCCACCCCGGAGGAACCGCATGACCCACGGTTTGAAGAAGCCCTCCACACGACCGAGACCATCGAGCACCTGACGGACTGCGTTGCATTTGGAACGCCCCAGCAGAAGGCCGCTGCCGCCGCACAGCTGCTGTCCGGGTCGTACCTGCTGATGCTGGAGGAGCGCACCGACCGCCTTGCTCTGGCAAAGTGTGCCTGACGATTCATTCACCTGAAGTGGCAGGTCTCACGGTGAGACCCGCCACTTCACTTTTCTAAAGGAGAACCACCCTATGAAGAAAAACATTTCCCGCAACCCCTTATGGCCGGACTGGTACAACGGCAAGAAGATCGATGAAGTCCAGTTTGGCCGCGCCTTTCTGGAACAGTGGCCGCTGAAATGCGTCAACAGTACGCTGTACACGCTGGACGGCCCGGTAGAGGATGAGAGCGAGATCAAGCAGCGCATCTTGGAGAACACCGAGGAATATGTCACCTCCGGCCTGTCCAAAAAGGTCACCAACATTCTGGAGACCATCAAGCTGCTGGCCTTTTCCGACCCGTTCCCCATTGAACAGGACTGCATCCACCTCCAGAACGGCGTGTACCATCTGCCGGACGGCTCTTTTCAAGAGAGCCGCCTGTTCTGCCAGAACCGCCTGCCTGTGAAGTATGACCCCAAAGCCGCCAGCCCTGACCGCTGGCTGACCTTTCTGCACGAGCTGCTGGACGATGCTGACATCCCCACCTTGCAGGAATATCTGGGCTACTGCCTGATCCCCAGCACCAAAGGCCAGAAGATGATGCTCATCGTTGGCAAGGGCGGCGAGGGCAAATCCCGCATTGGGCTGGTGCTCAAGCGGCTCATGGGAGATGCCGCCAGCAACGGCAGCGTCCAGAAAGTGGAGAACAATCGCTTTGCCCGTGCCGATCTGGAACGCCGCCTGCTGATGATCGACGACGACATGGACATGAACGCCCTGCCCAAGACCAACTATATCAAGACCATCGTGACCGCCGAAGCCAAGCTGGACTTGGAGCGCAAAGGTGTCCAGAGCTACCAGCGGGACATCTACGCCCGGTTTCTCTGCTTCGGCAACGGCGCGTTGACCTCGCTGTATGACCATTCGGACGGTTTCTTTCGCCGCCAACTCATCCTGACCACCAAGGACAAGCCTGCTGACCGCACGGATGACCCCTTCCTTGTCGAAAAGATGTGCGCCGAATTGGAAGGCATCCTGCTCTGGTGTCTGGAAGGTCTGCACCGGCTGGTGCAGAACGATTTCCGCTTCACGGTCAGCGAACGAGCCGCCGCCAACGTGGACACCATCAAACGCAGCAGCAACAATGTCATCGACTTTATGGAGTCCGAGGGCTATTTCCGCTTCAAGGCGGACTACTCCATCAGCTCCAAGGAGTTCTACGACATTTACAAGCAGTGGTGCGAGGACAATGCCTGTCACAGCGTGTCTGCCATCCGTTTCAGCGCAGAACTGCGCCAGAATGACCGCCGCTATAACCTTGAAGCCACCAACAACATCTATCTGCCCGGTGGCCGCAGGGTGCGGGGTTTTGTCGGCATCGAACCGCTTGTCCACCCCTGCCCGTAAAAAGTGCATTTTTTTACGGAAGAAGTTCGTACAACCTGTACGGTCTGTACTTGTACGCACCTGTACGGCGAATCGAAGCAAATTAAAACGTGGTATCGTTTATATTTCGGATTTCCGTACACCGTACAGACCGTACGGGTTATTTGAAGTCCGTACGCAATTTTTTCAGATGCGTACGGAGCGATCAAGTTCGCATTGTGCGAACTTGATTGTAACTCTCCCGCAGGAGACGTTCCCCCTCGGAGAGTCCTCGAAGAGCCCACTACACTTTGCAGACCGCAGGGATGAAAGTGTCATAGTGGGTTATTACACTTCCGAAGAAGTGCATCTTCGTTCCCCGTCACCTCTCGATGAACCTTGAAAGGAGGGATGCCCTTTGGCAAGAAACGATGGCGTTGACCGCACCAGTGTCCGAAATCTCGCCGTTTCGGACAAGGCCGTTGGCAACACCCAACAGCACAACGAGCGCGAAAAGGACAGCTATCGAAACCCCGACATTATCCCCCAGCGCACCTCATGGAACGTCCACTTCAAAAAGCCAACCGCCAGCTACACTGACCTGTTCGCCCAACTGGAAACCGCCGGAACCATCTCCACGCGCGGCCTGAAGCCGGATGCCACCCATTATTGCGAGCTTGTCTTTGATGTCAACTCTGCCTACTTTGACAATCACGGCGGCTATGAGTTCGCCAAGCAGTTCTATGAGGATGCCTACAAAGCAGCCGTTCAGATCGTGGGTGGTGAGCAGTATGTTCTCTCGGCAGTCATGCACGCCGATGAAGTCAACCGTGCCATGACCGAAGCACTAGGCCGGGAGGTCTACCACTACCATCTTCATGTGGTCTATGTACCTGTGGTGGAAAAGCAAATCCTCTGGTCGAAACGCTGCAAGGACAAGGCACTGGTCGGCACCGTCAAGGAGACCGTCATGCAGGTCAGCCGAAGCAAGAAGTGGGCTTCCAAGCCCCTGCTGGACGATGCTGGAAAGCCTGTCCTGCAAAAGAGCGGCAAGCCAGTCCTGAAGAAGTCGTACAGTGTCCTGCAAGACGATTTCTTCAACTATATGCGCAATGCCGGGTACACGGATGTAGAGCGCGGTGAGCGCGGCAGCACCGAAGAACACCTGACCGTCACCCAGTTCAAAGTCCAGCGGGAGCAGGAGCGGCTGGACAGCCTGACCGCCCAAGCCGACCAAAAGGCGCAGTCGCTTGCCAAAACCAGTCAGACCCTCTCCAAAAAGGAGAAGGAACTTGCCGCTGTGCAGAAAAAGGCCACGCTCACGAAAGAAGCCCTCATTCATGCGCGCGATCTTGATTATATCGGCAAGCGCACCTTTCTCGGTAACTACTCGCTGACCGAAGAAGAATTCTCCAAGCTGAAAAAGCAAGCCGACCACGGCTATATGATGGACGTGGAGAACCGCCGCCTGAAAGAAGAACTTTCCACCGCCAAGAAGGAAACCATTCATTGGAGCAACAAGTACCACGACCTGTGGTACGATGTAAAGCCCTATCTGGACGCCCTCCACCGTGCGCCTGAACTGGTTCGCAGCTTTCTGGAAAAGATTCTTGCCCCCAAGCAGGAGCGCACCATGAATGTGCCGCAGAAAAACCGCAAGCGTGGGCAGGATATGGAACTTTGATTTTCGGAGGATACTATTTGAACAAAAAGAAGAAGTCAAACAAATCCGGCTACCCGGATGAAGCAATCAAGACCCTTGCACGTTGCTTTTATCCCTCCATGGTTGAGTTTTTCAACAGCGAGGAAGGTCAGCGTGAATATGAGGAATGGCTGAAAGAGCAGGAGGCTCTGAACGCCGCACCCATCGCAGCATAAAAACAGCAGGACGCTCCCGGAAAAGGGAACGCCCTGTCTTACATAGATGTATCTCGCCGAGGTGTGTCCAGTTGGGCGCACCTCTTATTTTTTTGCCCTTAATCTTCTAACCCATGGCTCCCGGCCACATTCTTCAAATATTCCTCTGGGTCACCGTTCAGAATCAAATCTGCATAGCCCAGTGGATCATTATAGATAAGGTAGTCCAATTCCGTTTGCTGTGCCATAGTCAAATTCAGTGCATCCTCAACCCCGGTGCAGTCAATGGAGATTTTTCTCCCATCCCGGAGCAGCAGTTCCACACACCCGGTATCCATGTTAAACTTGCAGGCTCTTTCATCGTACTTCATAATCATACCCTCCAAATCTTGTTATTGACTTACGGTCTATGACAAGGTATCGGGGTTTTGTATCTTCCACGGGAGCCGTCGTTATCGTACCCGAAGAAAACGAAAAATCCGAACCCTTCTCCAATCGGAAACAGGTTCGGATTTTTCTTGTTTGGTGGGCGCGGGTGGATTCGAACCACCGAAGCTGAAAGCAGCAGATTTACAGTCTGTCCCCATTGGCCACTCGGGAACACGCCCATATTCATTTGTTGTGCATCTGTGTGCCGGACGACTTGTTTATTTTAGCATGAGAAAGAGGTTTTGTCAACTACCTTTTTCACTTTTTTCAGCACTTTTTTCAGCATACTTTCTGCCCCCGTCCGCCGCGCTTTATCTGGTTGAATTGCGTCCTGTTTTATGTTAAAATAATGTAAAGATTTTACAGGCAGGAGTGGGTCATCGCATGGAGTCAACAATCAACGCCGCCCCGCAAATTTCTATCGACCGGGAGAAGATGCTGCGCAGCCATCGGCGTTACTGGGTGCTGCGGCGCACACAGGATATCGTATTCTCCCTGCTGGCGTTGATCTTGCTTGCGCCGCTGGCGCTGGTGATCAGTCTTGCCATCGTGCTGGACAGCCCCGGAGACGGAGCCATTTTCCAGCAGCGGCGGGTAGGACGGGACGGCAAACTGTTCTGGCTGTATAAGTTCCGCACCATGTGCCCGGACGCCGAGGAGCAGCTGAATGAGCTGCTGAGCCAGAACCAGATGGACGGCCCGGTGTTCAAGATCAAGGGCGACCCCCGCATTACCCGAGTGGGGCATTTTCTGCGCAAGACCAGTCTGGACGAGCTGCCCCAGCTGCTCAACGTGCTGCGGGGCGACATGAGCATCGTGGGGCCGCGTCCCGCGCTGCCCCGGGAGGTGGAGTTGTACAGCGACTACCAGCGCCAGCGGCTGTACGTCACTCCCGGGCTGAGCTGCTACTGGCAGATCGCACCCCACCGCAACGAGATGAGCTTTGACGAGTGGGTGGCGCTGGATCTGAAATACATCCAGGAGCGCAGCTTCTGGGTGGACTGGAAGATCATCTTCCTCACCGTCCGCGCCATGTTCATGAAATACGGAGAGTGAAAAAAGCGCCTGTTGTGCATCCGCACAACAGGCGCTTTCGTTACGTTTATTTCAGCACCGCACCCAGATTTGCACTGGTGACCATGCGGGCGTAACGGCTCAGCCAGCCGGTCTTGATGTTGGGCTCGGGCGCAACGTATTTTGCCTTGCGCTCTGCCAGCACTGCATCGCTGACCTCCAGCGTGATGGAGGCGTTGGGGATATCGATGGTGATGGTGTCCCCTTCCTCGATCAGGCCGATGGGGCCGCCGGAGGCTGCCTCCGGGCTGACGTGGCCGATGGCAGCACCGCGGGATGCACCGGAGAAGCGGCCGTCGGTGATGAGGGCTACCGTCTTATCCAGCTTCATGCCAGCCAGCGCAGAGGTGGGGTTGAGCATCTCCCGCATACCCGGGCCGCCCTTGGGGCCTTCGTAGCGGATGACCACCACATCGCCCGGAACGATCTTGCCCGCGTAGATGGCGGCAATGGCCTCTTCCTCGCTGTTGAACACCCGCGCCGGGCCGGAATGCTGCTGCATCTCCGGGGCTACCGCACTGCGCTTGACAACGCAGCCGTCCGGGGCAATGTTGCCCCACAAAATCTGCAGACCGCCGGTCTCAGAGTAGGGGTTCTCGATGGGACGAATGGCTTTTTCGTTCAGGATACGGGCACCCTTGATGTTCTCGCCAAGGGTCTTGCCGGTGACGGTGGGCACATCCAAGTCCAACAGGCCCTTTTTTGCCAGCTCTGCCTGCACCGCCGGGATGCCGCCCGCTGCGTACAGATCCGGCATGTGGGTGGGGCCAGCCGGTGCCAGATGGCACAGGTTGGGGGTCTTGGCGCTGATCTCGTTGAACAGCTTCAGGTCGATGGGCACACCGGCCTCGTAGGCGATGGCCAGCAGGTGCAGCACCGTGTTGGTGGAGCAGCCCAGCGCCATATCGCAGGTCAGCGCGTTGCGGATGGAGCGCTCGTTGATGATCTGGCGCGCGGTGATGCCCTTGCGCACCATCTCCATCACTGCCATACCGGCGTGCTTTGCCAGCTGCAGGCGCTTGGAGTACACGGCCGGGATGGTACCGTTGCCGGGCAGGGCGATGCCGATGGCCTCGCACAGGCAGTTCATGCTGTTGGCGGTGTACATACCGGAGCAGCTGCCGCAGCTGGGGCAGCAGTTGCAGGTGCAGTCCTCCAGCTGCTCGTCGGTGATCATACCGGCCTTATAGGCACCCACGGCCTCGAACATCTTGGAAAGGCTCACTTCCTCGCCGCCGTAGCTGCCGGCCAGCATGGGGCCGCCGGAGCAGACCACGGCGGGCACATCCATGCGCACCGCTGCCATCACCATGCCGGGCACGATCTTATCGCAGTTGGGCACCAGCACAAGGCCGTCCAGCTGATGTGCCATCAGCATGGTCTCCACGCTGTCGCAGATCAGCTCACGGGAGGCCAGAGAGTACTTCATGCCCACATGACCCATGGCAATGCCATCGCATACACCGATGGCGGGGATCAGGATGGGGGTACCACCGGCCATCTGCACACCGGCCTTGACGGCCTCGGCGATCTTATCCAGATTCATGTGGCCGGGCACGATCTCGCTGTAGGCGCTCACCACGCCGATGAGGGGGCGCTCCAGCTCCTCCGGGGTGTAGCCCAGCGCATAGAACAGGCTGCGGTTGGGCGCGCGCTCCGAGCCCTTGGTCACGTTGTCACTTCTCATTGCAAATCCTCTTTTCTGATAAAGCCCTCTCCGTCACGGCTGCGCCGTGCAACCTCTCCCGAGAGGAAGAGGTTTTCGCGGAGGAGCTATAAGGTTCCCTTTTCAACAAAAACTCCCCCTTTCGGGGGAGCTGGCCGCCGAAAGGCGGCCTGAGAGGGTTCTCCTCTTACTTCTTCAGCCAGCTCATCATGCTGCGCA
This sequence comes from Faecalibacterium sp. I3-3-33, assembly GCF_023347295.1. Classification (NCBI taxonomy): domain Bacteria; kingdom Bacillati; phylum Bacillota; class Clostridia; order Eubacteriales; family Oscillospiraceae; genus Faecalibacterium; species Faecalibacterium sp. I3-3-33. Next base: position 2,479,208 of record NZ_CP094469.1, read on the forward strand.
GCTCAGCACCCACCTTCTCGATGGGCAGCTCGGCCTCCATGCGGCGCTTGGCAAGGAAGTGCACCTTGCGGCCGCCCTTGGGGCTCATCTCGGTCAGGAACTCGGAAGCAAAGGTTCCGTCCTGGATCTCGGTCAGAACCTTCTTCATCTCCTTGCGGGTCTCCTCGGTGATCAGGCGCTTGCCGGTGCGGTAGTCGCCGTACTCTGCGGTGTTGGAGATGGAGTAGCGCATCTTGGAGAAGCCGCCCTCGTTGATCAGGTCAACGATCAACTTCATCTCGTGGCAGGTCTCAAAGTAGGCCATCTCAGGCTCGTAGCCGGCCTCCACCAGCGTATCGAAACCGGCGTGGATCAGCTCGGAAACGCCGCCGCACAGCACGGCCTGCTCGCCGAACAGATCAGTCTCGGTCTCCTCCTTGAAGGTGGTCTGCAGGATGCCTGCACGGCCTGCGCCGATGCCGGAAGCATAAGCCAGAGCAATGTCCTTGGCCTTACCGGTGTAGTCCTGCTCCACGCAGATCAGAGAGGGGCAGCCCTCGCCCTCGGTGTACAGGCGGCGCACGATGTGGCCGGGGCCCTTGGGGGCGATCATGATGACGTCCACGTTCTTGGGAGCGGTGATGGTCTTGAAGTGGATGTTGAAGCCGTGTGCAAAGGCCAGTGCCTTGCCCTCGGTCATGTAGGGAGCCACCTGCGTGTTGTAGATATCGGCGCACAGCTCGTCGGGCACCAGCATCATGACAACGTCACCGGCCTTGGCAGCCTCTTCCACTTCCATCACCTTGAAGTTTTCGTGGGTGGCAGCGAACTCAGAAGCCTTTTCCCAGTGAGCAGAGCCCTTGCGCAGGCCCACCACAACGTTGACGCCGCTCTCGGCCAGATTCTCAGAGTGTGCATGACCCTGGCTGCCGAAGCCGATGACAGCGACGGTCTTGCCGTCCAGCACGCCGAGGTTGCAGTCGGAATCGTAGTATTTCTTGATAGCCATAATCGTTAGTCTCCTTTTACATTAACTGGTTGATTTATCTTCCGGTCTTGTATGCTCTGTTCTATCTTTCGCTCACCCTGAGCGGAAAAGCAATATGATTTATGCCCGTCTTGCGCCCGGCGGGGGCAGCTGGACGGAGCGCACCTCCTGCGGCGGCTTCTGGATATGCTGGTGCATCCCGCCGCGCTCCAGTGCGGTAACGCCGGTGCGGCACTGCTCAAGGATGTTGTAACCCTCGAACATTTTCAGGAAAGCGTCCAGCTTGTCCGGCCGACCGATGAGTTCAAACACCATGCTGTCCGGGGAAAGATCAATGATCTTTGCCTTGTAGATGCAGGCGATCTCCCGCAGCTCGGTGCGGTTGTGCACGTCCGATTCCACCTTGAGCAGCAGCAGCTCCCGCTCCAGCGATTTTTCGCTGTCCAGCACGAACACCTGCCGGGTGACTTCCAGACGCTCGGTCTGCAATACCAGCTGCTGCAAAGCCTTTTCGTCGCTGGTAATGGTCACTGTGATGCGGCTGACTGCCGGGTCGTTGGTGGCAGACACCGTAAGGCTGTCGATGTTGAAGCCGCGGCGGCAGAACAGGTTGGACACCCGGGCCAGAACGCCGCTCTGGTTGTCCACCAGCAGGCTGATGACCCTGCGCTGATCAGATTCCATGATGCTGTGTCCTCCTTATTCCATGATGATGTCGTTGATATCGCCGCCGCCGGGGATCATGGGCAGCACCTTTTCGTCCTTGTCGATGATGCACTCGATCCAAGTGGGGCCCTTCTGCTGCAAGGCATCTGCAAAGGCTTCCTGAAACTCCGGCAGGTTGGTGCAGCGGTAGCCCTTCAGGCCAAAGCCGTCTGCCAGCTTGACAAAATCGGTCTTGCGGTGGGGGTCGGTCTGGCTGTAGCGCTTGCCGTAAAAACTGGTCTGCCACTGGCGCACCATGCCCAGCACCGAGTTATTGAAGATGACCGTGATGATGGGCAGCTCGTAGCTGACAGCGGTGCAGGCTTCGTTCAGGTTCATGTGGAAGGAACCGTCACCGGTAAACATCACCACACGCTGCTGGCGTCCCAGTGCCATCTGGGCACCAATGGCAGCACCGTAGCCAAAGCCCATGGTACCAAGGCCGCCGCTGGTGATAAAGCCACGGCTCTTGGTGTGGCGCAGGTACTGCGCCGCCCACATCTGGTGCTGACCCACGTCGGTAACATACACGGCGTCGGGGCCGCACTGGTTGCACACCTCGCCGATGACCTGATGGGGCATCAGCCGGGTAGGGTCGGACACGGGGTGGTAATCCTGTGCCTGCCAGCTCTGGATCATCTTCATCCATTCCGGGTGCTTGGCGGGCTTGATCTGGGGCAGCATGGCGTTCAGCACATAGGCTGCATCGCCCACGATGGAAAGATCCACATCCACGTTCTTGCCCAGCTCGCTGGCATCAATGTCGATCTGGATGATGGTGGCGTTTTTGGCAAAGGTCTTGGGGTTCAGCGCCACGCGGTCGGAAAAGCGGGTGCCCACCGCGATGAGCACGTCGCACTCTGCCACCGCCCGGTTGGAGGTGTAGCAGCCGTGCATACCCAGCATGCCCAGATTCATCGGGTCACCATAGGGCACAACGCCTGCGGCCATCAGGGTATAGGTGGCGGGGATCTCCGCCTTGTGCAGCAGATCCCGCAACGGCTGGCAGCTGGCTGCGCTGCGCACGCCGCCGCCAAAGTACACCAGCGGACGCTGTGCGGCGTTGATGAGGTCTGCCGCCCAGTGCACCTGCTCCTCATTATAGGTAGTCACGGTGCGGATGGGCTCCGGCTGCTTGGGGGTGAACTCGCACACTGCTGCGGTCACGTCCTTGGGGATATCCACCAGCACCGGGCCCTTGCGGCCGCTCTGCGCAATGCGGAAAGCTGCCCGCATGGTGTCAGCCAAGTCCTCTACCCGGCGCACCGTGAAGTTATGCTTTGTGATGGGCACCGTGATGCCCTCAATGTACGCTTCCTGAAAGCCGTCCTTGCCAATGCTGCTGGTGGGCACGTTGCCGGTAAAGGCCACCATGGGCACCGAGTCCATATAGGCGGTGGCAATGCCGGTGACCAGATTGGTGGCACCCGGGCCGCTGGTTGCCAGCACCACGCCGGTGCGGCCAGTGGCGCGGGCGTAGCCGTCCGCTGCATGGGCCGCGCCCTGCTCGTGGGCGGTAAGCACATGGGTGATGCGGTCGGCATTCTTATACAGCTCGTCGTAAAGGTTCAGCACAGCGCCGCCGGGGTAGCCAAAAAGAGTGTCCACTCCCTGCTCACACAGGACCTCTACAAAGATCTGAGAACCATTCAACTGCATGGTGTTTCTCCTATTCCTGTTCCACTTCTTATCCATTCCCTCAGGGAGAGCTTCCGAAAAAGAAAAAGCCCTTGTCCCCTGCTTCTTTCAAGAGACAAAGACCTTGTAACATCAAGCTCTCTGCGGTACCACTCTCGTTGGCGTGCTGTGCACACCCTCTCACGGGCTTCCAACAAAGCCCTGCACGGTAACGGCTGCAACCGGCGCTGCTTACAGGGGTTTGCACCCGTTGGGCAGGCTGCTCCGGGATGATTTTCCGCACGAAACGCTGACTGCCTTGCACCAGACGGCAGCTCTCTGAACAGTGGGGATCGTGTGGTACTTTTTCCCATCTGCGCATTTGTTGATGTAAATTATACTATAAACCGGGCTTTTGTCAATCGACAATTTGTAACCTGAATCAGCCCAAAGATGAAGCGTTTTTAACACCCCTTGCATCCCCGCCCGAACCGCTGTATACTTTTGATATCCGCGTACCTGCGTTTTGTAGGGTATGTGCTAATGGAGAGGAAAAGGGATCGACCTATGAAATTAAGAGAATGGAATGCCCATCTGCATGGGCTTGTTGTGTTCCGCGCCCTGCTGAACGACCCTGTTGTGGCAAGGCTTTTAGACCTGACCGACCGCATGGAGGCCGGCAGTTCTTCCTACGGTCCGGTGTGCGATGCCGTAGCCGCCTTTGAGGCCGCTTTGTTCGAGTACACCACCAACTGGGGCAGCTACCTGAGCAATGCTGTGCTGGAGGCCGAGACCATCTGTGTGCGACAGGCCGCTGCCGGGCAGCTGGACGCGCTGCTGCAGAGCGCCTTGGACAGCGAGCTGCAATTTTTGCAGCAGCTGTGCGGGCTGACGCTGGACGAGCTGTTCCAGACCGCCTACTCGGAGCAGGCGCAGCGGCCGGAACTGGCGTTTCTGCCCCGGTGGCAGACCTGTGAGCTCGACCTTGCCGCCGCCTACGCCCAGCGCATGAGCGAGGTGGGCAAAAAGGGCTACGGTATGTTTGCCAAGCACCATGTATTCACGGTGGAGAACGGCCAGCTTGTGCCGGTAAAATACCCCGACCCGCAGCGCCTTTCCGAACTGCCCGGCTACGAGAAGGAGCGGGAAAAGGTGATCGCCAACACAAAGGCGCTGCTGGCCGGGATGCCCGCCAACAATGTGCTGCTGTACGGCGATGCCGGTACCGGCAAATCCAGCGCGGTAAAGGCCATTGCCAACGAGTTTGCGCCCGAGGGACTGCGGCTGGTAGAGGTAAAAAAGAACCAGCTGTACCAGATCCCCGACCTGATGGACAAGCTGGCGGCAAACCCGCTCAAGTTTATCCTGTTCATCGATGACCTGAGTTTTACCGCCAACGACGACAACTTTGCCGCCCTGAAGGCCATTCTGGAAGGCAGCGTAGGCGGACGCGCCCAGAACATTGCGGTGTACGCCACCTCCAACCGCCGCCACCTCATCAAGGAGACCCTCTCGGACCGCACCGGCGATGACATCCATGAAGCCGACACCCGGCAGGAGCTGATGAGCCTTTCCGCCCGGTTCGGCCTGACGGTCACCTTCCAGCGGCCGGAAAAGGCCCGGTTCGAGACCATTCTGGAAGAACTGGCCAAGCAGCACAACATCCAGATGCCCACCGAGCAGCTACTGCTCAAGGCCGAGGCCTTCGCCCTGCGCGCCGGTGGCCGCAGCCCCCGGGTGGCCAAGCAATTCATCGAGCAATGCGAGGCCGGTGTGCAGAAGTAACCGCACCAGTTTTAAACATTATCAAAAAACGGGACACCGGAGCATCCGCAGATGCTCCGGTGTCCCGTTTTGCTTATCTTTTTTGGCTCAGTCCCGCACGGCGATGCACTCGATCTCCAGTTTTGCGCCCTTGGGGATGGCTGCCACCTGCACACAGCTGCGGGCGGGGAACGGCTCGGCAAAGGCCTTGGCGTACTCTGCGTTCACTGCGGCAAAATCGTTGATGTCGGCCAGAAAGATCACCGTCTTGACCACATTGTTCATGGAAAGCCCCGCCTCGGCCAGAATCGCCTTCAGGTTGGCAAGGCTCTGTGCGGCCTGCTGCTCCACGGTATCGGCCATGGTGCCGGTGGCGGGGTCTACCGGGATCTGCCCGGACACAAACACCATATTGCCCAGATCCAGTGCCTGACTGTAAGGGCCGATGGCGGCAGGTGCGTTGGTGGTAGAAATGACTTTCATAGTATATTTTCTCCTCTATATTACTTTAAGTTTAAGACAAGTTCTCTTTTCGCTCTGGCAAACGATAAAGTTTACACCCGCTCGCTGACCAGCTGGAAGCCGGCCTTGGTCAGCTCGGTGCGGATCTGCTCGATCTGGGCGGCATCACGGGTCTCCAGCGTCAGCTTGAGGAAGCAGCTGGAGATGGGCATATTGGGGTCGGAGCCGTCATGCTGCACCGACACCACATTGCTGCCACAGCGGGATACCACCTCGGCCACCTTTTTCAGCTGGCCGGGCTTGTCCTCCAGCGCGATGGTCAGGTTTGCCTTGCGGCCGCTCATGACAAGACCACGGGTGATGACGCGGTTCAGGATATTCACATCAATGTTGCCGCCGGAGATGACGCAGGCCACCTTTTTGCCCTCCACCGGCAGCTTGTGGAACAGCACCGCCGCCACCGGCACAGCGCCTGCACCCTCGGCCACCAGCTTCTGGTTCTCCATCAGGGAGAGGATGGCCGCCGCCGTCTCGTCCTCGGTCACGGTAACGATATCGTCCACATACTGCTCGCACAGCTGATAGGTCAACTCGCCCGGGGTCTTGACCTGAATGCCGTCCGCAAAGGTGGAGGCAGCTTTCAGGGTCTGATACTTGTGCTCGTGCAGGCTGCGGTACATACTGGGGGCACCCTCGGCCTGTACACCGTACACCTTGACCTCCGGCCGCAGGGTCTTGATGGCAAAGGCAATGCCGGAGATCAGTCCGCCGCCGCCCACCGGCACCACCACAGCGTCCACATCCGGCAGCTGGTCAAGGATCTCCAGACCGATCGTGCCCTGCCCGGCGATGACCTGCTCGTCATCGTAGGGGTGGATAAAGGTCATGTCATACTCCTTTTGCAGCTGCACGGCCTTATCGTGGGCTTCGTCGTAGGTGCCGGGCACAAGGCAGACCTCCGCGCCCAGATTTTTGGTGTTTTCCACCTTCATCAGGGGTGCGCCGTCCGGCATACAGACGATGCTGCGGATGCCGCGCCGGGTAGCTGCCAGCGCCACGCCCTGCGCATGGTTGCCTGCAGAGCAGGCAATGACGCCCTTGGCGCTCTCCTCCTCGGAAAGCTGGCTGATTTTATAGTAAGCGCCCCGCACCTTAAAGCTGCCGGTAGCCTGCAGGTTCTCGGTCTTGAGGTACAGCTGGCAGTCCTTGGACAGCTTGGGGGCTTCGATGAGGTCGGTCTTTCTCGCCACGTCCTTCAGCACAAAGGCGGCGTGGTAGATCTTATCCAGAGTCAGCATGACAGATACTTCCTTTATTTTTTCGTGATGTCATCCAGTATAAGTTACAAAAATTGTTTTGTCAAATGAATTTCATTCACGATAAACGGCATAAAAAAGAGAAAGGCAGTGGTAAAGCGCCACCGCCTTTCTCTTTTTATTCTCATTACCGCCCACGGCCACCGCCGCCGCCATGGAAGCTGCCACCGCCCATGCCACCGAAGCCGCCGCCAAAGCTGCCGCCGCCGAAACCGCCGCGTCCGGCACCGCCCCCGAAGGAGCCGCCGCCCATGCCGCCAAAGCCGCCACCGCGCGGAGGCCGGGGGCCACGGAAGTCGCCGTAGAAGCCGCCCGGTGGGGGCGGCGGCGGGCCGCGACGTCTGCGAGGAGGCCGCGGGCCGCCGAAGCACCACAGCCAGCCGCAGGGGCTGGCAAAAACATAGGCCACAGACCGGATGATGACGATAAGCAGCACAACGCTGACCACAAGGGTCAGGATGTCGGTCAGGGCGCTGCCGCCGCTGCTCTGGCTGCCCTGATGCCCGGGCTGCACGGTGCTGCCGTTGCCGGCGCTGCCGGAAAGGCTGACCCCGTAAATATCTGCGATGGTGTTTGCCACATTCCGGGCACAGGTGGTCACTGCGCCGTCATAATCCTTTGCGGCAAACTGATCTTCCATGGTCTGGGCAATGGCGCTGGCCTGCTTTTCCAAGGTAGTGTTGCGGAAGCCGTCACCTGTGGCAATATAGTAATCGCCGTCGGCGTACTGCTGGGTCTCCATTACCAACAGGATCAGCACACCATTTTTGCCGGTAGAAGAACCAATGCCCCAGGCATTGGCCGCCTGCACAGCGTAATCCTCCGTGGAATCATTGCCGGTGTATTCTACTGTTAGTACACCGATCTGTGCGCCGCTGCAGCTGGATTCCAGCTGGGCGTTCAGTTCGGTGATGGTCTGCACAGTGCTGCTGCTCAGCACACCGGCATCGTCCACCACGCACTGGTCTTTTGGCAGGCTGGGCAGCTGGGCGGCAAAGGCCGCCGGGCACAGCACTGCCGCGCTGACCACCACGGCCAGCACCAGTGCGCTGATGCGTTTTGCAAAGTTTTTCATGCGAAGGGCTCAACCTCCTTCACGCCAGCAACTGCGCCCAGCACACTGGCCGGAAAGCCGCCGACATCCTTTTGATATTCATACACCGCCGTATTGTACTGCAAAGTGCCAATGATGGTGGCTGCGCTGTTGAACTGACCGTACTGCCCCTGCACCGCGCCCATCTTCATGGGGTCTGCGGCCTGCTCCTGCAATTTTGCATACAGCTGGTCGATGGCAGCGCCCAGCGCCTGGTCAGCCTGATACAGCGCGTGCATCGTGCTGCCCTGATAATAGGGCAGCGAGGTCAGCGACTGGCTTTTGCCGCCGTTCTGCACCGCCTGCAGACAAGCGGAGAAATCGTTCAGCGCCGTCTGCGCAGCCAGCACCTCGGCGTTGTCTGCGCCAAGGGTGTTGGAGGCGGTGGTCAGGATGTTTGCTGCCGTATTCTCCCGGGTGGTCAGCTCCTCGCTCAGGTTATAGCCGTTGTCGGCGGCGACCCCTGCGGTGAACCACTGGCGGGCGGTGTTGTACTTGCCGCGCAGCTTGGCGCTGCCAAAGCCGAAAAAGGCTGCCAGCATCACCACAACGCACAGCGCCAGCGCCGCTGCCCGGGTGGAAAGCGCTGCGGGCAGCTTTGCTTCCAGTGCGGCCAGCTTCTGCTGGCGGGGCGTCAGCCTTACGGCCTGCTCCGGCTTTGCTTTTTCGCGGTAGCTGCCCGCGTCAAAGCCGCCGGGCGCGGTTTGTTTGTTCTGAGAAAAATCAGCGTTTGCCATTTCAGCTCCGGATCTCCATCATTTTGGTTTTCAGTTCGTCCTCGATGCGGGTCAGTTCCTGTTCGGCGGCGGCACGCTTTGCGCGGCCCTCGCTCTGGATCTTGTTCAGCTCGTCCAGCGTCTCGATCAGGCTCTTGTTGGTCTGCTGCAGGGTCTCGATATCCACGATGCCGCGCTGGCTCTCCTTGGCGGTCTCGATGGTGCCCAGCTTCAGCGCCTCGGCGTTCTTCTTCAGCAGATCGTTGGTCATGTTGGTCACGGCACGCTCGGCCTGCATAGCCTGCTGGCTGTGTGCCAGACCCAGTGCCAGCACCATCTGGTTCTTCCACAGGGGGATGGTGTTCACGATGGTGGACTGGATCTTTTCCGCCATCATGGTGTTGTTGTTTTGCAGCAAACGGATCTGGGGGCCCATCTGCAGGCTGATGTTGCGGGTCAGTTCCAGATCGTACAGCTTTTTCTCAAAGCGCTCGCACTGGTCGGCAAGGTCACGGGCGGCCTGTGCATCCTCCGGCAGACCGGAGACCTTAGCCTTATCCATAGCCTGCTGCAATTCGTTGGCGCGTACATCGGCCAGCTTTTTCTTGCCTGCAAGGATATACATGCTCAGCTCCTTGAAGTAGGCCATGTTCAGCTCGTACATCTTGTCCAGCATGGCGATGTCTTTGAGCAGCTGCACCTGATGGGCTTCCAGCATGGACTGGATCTTTTCCACGTTGGTCTCGGTCTTGTCGTACTTGGTCTTGAGAGCATCCAGCTGGCTGGTCTTTTTCTTGAAGAAGCCCATGATGCCCTTCTGCTGTTCCTCGTTGGCGTCAAAGCTCTTCAGTTCGCCAATGAGGTCGGTGATCATATCGCCCACCTCGCCCAGATCCTTGGTGGACACCTTGGAGAGGGCAGCTTCGGAGAAATCGCCGATCTTCTTCTGGCAGGCAGAGCCATACTGCAGCACCTGCTGGCTGTTGGTGATGTCGATTTTCTGGGCAAACTGATCCACCATGGCCTGTTCCTCGGGGGTCAGGTTCACCTGTGCTTCCGGGGCGGGGGCAGCGGCGGGCTTTTCCTCCTGCGGCACAGCAGCGGGGGGGGGTCCAGCGTCAGGGTGGGCACTGCGGGGGGCATCCAGATCAAAGTTCAGGTTATTGTCAGCCATAAGTGATTCCTTCCTTTCAAAATCCCAAGGGGATATTCCAGTTTTACTTGCTCAGACCCTGCCCTTTCAGCATATTCTGCAAAACGGTCAGGTCTGCGGACAGGTCCATGCTCTCTGCCGCGTACAGGGCATCCAGCTGGTTTTCAAAGGCGGTGGCAATGGAGGCGGCGTTGTGCTCCACCTCGGCGCGGATGGCGGCGGCATTCTCTCCCCGCACACCCTGCTTTGCAAGCTTTGCGTACTGCTGCAAAACGTTTACGGCGTCCGGCAGGTAGTAGTTGGCAAACCGGCGCACCTGCTTTGCCTTGGCGGGGTTTGCTTCCACCGCTTCCACGATGGAGCGTCCCGCCTTTTCCATGCGGGTCATAGCGGCGGACAGCTGCGGGTCGGGCAACGCTTCATTCAGCGCATGCAGGGTGTCCAGCTTCTGCTGGATATCGGTCAGCATCTGGTCCACATCCTCCACACCGGTGTGGAAAGGCACCTCGTGCTCCACCACCCGGGGCGGGCAGGTCTTTTTTGCCACGCCAAAGGCCACGGCGGCACCGCCCAGCGCCACCAGCAGCGCCCATAATTTATACACCGGCAGCACCGCGCACAGCACCACGAACACCAGCGCCATAGCGTAAAAAGGCAGCACGCTGGGCTTTTGGGTGCGGATGATCTTGCTCATGGTCATTTCTCCTTGTCCGGGGCAGTGCGCCCCTTATGATATCCATAATACAACGTCCGCAAAAAAACGCAAGTATCCCGCAAAAGAATTTACAGCCTTGTCATTATTTTACGATCCAGTCTGCCAGCGCTGCGCCCCAAAGCGCTTCCAGCCGGGCAGGGCTGCAGGCAGCATTGGCGGGGCTTGTACTGGGCAGACGGACAGCCGGGATGCCGGTAAGCGGCTGCTGATATTTTGTGTAGATACGGTAAGCCGTGGCACCGTTGCAGAACACCGCCCGGATGGGTGCTTTGCGCAGCAGCCCGGCGATATCGTTGGGCACCACATCCCGGATGGAAGCATCTGATGCCCCGGTGATGGTGCAGCTTTCCAGCGTGTCCCACAGCGCCAGCCCGTGGCGCAAAAGCAGCTGCTTTTTGGCTGCGATATCCTCCCGCGCGGGCAGCGGCTCCCCGGTCAGCGCCGCCAGCAGCGGCCAGAACCGGTTTTGCGGATGGCCGTAGTAAAAGGCCATCTCCCGGCTTTTGGGGCTGGGCCATGTGCCCAAGATCAGCGCCCGGCTGCGGTCATCGTACACCGGTGCAAAGCTCATAAGCTGCCGCCTGCACTTTCAATATTGCCCCATGCAGAGCCAAAGTCCTTGCCGGAGGGCTCCGCGCGGGGGCCGTCGAACCACAGCTCCTCGATCAGCGCCGCCACGCCGTCCTCCCGCACGTCCCCGATGATCCGGTCGGCAGCGGCCTTGGCGTCTGGGGTGCCGTTTGCCATGCAAGCGCTCAGACCTGCGACCTTCAGCATTCCCACATCGTTGGCAGAATCGCCCACGGCCACGGCATCCGCCAGCGTAAGCCCCATCTGTGCGCACAGGTCGGCAAGTCCTACGCTCTTATCCATGCCGCCGCGCACGATATCGTAGTAGCAGTAGCCGTCCGCGTTCTGCGCACCCACCTGCATCCAGTGCAGGCCAAGGTAGCCGTATTTTTCGTGGAAGCGCTCCACCTCCTGCGGCGGCATGGCGGCAAAGGCAGCGTGGGGCATATCCACCAGATGCCTGTCCTGATCCTCGCCGTCCACGCAGTCCAGCCCGGGGCTGTTCATCATCTGATAACCGGTGTGCAGATACTCGTACTCGCAGTAGGCGTAACAGGCATCCCGGAAGTTGAATTGCAGCGGGTAGTTATAATCCTCGCAAAAATCCACCAGCACATACATCTCCTCGCTGGTAAGCGGATGCTCGGCTATTACGTTGCCCTGTCTGTCTACCACGCAGGCACCGTTGCAGGTAATGGCGTAGTCGTACCGGATGCCGCCCAACTGGTTTTTATCCCGGATACCCGGGTAGGAGCGGCCGGTACTGAGCACGAACTTGCCCCCGGCGGCTTGCAGCTTTTTTACCGCCTTTACCACCGCCGGGCGGGGCTTTGCTTCCCCAAAGGGCATCAGCGTGTTGTCGTAATCGCTTGCCAGAATCTTATATTGCATGGTCATCTCTCCTGTGTGCATCGTTTTCTCCCAGTATAACACATTTCAAAGTCCAGCGGGAGAGGGGGAAAAGAAAAATGGGACAGCAGAATACCCGCAGGCATTCCACTGTCCCAAAATCCAAAATATTTTACCTGTCAGGCAAACACCGCCACGACCACCTGCATGGCTACGCCCACAAAGGCACCAGCAGCCCATGTCAGGCCGGTGATGAAGAGGTTCTGCTTCCACGAGGGGTTGGCGCGCCACAGCACAGCCAAGCCCACACCCGCACCGGTGCACAGCCCCGCCACAAGGCTGGAAAAGCGCAGCGCCCCCTCCACATACAGCTGGGTCAGCAGCACGCTGGCGGCGCAGTTGGGGATCAGACCCACCAGAGCTGCCACCACCGGCTGGAAGAAGCCCATGCCGCCCAGCACCTCGGCAAACACATCCTCGCCCACGCCTTCCACGATCATGCCAAACACCAGACCGAAGGCGAAGATGAACACAAAGATCTCCAGCGTGTGGCGCAGCGCCGCCTGCCAGATGGGCTTTTCGTTGCCCTCGGCATCGCTGTGCTCCTCGTGGCAATCCACCTCGTCGGCATGGCCGGTGTAGCCGCCCCGCAGCCCTTTGGGCAGCACGCCCCGCAGCACAAAGTCCAGCACAAAGCCCACCACGATGGCATACACCACCTTGATGACCATCAGGACGGCCAGCTTATCCCAGTAGGCGGGCATGGACACCAGCAGCGGGATAGCTTCATCACTGGTGGCAAGATATACCGCCATCAGTGTGCCCAGCGTGATGACCCGGGAGGCGTAGAAGTTGGACGCAATGGCGGAGAAGCCGCACTGCGGCACACAGCCCAGCACTGCGCCCGGCACAGCACCCCAGCGTCCGCCGCCCGCCAGCAGCGCTTCGATGCGCTCGCCGTGGCGATGCTCGATATACTCGATGAGCAGGTAGGCAAAAAACAGAAAGGGCAGCATCTTAGCGGTATCCACCAGAGTCTCGCCCAGAACATCCAAAAACAGTTCCATAAATAATCGCTCCAAAGACCCGCATGGGGGTCGTCTTTCAATAATTTGCAATCAGTTTGCATTTTCGTGCAGGGAAGATTATACACGATATCCTTCCCAATTGCAATACCAAATTGCAAATTGGTTGCAATTTTATGTTATGGAACGCTGCAGCGCGTAAAAAAGAGGTTCTGAAAAGCCCGCGGGCTTTTCAGAACCTCAAAATTTCAAATCGTTCTTCCGCTGATGATGCGCAGAGCAACGCGGAGCGTATTCCAAATCGTCCCACGCAGCAAGGAAGCTGCGGTCTGTTTTATCCCTTCAGCGGTACAAAGCCCACAAGGTCTTTGACCACCTCGCCGCCGATGATCAGACCGGCTACCGAAGGCACAAAGGCGTTGGAGCCCGGCACTGCGCGGCGCACAGTGCACTTGCGCTGGGTGCCCGGGGGGCAGATGCAGTGGTTCTTGCAGCTGATGGAGTCGTCCTCGATGGGGGTCATGGCAGGCTCTTTGGAGTAGACCACCTTCAGGTGCTTGATCTTGCGCTTGCGGCACTCGGTACGCATCACCTTTGCTAGCGGGCAGACCGAGGTCTTGTAGATGTCGGTCACCTCAAAGCGGGTGGGGTCCATCTTGTTGCCTGCGCCCATGGAGCAGATGATGGGGGTGCCCGCCTCCTTGCACTTCATCACCAGCGCCAGCTTGCCGGTAACGGTGTCGATGGCGTCCACCACATAGTCGTACTGGGTAAAATCGAAGTCGTCCTGCGTCTCCGGGCCAAAGAAGCACCGGTGGGTGGTCACCTTGATGTTGGGGTCGATGTCGTGGATGCGCTGTTCTGCCACATCCACCTTATACTGTCCCACCGTGCTGCGGGTGGCGATGATCTGACGGTTGAGGTTGGTCAGGCAGACCTTATCGTCGTCGATCAGATCCAGTGCGCCCACGCCGCTGCGTGCCAGCGCCTCCACCGTATAGCCGCCCACGCCGCCGATGCCAAACACTGCCACCCGGGCGTGGTGCAGCTTTTCCATAGCCTCTGCACCCAGCAGCAGCTGGGTGCGGGAATACTGATCCTGCATTTTGTTCTCCTTACTTTTCTACGCGGGTGATGGTGCCGCCGCCCAGCACCACATCGCCCTGATACAGCACGGCAGCCTGCCCCGGGGTGGGGGCACGCTGGGGCTGGTCAAATTCCAGCCGGAAACCGTTCTCTGCGGGGTAAACGGTGGCCTGCTGCTCAGCCTGATGGTACCGGGTGCGGGCGGTGACCCGCAGCGGCTCGGTCAGCGCCGGAATGGCGATCCAGTTCACATCCTCTGCGTAGACGATGCGGTCAAACAGTTCACTCTCCGGCCCGACCGTGACGGTATTGGCCTGCATATCCTTGCCGCAGACGTACACCGGTGCACCCAGTGCGAGGCCAAGCCCCTTGCGCTGCCCCAGCGTGTAGCGCACTGCGCCGCTGTGGGTGCCCACTACCCTGCCGCTCTGATCCAGAAAATCTCCGGCGGGGTAGTGCTTGCCGGTAAACTGCTCCATAAAGCGGGCGTAGTCGCCGTCCGGCACAAAGCAGATATCCTGACTGTCGTGCTTCTGGGCGTTGATAAAGCTGTGCTGCTGCGCGATCTCGCGCACCTCGGTCTTGTGCAGCGCACCCAGCGGCAGGCGAATATGCGCCAGCTGCTCCTGCGTAAGGTTATACAGCACATAGCTTTGATCCTTGCCCTCGTCCAGCCCCTTTTTCAGCAGCCAGCGGCCGGTGGCTGCGTCCTGTTCCACCCGGGCATAGTGGCCGGTGACCACATACTCCATGCCGTGTTCCTCCGCCCAGTCCAGCAGGTGGCGAAACTTCATATATTTATTGCAGTCGATGCAGGGGTTGGGGGTGCCGCCCGCCTCGTAGACGCGGATAAATTTTTCAATGATCTGCGCGCGGAAGTCGGCTGTAAAATCCAGCACCTGATACGGCATATCCAGTGCAAAGGCCACCTCGGCGGCGTCCTCGATATCCTTTTCCGAGCAGCAGGTCTGGTAGCCGGACTGTCCCAGCGTTTCGTTGTGGGTAAGCCGCATGGTGATGCCGGTGCAGTCGTAGCCCGCCTGCTGCATCAGGCAGGCCGCCACCGAGCTATCCACGCCGCCGCTCATGGCAATGAGGGCGCGGGGACGGTTTGCAGGGTTCTGAGTGGTCATAGGTTCTCCTTTTATGAGTTCAACATACTAAAACAGTAGTATAATACTACCGCAGCATAAACCGCTTGTCAAGACGCTATAATTTTCTGCGCCGCAGCCAGCAGCGCCGGTTTTTCGTTGGGATATTCTGCGCGGATGACGCCGTCCAGCAGCGCTTCCAGCACCCGGCGCAGCGCAGGCCCTGCCGGGATACCCGCCGCCATCAGGTCGCGTCCGTTCACCGCCAGCTGGCTCACCCGACAGCATACGCCGTCGGCTTCCAGCTGCCGTGCCCGCTGCGCTGCAAGGGCGCAAGTCGGGGCAGCTTGCGGGTGCAGCGCCGCGCACAGCGCGCACAGCCGCTCCACGGTGCACAGCCCGTATCGGCCTAAAAGCTGCCGAATGTGGATATCACCGGGGTGTGCAGAAGCTTTCTCCTCGGACACGCCCTGCCCTGCAGTTTCCCGCACCAGCACTGCGGTCTCCTCAATGCAGGCGTTGGAGCAGCGCAGCCGTTTGAGCACCCGGCGGGTATCGGCCTCGCCCAGAGCGCCCAGCAGCGCCGCCCAGCGCACCGGCAGGTTTTCCTCCCCCGCCGGGCAGGCATCTACCACCGGCTTTGCGGCTTCAAGCGCCGCCGGGGTCAGCTCCGGCAGCACCACAGCCAGTACGGCGGGCTCCAGATACGCCCCCGGCTGCGGGGCGGCCAGCAGCTTTGCCAGTTCCTCCTGAATGCGCTCGGCAGAGATGCAGTCCAAGTGCGGTGCCAGCTGCCGCGCCGCCCGGGCGGTGGCTGCGTCCAGCGCAAAGCCGAACCTTGCGGCAAAGCGGTACAGCCGCAGAATGCGCAGCGCATCCTCGGTAAAGCGCTGCTGCGGCTCACCCACCGCCCGCAGCAGACCGTTTTGCAGGTCTTTTTGCCCGCCAAAGGGGTCTACCAGACCCTCGGCCTCATTATACGCCATGGCGTTGATGGTAAAATCCCGCCGGGCAAGATCCTCCCGCACGTCCGGTACGAACTGCACTTCGTCCGGGTGACGGCCATCGGTATAGCTGCCCTCGGTGCGGAAGGTGGTGGTCTCGTACAGCTGCCCGCCGTATTTGATGGTGACCGTACCGTGCTGCAAACCGGTGGGGATGCACTGCTCTGCCCCGAACAGCTCCATCACCTGCTGCGGCAGGGCACTGGTGCACAGGTCCCAGTCGTGGGCGGTGCGTCCCAAAAGGCTATCCCGCACGCAGCCGCCCACAGCATAGGCTGCGTAGCCCGCCGCGTGCAGGGCGTCCAGCAGAGTGGCTGCCCCGGGGTCAAGTGTCAGCTTCATTCTTCGTTCTCCTCGTAATGCAGGGTGATGCGCTTGCCGTCAAAGCCGCATTCTGCCGCCGGGAAGATGCTTTGCGCCTGCGCAAGCTGCTGTTCCGGGTCGGTGATCATGGGGGAATAGTGCACCAGCCACAGCCGCTTTACACCAGCCTTTGCTGCCAGCGCCGCGCTCTGCCCAAAGGTGCTGTGCCCCCACTGCGCGGCCTGCTCCTGCTGCTCCGGCAGGGCATAGGTGGCATCGCAAAGCAGCAGGTCTGCGCTCTGCGCCGCCTGTTCCAGCGCCGGGCAGGGCGCACTGTCGCCGGAAAAGACGAACCGCAGCCCCTTGCGGGGTGCGCCCAGCACCTCGGCGGGCTGCACCATGCGCCCTGCCAGCGGCACAGCCTGTCCCCGCTGCAAAAGCCGCCATTGGGTCACCGGTACGCCCAGCGTCCGCGCCTTTTCCGGGTCGAACCTGCCCGCCCGGGGCAAGTCCAGCCGGTAGCCCAGACTGCGTACCCGGTGCTTTGTTGCCACCGGCAGCAGCGTTGCCCCGGCGGGCCATCCATCCGAAAGAGCATCCAGTGCCACCGGCTGCCCGGCGCGGCAGACCAGCGGCTTTACCGCGTAGGGCAGCGGCCCGGTCAGAGCAGACACCGCCCGCCAGACCTCCAAAAGCCCCTCCGGCCCCAGCAGCACCAGCGGACGGGTGCGTCCCTGCGCCCCAAGGGTCTGCAAAAGCCCGGGCAGACCAAAGATATGGTCTCCGTGATAGTGGGTCAGGCAGATGGCATCCGCGCGCATCAGGTTCACCCCGGCACGGCGGGCGGCGGTCTGGGTACCCTCGCCGCAGTCCAGCAGCAGGCTGTGCCCGCCGCACTCGGCCACAGCGGCGGTCAGGGCGCGCTCCGGCAGCGGCATGGTGGCAGCCGTGCCCAGCAGTGTAATGGTCAGCATAAGCAGTTCCTCCGTGGTTCTTCCCTGTTATCTTACCACAAACCCCGCCGGTGCACAATTCTTTCTGCTGCGGCATAAGCTGGGCAGAGCCTTGAAAAAGGAGGGCACAGCCTATGCAGCGAGACCGCAGAAAACGCTATTCCCCCGCCCGGCATCCGGTGCTTTTGCGCCGGGTGCTCTTGGTGCTGTGCATTCTGGCGGTGCTGTGGCTGGGGTACAGCTGCATGATGCCGCAGCTGCTTTTTTCTGCCCGGGGCACCATGATTTTTGTGCCAGACCCGCCGCTGCGGGGATAGCGGGACGATCGGGAATGCCCTCCGCGTTTTCCGGGTTGCGGCACCCAACATCCGCATCGTGCCTTGGGCGGCACTCGCGTCTTGCTGGCCGCTGCCCCAACAACTTCTCCCTGTTTCCGCCACTGGCGGCGGTCGTCGTTGTTGCACTTTGCGCATATTCAGCGGAAGAATTATTTAAAATTCGCAATTCTGGAAAATCTGCGGATTTTCCAGAATTGCCTTTTCACGGGAGGGGCGTAAAGGTGAGTCTGCAAAAATACCAGACGCAAAAACAGGGCTGCTGCACTTTGCTTTGTGCAGCAGCCCTGTTTTCCAACTTATATACTTTCCAGCACCTTTTTCCCGGTCAGCGGGTCGGGGATGCCCAGCAGCGCCAGTATAATTGCCATGCGGATATACACACCGTTATGCACCTGATCGAAATAAGCGGCGCGGGGGTCGTTGTCCACGTCCGGCTTGATCTCGTCGATGCGGGGGAGCGGGTGCAGCACCGGCATGGTAGGCGGTGCCTGCTGCAGCAGCTTTTCGTCCAGCGCATAGCAGCCTTTCAACCGCAGGTAGTCCTCCTCGTTGAAAAAGCGCTCTTTCTGGATGCGGGTCATATACAGCACGTCAAGCCCGGGCAACTCGGCTTCCAAGTCGGCGGTCTCCTTGTAGTTCTGATGCAGTGGAGTCAGGGTCTCGTCCTTGACGTACTGTGGGATGCGCAGCTCCTCCGGCGAGATGAACACGAACCGGTTGCCCTCGAACTGGCTCAGCGCGGCGGTGAGGGAGTGCACCGTCCGGCCGAACTTGAGGTCGCCGCAGAAGCCGATGGTCAAATGATCCAGCCGCCCCTTGCGCTGGCGGATGGTCATCAGGTCAATCATGGTCTGGGAGGGGTGGGCGTGGCCGCCATCACCTGCATTGATGACGGGCACCCGCGCATACATGGACGCACGCAGCGGTGCGCCCTCCTTGGGGTGGCGCATGGCAATGACGTCTGCATAGTTGCTTACCACGCGGGCGGTATCGGCCACCGTTTCGCCCTTGCTGGCGCTGGAAAGCTGGGCTCCTGCAAAGCCCAGCGTCTTGCCGCCCAGCCGCAGCATGGCCGACTCAAAGGAAAGACGGGTGCGGGTGCTGGGCTCGTAGAACAGGGTTGCCAGAATGCGGCCGTCGCACAGGTGGGCGTAGGGGGCGGGATCGGCCTCCATCCGGTCGGCAAGGTCGAGCAGTGCCAGCTGCTCGGCCAGAGAAAAGCTGCCGGGCTCAATGAAATGTCTCACAGCCATTCTCCCTTCAGCACAAATTTTTCGCGCTCGGCACCGGTGGAAACAAACTGGATCTCGTGCCCCAGCTGCTTTTCAAGGAACTCCACATAGGCCTTGGCTTCCTTGGGCAGTTCTGCCCAGCTGCGGCAGCCGGAGATATCCTTGTTCCAGCCCGGCAGCAGCGTGACCACCGGCTGCACGCGGTCAAGGTCGGACAGGGTGTCGAAGCGGGGGACTTCCACTCCATCCAGCTTGTAACCGGTGATGACCGGGATCTGTTTCAGCCCGCTCAGAACGTCCAGCTTGGTCAGCGCGATCTTATCCGCACCCTGACATTGCAGGCCGTAGCGGCTGGCAACGCAGTCAAAGGGACCTACCCGGCGGGGACGTCCGGTAGCCGCGCCGTACTCGCCGCCGGCCTTGCGCAGCTTTTCGTTCCACGCCTCGTCCATTGCGTTCTCTGCCGCAAAGGGGCCAGCGCCCACACAGGTGGAGTAGGCTTTCAGCACGCCCACCACATGGTCAAGCTTGCAGTTGGGGATGCCCGCACCCAGCGGCGCGTAGGCCGCCAGCGTGTTGGAGCTGGAAGTGAACGGGAAGATGCCGTAGTCGATATCCCGCATCGCGCCCAGCTGTGCTTCCAGCACGATGCGCTTGCCGCTGTCGTGCGCCTGCTGCAAGAAAACACCCACATCACAGATGAAGGGCGCAAAGTACGCCGCCTGCTGCCTGCACCAGTTCAGCAGGGCATCGTAGCTCATGGGCTCCTGATGGTAGCAGCCCGCCAGTTCCATGTTTTTGGCGTCCAAAATCATGTGCAGGCGGTTCTGGGTGCGCTCCTCGTCCAGATGCAAAAGATCACCCAGACGCAGGGTCTTTTTGCGGTACTTGTCGCTGTAAGCATAGGCGATACCGCGCCGGGTAGAGCCGAACGCGCTGCCCTTTTTGGCAAGGCGGTCCTCTTCCAGCCCGTCCTGTACCTTGTGCCACGGCATGGAGATGGTAGCTTTATCGGAGAGTTTCAGGTTCTCCGGCTCCACCTTCACCCCGCGCGCCTCGATAGCCTCCATCTCCCCGGCCAGATGCTCAAGGTCGATCACCATACCGGTGCCCAGCACGCAGGTCACCTCCGGGTGCAGGATGCCGGAGGGCAGCAGGTTCAGGATGAACTTGCCCTTCTCGGTCACAACGGTATGGCCGGCATTGTTGCCGCCCTGATAGCGCGCAACGATATCGGCATTTTCGGCCAGCAGGTCGATGACGCGGCCCTTGCCCTCATCGCCCCAGTTGATTCCAGTAACAGCAGTCAGCATAAACTTCATTTACCTTCTTTTTCATTCTTGTTTCCTGTTCGCGGTGTATATTATACGAGCGTGCAGAGAATATGTAAAAAGTATCCTGTGTATAGCAGCAATATGTTTTTTACATTGCAAAGGCTGCTACCCACATCCGGCACAACCGCGCCGTAAAAAGCGCTTGCAATTCCGGCGCGCCGTGCTATGATACAAGAAGAGCATAAAGCCGCTTCTGCCGCAGGCCGCGCCGGAAGCCCGACAGGAAAGAGGGCCGCACTCATGTATGTGGACTGGGAATACTACAAAATCTTTTACTATGTAGCAAAGTATCAGAACTTTACCCGCGCGGCGCGGGTGCTGGGCAATAATCAGCCCAACATCACCCACGCCATGAACCGGCTGGAAAGCCAGCTGAACTGCGTGCTGTTCATCCGCTCCAACCGGGGCGTCACCTTAACGCCGGAGGGCGAATTGCTGTATTCCCGCATTGCCTCAGCGGCGGTGCAGATCCAGGACGCCGAAGAGGAGCTGAGCGCCACCGCCACGCTGGAGCACGGTGCCATCAGCATCAGCACTACCGAGACCGCTTTGAACATCTACCTATCGGAAAAGCTGCGCGCTTTCCATACCGAGTACCCGGGCATCCGGCTGCGCATCTCCAACCACTCCACCCCGCAGGCGGTGCAGGCGGTACGCAACGGCGAGGTGGATTTTGCCATCGTGACCACCCCCGCAGAGGTGGAAAACGGGCTAAAAATGGTAGAGCTGATGCCCTTTTATGAAGTCCTTGTGGGCGGTAAGACCTTTACGGCGCTGGCCAGCCAGACCCTGAACCTAAAGGAACTGGCCGGTTATCCCCTGATCTGCCTGAACGAAGAGAGCATGACCCGCAGCTTTTACCGGCAGTTCTTTCTGGAACACGACGCGGTGCTGAAGCCGGACACCGAGGCCGCCACCACCGACCAGATGCTTACGCTGGTCAAAAGCGAACTGGGGCTTGCCTTTATGCCGGAGCCCATGGCAGCGCCCCTGCTGGCCAGCGGGGAACTTGTGCAGCTGCACTTGCAGGAGATCATCCCCTCCCGCTCCATCTGCCTTGTGTACGACCATCACCGTCCGCTGAACACCGCCGCCCGCAAGTTCCAGCAGCTGCTGACCAAGGCCGGTGCCCGGAGCGCAGAACACAAATAAACCAATACAGCAAGGGGCTGCTGCACCAATGATGTGCAGCAGCCCCTTTTCTGTTATTTCCGGGTGCTCTGTTTCAGTTCCCGCTGTTCTTCCTGCAATTCCTGTTTCAGGGTGCGGTCGATCTCCCGGGTCTCCTGCCGGATAGCGGTCAGGTCTTTTTCGATGACCGGGTTCTCCTCCAGCTCCTCCCGGATGAACATCAGCGCAAAGCTGACCAGCAAAAAGCAGCAGGAGATCCAGATGGCTCTGCCGCCCAGCTGCGCCGCGCTTTTACTGCCCAGCCCAGCCCCCAGCGCGAACAGGAATATGATGCCGAAGTACCGCACCATCCTGTCCTTTGCGCGGGGCTCGTGGGTCTTGCGCCAGATGCAGAAAGCCTCCACGCCGCTGCGCAGGTCGCCGATGCACATGGTACTGGCAAAGGCGTAGCCGTCCACCTTGCGGAAAGCCTGCACCTGCATGGCGCAGGAGAAGGAAACGATGGCATTGGCCAACAGGTTCTGCGATTGCGGCAGAAAGCCCACCGCGAACAGCAGCAGCACCTCGCCCAGCACCACCAGCTGCCGCCAGTGCAGCCGCTGCATTGCCTGAAAGCGCTCCCGCATTTTTTCCGCAACCAGAACCCCCAGCGCAAAGGCGCACAAAGGCACCAAATAGTGCAGCACCTTATCCCACCGGCCATCCATGATATTGGCGCTCAGCAGCACGATATTGCCGGTCTGGGCATTGGCGAACACCTTGCCCCGGAACAGATAGGTGTAGGCATCCTGTAAGCCGCCGGACAGCGAAAGGAACACCGCCGTAAGAAAGGACTCGGACATTTGTCCGCGATGCTTTGTTTTCATACTTGTACCCTCTTTTCGGGCTCTATTATAATACATTTTGCAGCAGTTTCTGATATCATTTTTACATACCGGCTATGTTTTCCGCTCCAAAAGGCGCAAAAACCGCGGGTGCCCTTCCCTATTTCAGCGCAATCTGTTAGAATAGGGATAGAAAATCTCGTACACAGGGAGGAGTTTTTAGTATGAAGATCGCAATTCCTTATGAAAACGGTCAGGTGTTCCAGCACTTCGGCCACTCTGCGCAGTTCAAGCTCTACACCGCCGAGGATGGCCGCATTACCAGCGCCGAGGTGGTCTCCACCGACGGGCAGGGCCACGGCGCACTGGTGGGCTTTCTGGTGCGCAACGGCGTAAATGTGCTGCTGTGCGGTGGCATTGGCGGCGGTGCACAGATGGCACTGGCACAGGCCGGCATCCGGCTGTGCGGCGGCATCACCGGCGACGCCGACAGCGCTGCGGCGGCATATCTTGCCGGCACGCTGGTCTTTGACCCCAACGCCCGCTGCACC
The DNA here is from genome assembly GCF_023347295.1 of Faecalibacterium sp. I3-3-33. NCBI lineage: Bacteria > Bacillati > Bacillota > Clostridia > Eubacteriales > Oscillospiraceae > Faecalibacterium > Faecalibacterium sp. I3-3-33. The sequence continues at coordinate 2,502,007 of NZ_CP094469.1, forward strand.
CATCATGACCACGAGGAGGGCCACAGCTGCGGCGCTCACGCCTGCCACGCCGACAAGGGCGGCTGCACCGGCAATTGCCACTAAAGGCCGTTTTCCTTTCCGGGCGGGACGATTTTGAATGCCCTCCGCTTGCGCTCTAGGCATAAGCTAAGGAAAAAATATTTATAATTTTGGAATACCGGAGCGTCTGCGGACGCTCCGGTATTCCATTTTCACAGGTAGGTCGTGGCTGAAAACGGCATTCGCAGCGCCGCTTTCTGCGAAAGCGCGGCACTGCGGGTCAGCGTGCTAAATTTTCTTTACTGAAATCAAAAGCTTTGCACCATCCTGAAAAGAGTGCTCCTTTCCCGTGAAAAAGGGGCTCAGGAAAGTCCGCAGACTTTCCTGAGCCCCAAATTAAGAATAATTTTTCCGCTGACTATGCGCAAAGCAGCGCGGCGCGCATTTCAAATGGTTTTTCAGGCCTTCTCGATGGTGATGCTCCACTCGCTGGTCATGGCCTCGTCCGGCTCCAGCACCTCGTGCTTGCCTTCCTCATTCACGCTGTTGGCCCAGCCGTTCCAAGGCTCCATGCAGACAAAGCTCTCGGCATCCTGCTGCCACAGCACGCCGTTTTCAAAGGTCTCGTCGGCGTCCACGGTCACCTTGTGGCCGTTGCCCTTGTCGGTCAGGGTCATGGGGAACTGCACACCGGTCAGCAGACGGATGGTGTTGTCTGCGCCCTCCTTACGGGTAAGGGTGATCTTTTCCGGGGCGGCGGGCTGCTCGCCCTTGGCGTTTTCGGAGCAGGTGGCGCACTTGATATCGAACTCCACGTTCTCCAGCTTGGAGGCAGTAAAGTAGGGGTGGTAGCCAAAGCTGAAAGGCATATCGGTGTTGCCCTCGTTGATGACGGTCAGGCTGACCAGAGCCTTGTTGCCCTCCAGATTATAGTTGAGCAGCAGGGTGAAATCGAACGGGTACAGGAACTTGGTCAGCGGGGTGGATTCCAGTGCCAGCGTCACGCCGTCCGGGCCAACGCTTTCCACTTCCCATGCGCACAGGTCGGCAAAGCCGTGGGTCTCCATGGGGTAAGCCTTGCCGTCAAAGATGTGCACACCGTTATCCGGGTTGCCGCAGCTGGGGAACAGCACCGGCACGCCAAAGCGGGGACGGTTGCACTCCGAGAAATTGGGGCGGCGGGTCCAGACAAACTCCTCGCCGTCCAGCGTAAAGCTGGTGATCATACCGCCGCGCTCGGGGGTGATGGTGAGGGCGGTCTTTGCCTCGGGGTCGGTGATGACGTACTGCTCGTAGCAGGCGCCGTTCTCGGTGATGTACCGGGTGGTGATCTGATTCATAAGTAAGCCTCCTATTATTGCCTCCGGGTCGCCCCGGTGGGTCATTCCTTGTGCTCGGTCTGCTGCGACTGCTGCTGCTCCAGCTTTTGGAAGTAGTAATCGATGCCGTAGCGGATAAAATACTTGATCAGACGCACAGCACCGTAGATCAGCGCCGCATAGATCAGCAGAGAAAGCAATACTGCGCCATTTGCACCCATCATATAGAATACACTTCCTTTCCGTATTTTCAAGCACAAAAAGGCCGCCGTACCGCATTTTGCCGTACAGCAGCCCTTTTTCAGTTACAGAACCACGCCGTCCTTGAAGATGGAGATCTCGCGGAAGCCGTGCTTTTCAGCCTTGGTCTGCTCGCCGCTGGCCACGCGGATGACCAGATCCAGCAGATCCTTTGCAGCCTTGTCGATGGTCTTTTCGCCGTCGGCGATGACACCGGTGTTGAAATCGATCCAGCCGCCCTTCTTCTCTGCCAGCGGGGTGTTGGTAGAGATCTTCAGGGTGGGAGCCGGAGCGGAGAACGGGGTGCCGCGGCCGGTGGAGAACAGGATCAGGTGTGCGCCTGCTGCCGTCATAGCGGTGGCAGACACCAGATCGTTACCGGGGCCGTAGAGCATATTCAAGCCCTTGGTCACCACGGGGTCGCCGTAGCCGATGACGTCCATGATGGGGGCAGTGCCGCCCTTCTGCACGCAGCCGCAGCTCTTATCTTCCAGCGTAGTGATACCGCCGGCCTTGTTGCCCGGAGAGGGGTTATCGTACACCACCTCGTTGTGGCTGATAAAGTACTCCTTGAAGCCGTTGATCATGTGCTCGGCCTTGACGAACACTTCCTTGTTGATGCAGCGATCCATCAAAAAGCCCTCTGCACCGAACATCTCGGGCACTTCGGTCAGCACGGTAGAACCGCCGCGCTGACCCATCATGTCGGAGAAGCGGCCGATGGTGGGGTTGGCGGTGATGCCGGACAGGCCATCCGAACCGCCGCACTTCATGCCCACCACCAGCTCAGACACGGGGATGGGCTCGCGCTTGAACTGCCCAGCGTAGGCAGCCAGTTCCTTCAGGATATCGCGGGCGGCGGCAAACTCGTCCTCCACGTCCTGACAGGTCAGGAACTTGACGCGGTCGTGGTCGTACTCGCCCAGTTCCTCCACGAACTGATCGTGCTGCAGGTTCTCGCAGCCCAGATGCAGCACCAGAACGGCGGCAGCATTGGGGTGGCGCACCAGCGCAGCCAGCAGCTTGCGGGTCTGTGCGTGGTCGTGGCCGGTCTGGCTGCAGCCGAAGGGATGGGTGAAGGTGTACAGACCCTCAATGGATCCGGTGACCAGATCCTGATTGTCGGCAACGATCTTCTTGGCGATATCGTTCACGCAGCCCACGGTGGGGATGATCCAGATCTCGTTGCGGATAGCGGCGCGGCCGTCCTTGCGGCGGAAGCCCATAAAGGTCTCCGGCTCGACCTTAGGCAGCGGAGCCAGATCCGGGGCGGGGTTATAGCTGTACTCCACCTCGCCGGACAGGTTGGTGTGCACGTTGTGGGTGTGCATCCAGGTGCCGGGGGCGGCGTCTGCGGTGGCGTGACCGATGGGGAAACCATACTTGATGACGTTCTCGCCGTTCTTAATGGGCTTGACTGCCATCTTGTGACCCTGCGGGATATCCTCCAGTGCGGTGACGGCAAGGCCGTCCACCTCCACCAGCGTGCCCTTGGCAATGGGGTGCAGGGCAACGACCACATTGTCGATGGGGCTGATATGAATTGCCTGCGGCATAGTTTTTCTCCTTATCGTATCGCACAAAAGGGCTGCTGCCCAAAGCAGCAGCCCTTTTGTTGTGCGGGTAGGTTGATTTTTCAGCTTACAGGCAGCTCTTGTAAGCAGCCTCGGCACCCTGAGTGCGGATCATTTCCAGATCTGCCAGCACAGCGGCTTCCAGACCGGAGATCTGCGTCAGATCCTGATCCCACATCTGGGTGTTGGTCAGCACAGCATGCACCAGCTGCGCAGCGGTGTCATCCTTGTGTGCGAAGTAGAAGTCCAGAGCCCATGCGTCGTCCTGGATCTTGTAGGTGTTGCCTGCGGGGCGCTTGCAGATCAGACCGTCAGCGGTGCGCTCCTGAATATCGTTGGAGTAGAAGGCGATGTAAGCAGCCAGAGACATGGTCAGGCACTTGGGCAGCTGCTTCTGCTCCTCGATGTAAGCGAGGAAGGAAGGCATGTTGCGGGCCTTCCACTTGGAGGTGGAGTTCAGGGAGATGCTCATCAGCTCGTGGTTGACGAAGGGGTTGTTGAAGCGGTCCTCAACAGCAGAGGCAAAGTCCTCCAGATCCTTCTTGTCCAGCGGCAGGGTGGGGATGATCTCCTCGTGCAGCATCTTGTTCATAAAGCCGCGCACGGTATCGTTGTGCATGCAGTCGCGGACGATGTCAAAGCCTGCCAGATAAGCGCCCAGCACAAAGCCGGTGTGTGCGCCGTTCAGGATGCGGACCTTGCGCTTCTTGTAGGGGGTAACGTCGGGCACGACCATGACGTTGACGCCGGCCTTCTTGAACGGCAGCTTGTCCTCCAGACCTGCGGGGCCCTCGATGACCCAGACGCCGAACACTTCGCCCACGTCCAGAGCGGTATCGTGGTAGCCGTTGGCCTCTTCCAGAGCGGCCAGCTCCTGCGGGTCACGGATGCGGCCCGGAACGATGCGGTCCACCAGCGTGGAGCAGAAGGTGTTGGCAGTGTTCATCCAGTCGATGAAGGCGGGCTCCAGATCCCAATCCTTGGCGTAGTTGTTGCAGCACTTCTGCAGCTCCTTGCCGTTGTTGTCGATCAGCTCGCAGCTCAGGATGACCAGACCCTTATCGGCAGCGCCGTTGAAAGCCTTGTAGCGCTCGAACAGCACGCGGGTCAGCTTTGCGGGGAAGCTGTTGGGAGGAACCTGATCGAACTGGCTGTCGCCCTTGGTGTAGGCAATGCCGGCCTCGGTGGTGTTGGATACAACAGTTTCCAGATCCTCAGAGCGAGCCAGAGCCAGAACCTCGTCCCACTTGCCATCAATGTAGGGGCACACACAGTCAGACACGCAGGAGATCACCCGCTTTGCGTCCACCTTCTGGCCCTTCTCGCTGCCGCGCAGGTACAGGGTGTACAGACCCTCCTGCTCGTTGATCCAGTCTGCCATCTGGGGGAAGTTGCCGATGGGCTGCACCAGCTTGACCTTGCCGTTGTAGCCAGCCTTCTCGTTTGCAATATCGTAGAAGTAGTCCACGAATGCGCGCAGGAAGTTGCCCTCGCCGAACTGCATCACCTTAACGGGAGCATCCTTCAGGATGTAGCCGTTGTAGCCAGTGCCTTCCAGAACCTTGTAGTTCAAAGTTTCCATCTTCATTGATCTCCTTTATAAACTTGCTTTGCATGGCAGGCTCTCGTTTTCCCTGCCATCTTCTGTTCCTATTTTATGCTGTTGTATACAAAGAAGTCAAGTGCTTTGTGCAATGTTTTTAGTCCAAAAATGGCTATTTAGCGCATTTCCAGCGGTTTATACAATTCTAAGGGTGAAATTTTGGCAGTTTTTCAGTTGTATACATCGGCGTTTTCCGGTATACTAAGGATAAGGCAGCCTGCCCTTTTCAGGCAGGTGCAATTTCGTGCCCGTTTTTGTCTAAATTTTAACAAATTCATCAGAGAAAAGGAGTTAAAATCCCATGAAAGCATTTATGGATAAGGACTTCATGCTCCAGTCTGCTACCGCACAGCATCTGTATCACGACTATGCAGCCGCTATGCCCATCTGCGACTATCACTGCCACATCCCTCCCCGCGAGATCTACGAGAACCGCCGCTTTGAGAACATCACGCAGGTGTGGCTGGGCGGCCGCAACCCGGACGGCAGCTATTTCGGCGATCATTATAAATGGCGCGTGATGCGTTCCAACGGCGTGCCCGAGGAGTACATTACCGGTGACAAGCCCGACCGCGAGCGCTTCCAGAAGTTTGCCGAGGCTCTGCCCATGGCCATCGGCAACCCGATGTACCACTGGACCAATCTGGAGCTGCACGTTTTCTTCGGTTACGACGGCGTGCTGAACGGCGACACCGCTGAGGAAGTATGGAACCTGTGCAACGACAAGCTGCAGCATGATCCCAAGCTGACCGTCCGCGGCCTGATCGAGCAGAGCAACGTGGCTTTCATCGGCACCACCGATGACCCCATTGATGACCTGTACTGGCACAAGAAGATCAAGGAAGATCCCACCATCAAGTTCACCGTGGCTCCCTCCTTCCGCCCGGATAAGGCCATCAACATCAACAAGCCCGGCTTTGCCGATTATATGGCAAAGCTGGCTGCCGTTGTGGGCAAGGAAAAGCTGGCCTGCATCGACTGCGTGACCGATGCCCTGACCAAGCGCATCGAGTTCTTTGCCGAGATGGGCTGCCGCGCTTCTGACCACGGTCTGGACTACGTTCCCTACCGTGAGGCCACCAAGGACGAGGTGAACGCCATCTACCAGAAGGTGATGAAGGGCGAGAGCTGCACCGCAGAAGAGGCCGAGAAGTACCAGACCTACATCCTGATCCATCTGGGCAAGCAGTATCATCGTCTGGGCATTGTCATGCAGTTCCACTACAACTGCCTGCGCGGCGTGAACCGCAAGATGAATAGCCTGCTGGGTCCCGACACCGGCTTTGACATGATCAACACCGCCACCTGCGGCGGCCAGATCGCACAGCTGCTCAGCGCCCTGAACGACACCGATGAGTGCCCCAAGACCATTATTTACAGCCTGAACCCCGCCGACGATGCACAGATCGGCACCATTCTGGGCTGCTTCCAGAACAGCGAAGTGCCGGGCAAGATCCAGCACGGCTCTGCATGGTGGTTCAATGACCACAAGATCGGCATGGAGGATCAGATGATCCGTCTGGCAAGCCTTGGCCTGCTGGGCAACTTTGTGGGTATGCTGACCGACAGCCGCAGCTTCCTGAGCTACACCCGCCACGATTACTTCCGCCGCATCCTGTGCAACATCATCGGCCAGTGGGTCGAGGACGGCGAGTACCCCAACGACGAGAAGGCTCTGGAGAAGATCGTCAAGGGCATCTGCTTCGACAACGCAAAGCGTTACTTCAACCTGTAAGTCCTTTTCCATTTTCCCGGACTGAATCTCCGCGCCGCCCGCAGACAAAACCGTCTGCGGGCGGCGCTTTGTTTTGCCCTTTTACGTTCAAAATGCACCGGATGTGCCTGTTTTTTCACCTTTTATCGGCTGTTTTCCGGCTTTTTCTACAACTTCTCTTTTATCCCTTGACTTCCTTGTACAGGGGGAGTATATTTTTGCATGGCATTCTGGCCAAATCACTGCATTTTTTGATGGAGGGAACCCATGAACGGTTTAAAAGAAGCCTTCAGCCGCGAAAATCTGCTGAAGAATCTAAATTTCTTCGTCCTGCTGAACCTCGGCCTTGTGCTCACGGCAGTGGGCATCGTATATTTTAAAAATCCCAACCACTTTGCTTTCGGCGGCACCTCGGGTCTATCTATTCTGCTGGCAGACCTGTTCCCCCGCATCAATGTGGGCGGCTTTATGTGGATCATCAACTTGGTGCTGGTGGTGCTGGGCTTTATCTTTTTGGGCATCAAGTGCATGGGCTGGACGATCTACTCTTCCTTTGCACTCTCCTTTTTCGTGTCCTGCTGCGAGTGGCTGTACCCCTCTGGCGTGTCCCTGAGCGGCGATGCCATGCTGGATCTGGTGTTCGCGGTGTTCCTGCCCGCGCTGGGCGCCGCCATCGTGTTTGACATCGGCGCCTCCACCGGCGGCACCGACATCGTGGCGCTGATCCTTGCCAAGTACACCTCCATGGAGATCGGCAAGGCGCTGATGGTCAGCGATATCCTCATCGTGCTGGCTGCCGCCGTGCGGTTCGGCATGGGCACCGGTCTGTACTGTATCCTTGGCCTCATCGGCAAGTCCTTCGTGGTGGACGGTGCCATTGAAAATATCCGCCTGCGCAAGGTGTGCACCATCATGACCGCGAACCCGCAGCCCATTCTGGACTTCATCATCCATAATATGAACCGCTCCGCCACGGTGGAAAAGGCCTACGGTGCCTACACCCACCACGAGCTCAGCGTGCTGGTGACCGTGCTGACCCGCCGTCAGGCCTTGCAGCTGCGTAACTTTCTGCGGGAGAACGACCCCCACAGCTTTATCACCATCGTCAACTCCAGCGAGATCATCGGCAAGGGCTTCCGCTCCTTCAACTAAGACCGCTTCGTATCCTTTTTTCATCCATTTTTCGCTAAAGGCTTCTCCCGGCTGGGGGAAGCCTTTATTCAGAGGATTGCCCCCGTGTTCCGCGCAACTCCGTACTTGAAGAAAAACGCAAAATAGTGTATTATATAGTATTATGAGTATAAGAGGGCACACTGTGCCCTGACAGGGGGAACCTATATGGCTGATAAAAACTTTCTGACGGATATCATCGACGCCGACCTTGCCGAGGGCAAGGTGCAGCAGATCCACACCCGCTTCCCGCCGGAGCCCAACGGCTATCTGCACATCGGCAGCGCCAAGGCCATTTATATCAACTGGTCCATTGCCAACCAGTACGGCGGCAAGTTCAATCTGCGTCTGGACGACACCAACCCCGCCCGCGAAGGCGAGGAGTATGTCAACAGCATCATCGAGGACCTGCACTGGCTGGGTGCCGACCCCAACGGCGGCATCTTCTACGGCAGCGATTACTTTGATAAGTGCTATGAGTACGCCGAGAAGCTGATCACCGAGGGCAAGGCTTATGTAGACGACCTGACCCGCGAAGAGATGCGCGAGTACCGCGGCTCCGATGCCGGCAAGCCCTCCCGTCCCTCTCCGTGGCGCGACCGCAGCCCGGAGGAGAACCTCGACCTGTTCCGCCGGATGCGTGCCGGTGAGTTCCAGGAGGGCGAAAAGACCCTGCGTGCCAAGATCGATCTGGCAAGCCCCAACATGAATATGCGTGACCCGGCCATCTACCGTATCAAGTACGCCGAGCATCACCGTCAGGGCAACAAGTGGTGCATCTACCCCATGTACGACTTCGCCCACCCCATTCAGGACGCCATCGAGGGCATCACCCACAGCATGTGCAGTCTGGAGTTCGAGAATCACCGCCCGCTGTACAACTGGGTCATCGAGAACATCTTTGGTGCCGAGTTCCCTAAGCAGCGCGAGTTCGCCCGCCTGAACATGACCAACACGGTCATGAGCAAGCGCTACCTGCGCGAGCTGGTGGAGATGGGCATCGTGGACGGCTGGGACGATCCCCGTATGCCCACCCTGTGCGGTCTGCGCCGCCGCGGCTACACCCCCACCTCCATCTTCACCTTTGTGCGGGAGGCCGGTATCTCCAAGTCTGACAACCTGATCGATATGCGCCAGCTGGAAGCCTGCATCCGCAGCGAGCTGGACCTGACCGCACAGCGCCGCATTGCCGTGCTGGAGCCGGTCAATCTGGTGGTGGACAACTACCCCGCCGACAAGACCGAGTACTTTGACGTAGCCAACAACCCCAACCGCGAAGCCAACGATACCACCACCCGCAAGGTAGCCTTTACCCGCGAGCTGTGGATCGATGCCGAGGACTTTGCCGAGGTGCCGCCTCCCAAGTTCAAGCGCCTGACCGTGGACGGCGAGGTGCGTCTGATGGGTGCTTATATCGTCAAGTGCACCGGCGTAGATAAGAACGCCGACGGCAGCATTGCCGCCATCCACTGCACCGCCGACCTGGAGACCGGCAACGGCAACCCCGCCGATGGCCGCAAGGTCAAAGGCACCATCCACTGGGTAAGCGCCGCACACTGCGTGGACGCTGAGGTGCGCCTGTACGACAAGCTGTTCACCGAAGCCAACATGAACGGCATCCCCGAGGGCAGCGACTACAAGGACTACCTGAACCCGGAAAGCGTCACCGTGCGCACCGGCTGCAAGCTGGAGGAGAGCCTGAAGGACGCAAAGCCCGGCGAAAAGTTCCAGTTCGTGCGCACCGGCTTCTTTACCCCGGACAGCAAGAACCCCGGCGTGTACAACCGGGTGGTCACCCTGCGCGACAGCTTCAAGCCCGCAAAATAATCACCCCCAAGGAGAAGATACCATACCATGACCGCAAAAATGACCCGTAATATCCTGCTCATGCTGGCAGCCACCGTGCTGATGGGCATTGTGCTGAACCTGTATATCCACAACACAGGCACCGTACCCGCCGCCGACAACGCCGCACCCCTGACCGATGGCAGCTACACCTCCTCTGCACAGGGCTGCCTGAGTGAAGTGACCGTCACGGTCACTGTGACCGGCGGCAAGGTGACTGCCGTGCAGGTGGACGCCTCCGCCGAGACCCCGGAGCTGGGCGGCAAGGCCGCCGAGACACTGGCTGCCCAGCTGACGCAGACCGGTTCCACCGCCGGTGTGGACGCCATCACCGGCTCCACCATGACCAGCGAGGCCATCTTTACCGCCATGGACGCCTGCCTTGCACAGGCGCAGTGATGCTGTAAACCATAGATACAAAAAAACTGCCGCACAGTTGTGCGGCAGTTTTTTCTTCGTGCGGAAATACCATTTATAATTTCGTAGTGCCGGGGCGTCTGCGGACGCTCCGGCACTACATTTTCACGGCTGGGGTCGTAAGGGCAAGCTGCATATTGCGTTCCCCTACGAGCACTGTGCCGCAGGGCGTTTTTCATTGCAGAACCCGTTGGATTATGCTATACTTAATCCGCCGCACCAAAAGCGGCAGGTGCTGTCTGCACAAAAGGTGGTCTAGCTTCCTCCGGCAAGCTTCCGGGGGCTGTGAAACCTTATTGTCTGGTTCCCCCGGACGCAAACGCGAAAGGGGGGATGCCACATGACACTGGATAACGTTCTGCAGCTGTTCGTCATTATTGGCGGCACAGTCGGGATCACGTTCAAGATTTCGTGGGCGATCTTTCAGGAGATCCATAACAATAAGAAATGACCGCCCCAGCTTACCAAATCTGAGCGGTCATTCTTATTGACATACTTAGCTAAAGGAAGCTGACCATTGCAGACAGCACCTTTTCTATTTATAGTATAACGCCCCCACGCCGTTTTGTCAAGCAGCGCCGGTTTTACAGCGTGCTTTGCAGCCGTGCGCCGCTGGCGTACTGGGTGCGGCGGTCCATCTGGTTATCCAGCGGCTGGCCGGCGGCATAGCGCTTGAGGTTATGTGCAAAGATATCCACAATGTTGTCCAGCGTCTTGGGCAGGCTGAAGCCACCGGTGACGTGGGGCGTGATGATCACGTTGGGTTCTGCCCACAGGGGATGCTCCGGCGGCAGCGGCTCGGGGTCGGTCACGTCCAGCCCTGCACCGGAAAGCTGCCCGCTGTGCACGGCGGCTGCCAGTGCCTCGCCGTCCACGGCAGTGCCCCGGCCCACATTGAGCAGGATGGCGCCACGCTTGCAGAGCGCCAGTCGCGCTGCATTGAACAAATGCAGCGTCTCCGGCGTGCCGGGCAGGCTCAGCGCAACAAGGTCGGCCTGCGGCAGCTCTGCGTCCAATTCGCTCTGCGCCACCACCCGGGTGCAGTAGTCCGGGCAGGGGGTGTCCGGGTGCACCGTGCGGCGCACGCCCACCACCTCTGCGCCCAGCGCATACGCCCGCCGAGCAAAGTTAGAGCCGATATCGCCCATGCCCACGCACAGCACCCGGCTGCCCACAATGCTGCCCATAGAGTGGCCGGTGGGAGCCCAGCGGTGTTCCCGCTAGTTATCCCGGTAGGTGGGCAGCTCCTTGAGCAGGCTGAGCCACATTGCCAGCATACACTCACTGATGGCAAGCCCATAAGCACCGGTGGCGTTGGTCACGATGCAGCCCTCCGGCAGCACCCCCGGCTCCAGATAGTTATTGGGGCCTGCTGCGTTGGACTGGAACCACTCCAGATGATCGTTCTGCCGGATCAGCGGAACCGGCAGATTGCCCAGCACTGCATCGGCCCACAGGGCATCCTCTGCCGTGGCAGTATCCGGGGTGGTAAAGCGATATGCAAAGCCCTGCACCGCCTCAATACGGGCCCTCTGCTCTGCGCTGATGGGCAGGCAGACAAGGATATGTTTGGACATAATGGGATCTCCTTCCCTCTTTTTGTCTATCATACCGCAAACTGCGCGGCGGTACAAGGGGCGGTTCTGCGTTTTCAACCGCACCCATAAAAGAACAATGCCGGGCAGCCCGAAAGCTTCCCGACACCGCATTGATTTTTAGTCCAGCGCACGGATGGCGTCCATCGTGCATTGATACTGCTCTGCCACCTTTGCAAACTGCTCCTGCGTGCCCTCCAGCTGCCCGGCGCGCAGGGTCTCGGTCAGGGTATAGGTAGGCGCGTACAGATTGGAAAAGCCCAGATTCTGGCACACGCCCTTGAGGGTATGTGCCCCGCGGAACGCCTCTTTCACGTCTCCCCTGCGCAGCGCTTCCTCCAAAATCTGAAAGCTGTCGTCCTGCAAGAACATCCGCACAAATTTGCTGATCATGGCTTCGTTATACAGCCGCCCCAGCACCTCCTGATAGTCTGCGCCCATCTTTTTATAGCATTCCTGTATCGTCATCGCTTACGCCGTGCCTTTCTTTTTCAGTTGCCGCCTAATTTCCTACCGCCGCACTTCCCGGCGATATAGTGTTATGATAGCACCTTTCCGGCCATCTTGCAACTAGAGCGCAACAAATTTTGCACTCTATCTATTTTTTGCGTTCTCTTTTTGGCAGTTGCACCAAAACCGCGCCCAGCTCTTCAAAAAGCGCCTGCTACCGCGCCCTTTTCCGCTGCTGCCAGCTGCCGATTCTGCCGACTGAAAAAAGCAGACCGTGCAGCGCTGTCAACTGCGGATTCTGTATTGACGAACCGCGTAAAAAACGATATACTATATTCTGGCGGTGCAGCCGTGCCGCCAGATGCCGGGGTGTTGCGCAGTTGGTAGCGCGCCTGCTTTGGGAGCAGGAGGCCGCGAGTTCGAGTCTCGCCACTCCGATACTGCAAACGCACGTTGATTCGATGAGGATCAGCGTGCGTTTTTGTTTTGCCGGTAAACCTGCCGGTGCTCTCCGAAAGTGTGCAAAAACCGCGCGCACTGCAAGGCCGCTTTCAAAAAACAGAGCAGCCTTTTTTCTTTTCCCCCTCTTTTGCGGGATTGATAAAAGCCCACAAGTGCGGTATACTGAATAGTACTTTATTCGAGCAAAGTAAGGAGGTGCGGCCCATGGCGATCGGTGTTCCCCGCCCGCTGGCGATAGAAAAGCCGCAGAGTGTAAATCTGGCGCAGGCAGCGCGGTATTTCGGCGCACGCGGCGCGCCAGACGCCGCCACGCTGGCACTGCTGCAAAAGTGCGCGGTGCCGCTGCTGGCGGCGGCGACGCCCCGGGCGGTGTGGCTGCTGGCAGACACTCCCGCCCTGACCGAGGCCGGACTTCTGCCCGGCGAGGACGTGCACAAGCATCTGGCAGGCTGCGGGCAGGCCATTCTGCTGGCGGTGACGCTGGGACCCGGAGTGGATGCCCAGATACGCCGGGCGGGCGTGGGCGACATTGCCGCCGGGGTAGCCTCCGATGCCTTGGGCAGCGCACTGGCCGAGCAGGCCGCCGATGCCGCCGAGGCGCAGCTGCGCCAGTGGGCGGCCACGGAGGGAAAGTATCTGACCGGGCGCTTTTCGCCCGGCTACGGCGATTGGGACATCGCGGTGCAGCCGCTGGTGGCAGCGGCACTGGACACGGTGCGCAAGACCGGGCTGTGCGTCACCGACACCAACCTGATGACCCCGCGCAAGAGCGTGACTGCCCTGCTGGGGGTCAGCGACCACCCGGTAAAGGGACAGCTGGCCGGGTGCGGCCATTGTGTGCTGCGCACCCGCTGCGAATACAGAAAGAGGGGAAAGACCTGTGCAAGTGAATGAACTTTTCAAGCAGAGCAATACCATCCTGCTGGACGGCGGCATGGGCACCATGCTGCAAGCTGCCGGGCTCAAGCTGGGCGCACGCCCGGAGGAGCTGAACATCACCGACCCGGCGCTCATCGAGGGCATCCATGGGCAGTACGCTGCGGCGGGCAGCCGCATCGTCAACGCTAATACCTTCGGCGCTTCTGCCCACAAGCTGGCAGGCAGTGCTTACACGCTGGAGCAGATCATCACCGCAGGCATTGCCAACTGCAAGCGCGCTTGTGCGCCCTACGGTGCGCTGACCGCGCTGGACGTGGGCCCGCTGGGCGAGCTGCTGGAACCCAGCGGAACGCTGGCCTTTGAGGATGCCGTGGCCGAGTATGCCCGCATCGTGAAGGCGGGCGAAGCCGCCGGGGCAGACCTGATCTTTTTTGAGACCTATACCGACCTGTACGAGCTGAAAGCCGCCCTGCTGGCTGCCAAAGAGAACACTCACCTGCCCATTCTGGCCAGCATGAGCTTTGAAGCGGGCGGGCGCACCTTTACCGGCTGCACGGTGGAAAGCTTTGCTGCCACCGCCCGGGGCTTAGGGGCAGACGCCGTGGGCATCAACTGCTCTCTGGGGCCCAAGGAGATCTTCCCCATGGCAAAGCGGCTGGCAGAAGCCGTGCCCGGCAACTTCCCGGTGTTCGTCAAGCCCAACGCCGGTCTGCCCCGGGCAGACGGCAGCGGCTACGACATCACCCCGCAGCTGTTTGCCTTACAGATGAAGCCCTACCGGGAGCTGCACCTATTTGCCGCGGGTGGTTGCTGCGGCACCACTCCAGAGTTCATCAAGCTGCTCAACGGTACCTTTGCAGGCTGCACCCCGGGGCGTCCCGCGCACCGGATGCCCTCGGTGCTGTGCACCCCGGTGGATGCGGTCATAGTGGACGGCATCACGGTGGTGGGCGAGCGCATCAACCCCACCGGCAAAAAGCGCTTCCAGCAGGCACTGCGGGAGGGCGACATGAACTATGTGCTGGAACAGGCCGTCAGTCAGGCAGAGGCCGGGGCGCAGATTCTGGACGTGAACGTGGGTGCGCCCGGCGTGGACGAGCCGGTGCTGATGGAGCAGGTGGTCAAGGCGCTGCAAAGCGTGACCAGCCTGCCCTTGCAGCTGGATTCCTCCAACGTGGAAGCGCTGGCGCGGGGTCTGCGGGTGTACAACGGCAAGCCCATCGTCAACTCCACCAACGGCGAGCCGGAAAAGCTTGCCGCCATCCTGCCGCTGTGCAAGAAGTACGGCGCAGCCATCGTGGGTCTGGCCATCGATGAAAAAGGCATCCAGCCCAAGGCCGCAGACCGCGTAGCCATTGCCCGCCGCATCACCGAGGCCGCGCTGGCAGCGGGCATCCCCCGGGAGGATATCTACATCGACTGCCTCACCCTGACCGCCAGCGCCCAGCAGGAGGATGTTCTGGCCACGGTGCAGGCGCTGGAAGCCTGCAAAAAGGAGCTGGGAGTGCGCACCGTGCTGGGCGTGTCCAACATCAGCTTTGGCCTGCCCTGCCGCACCTACCTGAACACCACCTTCCTGACCATGGCAATGTACGCCGGGCTGGACCTTGCCATCATGAACCCTTCCAGCGAGGAGATGATGGCGGCGGTGTACGCCTACAACGTGCTGACCAACCGGGACAAGCAGAGCACAAAGTACATCGAGCGCTTTGCCGACCGCGTGCCCGCCAGCACCGCGCTGGCACAGGCTGCAAAAGCCGCGCCTGCCGCCAGTGCCGCCGAAGCAGAACTTACCGGCCCCTACGCCGCCCTGATGAAAGCGGTGGAAAAGGGCTTGAAGGGCGATGCCGCCGCCCATACCCGCGCCCTGCTGGCAGAAAAGCAGCCGCTGGAGGTGGTGGACGAGGCGTTGATCCCCGCCTTGGACATCGTGGGTGCCAAGTACGAAAAAGGCACCCTGTTCCTGCCGCAGCTGCTGCAGGCCGCCAGCGCCGCCCAGAGCGCCTTTGAGGAGATCAAGACCGCCATTGCCCAAAAGGGCGAGGGCAGCGCCAGCAAGGGACGCATCGTCCTTGCCACCGTTAAGGGCGATGTGCACGACATTGGCAAGAACATCGTCCGGGTCATTCTGGAAAACTACGGCTTTGAGGTGCTGGACCTTGGCCGGGACGTGCCGGTGGAGACGGTGGTGGATACCGTGCGGGAAAAGGATGTGCATCTGGTAGGCCTTTCGGCCCTGATGACCACTACCCTGAAAAGCATGGAGGAGACCATCGCCGCCCTGCACGCGGCGCAGCTGGACTGCAAGATCATGGTAGGCGGTGCCGTGCTGACCCCGGAATACGCCGAGAAGATCGGCGCGGACTGGTACGCCAAGGACGCCAAGCGCAGCGCCGACATCGCCAAGGAGTTCTTTGGGGTGTAACGCAAAAATTTCAGATTCGGACTGCTGAGAGGCGCGGACTTTTCAGCAGTCTTTTTTCATGGGCAGGGCGTTTATTTGCAAACTGTTCAAATTTACCACAAAGAATTGCCACGATTGTCTGGCATAATAAGGGTGCACTCAGGGAGAACGGAACGGACATCCCCCATAACCTCCGAAAGGTTCTCCCCGCAAAGCCCATGCAGGCACATTTCCCTGCGGGTGCGGCCGCAGCAGCGGCGCACAGCAGGCCCATAAAAAACTGTCTCCCGTTTCTATGCGAGGCAATAGCCAGAACGGCGGACAGACTACCAAATCCCTCCTGACCAAGCCGCAATGTTCAGGGGTTCCTATACAGCAGGCAGTGTCGCTTTCCTCCTCCTTTCCACGACACTGCCTGCTTTTTGTTTGCGCATTTTTCCGTAAAAAGCAAGAAAGCGCAAAGTCGGAAGAACCGCCCTTGCCCTCGTCCCTGCATACAAAAACCGCCCCGGCTTCCTGCTGCGGAAACCGGGGCGGTTCATTTGCTTTATGGGTGCTTTTTCAGGCGTTCAATACCTTTTTGAAGTTTTAGTCATATCTGTATTTAGAGGATTTTCCGTACACTTTTCGGAGCGACTTTTTCAGGCTGACCACTGTTTCTTTGATGATCTTTGCCTCATCGGCGGAGCAATCCGCAAGCTGTTCGGTCATCCAGCTGTCAAACACCGGCTTTGCTTTTTTGATCTCGATGCACAGCAGTTCATCTGCCGAGCAGTCCAGTGCATTGATAATGTCGATCAGCGTTTTCAGGCTGGGCACGGAGTTGCCCGTCTCGATATGGCTGATGTGCGTGACCACCACGCCGACCTCATTGGCCAGCTGCTCCTGCGTCATGCCCTTTGCAAGGCGGCAGGCACGGATGCGTTTTCCGATGTCGGCGTAGTCCACCATAGTACAAGTACCCTCCGTTTTGTGAAGTGATACTTGTATTGTATGTGCAATCGACCGGGATTGTAATAACCTGAAAGTGCAGTGGACTTTTTAAAGCATATTCCGTTAGGATACTAAGCTTTTGCTTTTCTTCAGCTGCTTATCGAACTCTTGCTTCATTGCCTTCTGGCCTTTCTTTGTGGACAGATCCGACATCTTCAGTTCTCCCTTTGCGATCTTGGACAGAATGATGATGTAAGCCTCGCCCAGCGCTGCCGTCAGGGTCGCTGCCGTCACGGCAGAAACCGCGCCGCCGATGACCGTTCCTGCACCGGGAATCAATTTGAGAACATTCGCCACCGTCGTCCTGCCAATACCGGTCGCACCCGTTGTTCCCACAAGAGCAGTCACCAGACTCACGATTTCTTCCCTCTTAAAATGCAGACCAAACTTTGCCGTGATCGATGCGATCATTGCGACCTCTGCCGCTGTCAGAACCGGTGCATCCGAGCCAGGGATGGGTGCCGCACCCGTCACGGCAGCAGCAGCAACTACATTTCTGACGGTCTTTCTGGCGCTCTGCTGTTTGAGTTCCAGACTGACATTCTGAATGGAGGCAAACGTTTTCTGCACGCTCTCATCCAGAACATTTGACATCTCATAGACCAGATTGTCCAAACCACCTGCCGGGACGATTCGCTTTGCATCAATACGGTAATCTTCGGCCAAGACCGGAATGACCTTCGTGATCGGCAGATTTTCCCCTTCGATCGCGGCTCTCATGGCATCGGTTTCTTCCGGCGAGATCGACTTCGTCAAGACCACAAAAAATGGAACCTCGCAATAGCTGGTGCGCTGCGAAAGCTGGTTCAGAAACTCAATTTCCGTCGGCTCAATGCGCCCAGAAGCCGTACTGATGCAGTACCAGACGGCGTGAATCGCTTCGTTTGCATCGCCTGTTCTCATTCCGGACTGGATCAGTTCTTGAATATCGTCCAACAGTTCCTGCGTTGAATGTTCTCCCTTCAATTCCAAGCCCGGCGTATCGTAGATCACAAGAGGGTAACCCTCTTTCCTGATTTTTTTGATATCCTCAGTGACCGGGTCGCCATAACCGGTCTTGGCCAGCTTCTCGCTGAACACGCTGTTGATCAAGGTGCTTTTTCCCACACCCGTTTTACCTGCCACCACAATATTCAGCGTTGTAAATTTCTGGTATTCATTGTCGATGTTGTCTCTCATCTTGTCTATGAGCTCAAAGATATTGCCAGAATCAAATGCTGCCATCGTTCTTTTTCTCCTCCGTCTCATCCACTTCGATATACTCAGGCTTCCATTCTTTGCCAAAGTGCGGCGGTTTTATCGAATCCTTCTGCGACAGCTTTGTCATAAGCATGGGTATCACAAGCGCCACGCCCGCTGTGAGCATATATCCCACCGTCCTCTGCGCAAGCTCACTTGCCAGCTCCTGAAACGTCGTTTTCTTAGGCTGTGGGGTCTGCTGATCTTCCATGGCCTCCTTCACCGCTTCTTTGACGGTTTCCTGTATTGCTTTTTTCATTTCGTCGTCCATTGCAGTTTTCTCCTCGTCATATTTTTAATTTTTCTTTGCTTTCAGCTGTTTTTGGAATTCTTCCTTCATAAACTCCTGACCTTTTTTGGTAGACAGCTCACTCAGGTCCATTTCGCCCCTGCAGACTTTCATCAGCATCCCGATATAGGCATTTCCCAGCGCAGTTGTCAGAGCTGCTGCTGTCGTCGCCGAGATGGCACCGCCCGCCATAGTGCCTGCGCCCGGGATCATTTTCAGCAGATTGGAGACCACTGTTTTTCCGATGACTGTCGTTCCCGTGATACCGATTGCTGCCGTTGCCAGCGTTCGCAATACGCCTTTCTGGACCGGGAGACGGAATATCACCGTAATGCTCGTCAGCATCGCTATCTGAGTCGGGACCAGGAGCATGGCGTCAGAGAAGGGTATCGGTGCTGCACCGGTAACAGCCGCTGCAGCCGCAGCAACTACCACTGCTTTCTGCGCTGCGTTCCGCTTCAGATCCAGATTTGCCACCTGGACCGCCGCAAGGGTGTTCTTCTGAGCATCTGGAAGCACATCATACACTAAATCGACCAGTTCCTTCAGTCCGTGGGCCTTCACAGGCGGCACATCTTTTCCAAACGAGTAGTCTGCCGCTAGGACCGGAGCGATTCCAGCGATGGGAAGCCGTTTTTCCACGATTGTCTTTTTCATCGCCTCGACATCCTCTTCCCGGAGTGCTTTTGTCAGCACGATAATGACCGGGATCTTGAACTGCTTTGTTTTTTCTGTGAACTTCTCCAAAAATTTGACTTCAGACGGTTCCAGACGGCCCGACATCGCATCAATACAGTACCAGATGCAGTGGAACATTTCGTCTGTATCGCCGCGGTACGCACGGGACTTGACCTGTCCGACGAACTCTTTCAGCATGTTGTCCAACGAATTCTCTCCGCCCAATTCCAGACCCGGTGTATCATAGATCACAAGCGGTGAGCCTTCGGTTTTGAGTTCATTGATCGATTTTGTGACAGGTCTGCCAACGCCCGCCTTCGCCAGTTCTTTTCCGAAAATATTGTTGACCAATGTACTTTTTCCAACACCTGTTTTGCCAATGAGCAGGATATTCAATCTTGCAAGCTTATTGTTTTCTGCCATTTTTGTCTCCTCACTTCTTAAAGAATCCAAAGAGTCCTTTTCGTTCCCGTTTTCCGAACTTCTCATCCAGTTCCTTGGTCGAATGTATGATTTTCTCTTTCTTCACGCCGCTGGACTCTGCCAGTTGCACGGACGCTGCCGCTTTTGCTGTCTGCCTTGTCCATACACTGTCCATGGTTTTCACCTGACCTGCAAATCGTCTGTATTCTTCTTCCACACTGGCGCAGTAGCTGCGGTACAGCTCATCCAGACGCGCCTGATCGTTCTGCAGCCGCAGGTCCATCTGCCGGAGATACTCCCGTTCTTCCGGCGTAGAGCTTCTTAGAATCTCATTGTAGAACGCTTTGAGCTTTTCTTCCAGCACCGCGCCAAACCGGATGTTGATTTCCTTCAGCACCAGATAGGCCAGCCGCAGCGCCGCTGCAAAGTTGAAGTGCAGGCAGAAGGTCAGCGCGTTGCCGCCGCTCCTCAGTGCTGCATCCCCCACATCAATAAGGCAGAGCGTCCCGTTGGAGACAAGCTGCATCATCCGGTAGCTGCCGTAGTTATCGGACGGGATGCAGTCCACCCAAGGCTTCTTATCCACCAGATGCCGCTTGATGGCCCAGCATGCACTGGTCGCCAGTTGCTGGAAAAGCACCGGCACCATCGTCGCCGCGCCGAAGCGGGCATCGTAACCGTTCTGGAAAGTCCGTACCATAAGATCGGCGAAGTTCTGGCGGTCTTTGCCGATCTGAAACCGGCCGAATTTACAGAATTGGGTCAGTTCCATAAAGGGCATCGGCACACCGGTGCCGCGCCCTCCGTTACCTCTGCTGCCGGTGCTTCCGGCTGCATCCGACATAATATGCCCCAACCAATTTGCAAACCCCGCAAAGAGCTTTGCCGGAAAGTTGCCGCCCTTCAGCTCAAAATCCCCTCCGCTGGTATCGATGCGGATAAGCTTTCCGTTGTCGAGGAAGGACGACTTACCCTGAAACTGATCCAGAATGGAGAAGAACAGGCCCACCACGTCCGGCGAGTGCGCCAGCGACTTGATGTGGTGGTTCTTGGTCGAGAGCTTGACCACACCACCCACTTCTACCTGGTTCTTCTGGTCGTAGTTGACCCGGAACGTCCGTTCCAGATAACCGATCGCAGAGGCCACATTGTTTTCGTTGCCCGCTCTGGGCTTCCAGCCTGTGAACCGTGCAAACTTCTTCACCATCTCATCTGCAGCGGCATCCGAGAGTCCCAACAGCGAGGTCCTTGCTGCCGGTGACTGCACAAAAAAGACATCAATGAAGCCTGCCATTGCACCACAGAACGCCGCTAAGCCAAACTCGTACTTATCACACCAGTCCATCTGAACATCCAGCTTTTTCACCTCGGCATGATACCGCGACTTTTCCAGCTGCTTTTGCATCCTGTATCCCCCCGTTACCGGCTTAGCGGGATCGTCTCAACGACTTTTTCCCGCAGCGACTGCGCATTGTTCATCATCGTCCCAAGCTTCCGGGCCTCTCCGCCGGAAAAGCTGCTGTATTCCTGCTTTTTCAAGGTCTTTAGTTCCTCCAGCTCTTTCTTCACCAACCGGCTCAGCGACACCGTTTCAGCCTGCAGCGTCTCAGTTCGTTTTTTCACACTGCGAAGCCATACGATCTCGCTCTTGAGTGCTGCGGTATTCACCTCCGCCTGCTGTATTTTCTTCTTGTTATCCGCCGTGAGAAGGTTCGCCGCAGAACAGCCTGCCCCCACTGCCATGCCGACAGGGCCAGCCAGTGCAAAAAGCACCGGCGCCACCATGATTCCTCCGCCAAGCGCAAATGCTCCGCCGCACAACCATGTAAGTGCTGCATTCACAGTCGCTGTGCCGTCCAACAGCCCAAGAACTGCACTGGTCGGCGTTAATCCAAACGTCGTTACCGCTGCCAGCATCGCATTCGGGCCCAACAATACACTGCCAGCGCCAAGGGCTTTCCTCCCACCAAGCAGGAACTCCGCCTTGTTCTTATGCGGCTTATATTTTTTGAGTTGCTTTTCAAACGCCTGATATTCCTTGTAGACCTTGCTGCGTTTCAAATCGTATGTATAGGGATGGTTTGAGATCATCTGAAGATATTCCTCGCACTCGTGCAGAAGCTGAACCGCTTCGTACCGGGTATCAAGCAGCACTTCCGCGCTGCTCAGCGTCTCCTGATAGCGTTCTCTGTATTCGATTCGCTCACGGCTCAGTCCTTCTTCCGCCTTTCTCTTGACATTTGTAAAAAGCATCTGGTTTCTCCTTTTTATGCTGTCTTTCCGAAAAACGCCTTACCCATTGCACGGAATCACCTTCACATAGTCTCCCTGACTTCTTACCCACATCTGGATGCCCGTGCCAAACACTTCCGCTTCCAAAATCCAGCCCTTCTCTGTCACCTGCAAGACTTTTGCAGTAGGCAGACGGTCGAGCACCGATTCCAGACTTGGCCCGGTATACTCGAACCGGATGGTCTGCAACGCGCCGCCGTACATGAACTGGATGCGCTTGCGCATCTCGCCCTCCTGAAAGCGGTCGGTATAGCGCTGGGCAAAGTGCCGGTCGAGGGTCTTATAGTTCTGAATGCGGTCGATGCGGTAAATGGTGGGGGAGTTATCCTGCGGGTTCTGGAAATGCTTATCCTTGTCGATGCCCTCGATGAACGCTGCCAGATAGAAATAATACTCACTGAACAGGATGCCCACCGGCTCAATGGTGCGCACGCGGGTCTCGCTGTCATGGGTGCGGCAGTAGGTAATTTCCATCAGGTTGTGGTTTTCGATCGCAGTGCCGATCTCCCACAGGCTCTCGATAAACTTCCGGCCATGCTGCGGCTCAACATAATGAAAACGTTCGTTGCTGATGAGATCTTTGACCTGATTCAATCGGTCCAGCGGGGTGCACACCTGCACCAGCTTGTCCAGAATAGGGAACATCTCCTCCTTGACCATGGAGCGGCTCTCCAGCAGGATCTTGCACACTGCCAGAATCTCGCTGCTGGTAAGGAAACGCGAAAGCGTGTCATCCAGCAGATAACCGCCCTTTGCGGAGTTGTATAAGATTTCCCGGCGCGGCTCGCTGTCTGCAAAGTAGCTGCGCAGGGTGTCAAGGTCGCGCTGAATGGTTTTCTCACTGACGCCGAAGCGGTCAGCCGTCTGCTGTTTGTTCAGCACACCGCCCTGTACCAGCACCTGCTGGATGTAGAGTATCCGGTCTAATCTACTATTACGCATAGTTCATTCTCCTTCTGGCTCATTGTAACACAGTGCAACAGCAGTCGCAATTCTTTGTGTGAACTTTTGTCGTTTTGCGGAATAACAGCATAGATTTTGTCTCTTTTGCACAATTCCAGTATACAAAAAGAGATGGACAGATAGCCTGTCCATCTTCTAAAAAGTCAAGTGTTTTTCTCACAAATTCCATCTGCGGTTCAGCCGGTAGACCACGTCCCACACGTCATCCTTAAATGTATACATTACCTGACGCAGCGATGCACCTCTGCTTACCATACAGACAACCAGAAACAGCCCGGCGGCAAATGCCGCGCCCAGCAGAAACATCCATCGTTTTTTCATTGTGTGCTCTCCTTTGACGGCGTTTACATTCTTTTGTCTGTCTATTATAACGATCCTGTTGGACAGCCTGCTTGTCCTTCCATGCAGGATGTTTTTGCTATTTCCGCTTTTCCCTGCAAGTTGCAGCGCAAAAAACCGCCCCGGCTTCCATTACGGAAACCGGGGCGGTTCGTTTGCTTTATTTGTGCTTTTTCAAGCGCTCACGCAATTACTTGCGGGGGTTCTTGATAGCAGCCTGGGCGGGTGCCAAAATTGCAGAGCGTTCGGAGTAACGGTGATACGTTATTTGTGATTTTTCAGTTCGCCTTACTCCATCTCCGCAATGATCTTCTCCAAATTTTCTTCCTGCAAATAGAATTCCGGCAGTTTTGCCTTGTCATACCGCATATAGGGAACATCCTTCGTTCGCTGTTCCAGCAAATTGGTGAAGAACCGCTCCCAGCTGAAGAATTCGCTGCTCTCGATGAAATCTGCCGGATGTTCCAGAATTTCAAGAACGTCCGGCTGTCCGAGCAAATCTGCTTTCAGAAGCAGCCATTCCAGCGATTCCGGCAGGTACAAGCCGAACTTTGCGTTGTCCTCCTGCATCAGGCGATAAATGTCGTTCATCTGCGGGCCAAACGCCGCACCATCCGCAATTACCAGAACCTTCTCGGATTTCATTGGGAAGATCTTTTGTTTGATATTATCTTTTCCTGCCGCAGAGATACAGACAATGCCGTATTTCTCACCGATTTTTGTAAACAGCTGATACCCGGAATTTGCATCCTCTGTCAGCAGCTTTTCAACACCTTCCAGCTGCACATTGCTGGCTGTCAGCGAATCATAGATCGGGTACGCTTTGTTATAAGTCCGTTTGAAGCGGCTCGTGGTCTTTTTTAGTTCCAGAATCGCGTTTACGCTGTACGGCAGGGTGCTCAAATCTTCTCTTGTGACCAGCACATAGTAGTTGTCCGAATGCTGAATTGCACGGGCAAAGTCCAGACTCGAAACAAAGGTACTGCCTTCATCCACAAACATGATGCTGTCATGGGTCGCATTCAGCTGCAATTCCCAGTTGACACCCGACAGCACCCGGCACGGTTTATCACAACTCACTGTCACGCCGCTCTGTCTGCCGTAGGTCTCGTATGCTTGCAGCATCTCTACCAGCGTTGTTTTTCCGGTGGCGCTGTCCCCTCGCAGAATCGTAATGTTCCGTTCCAGTTCGATCGTGAAAACGACCCGTCCGCTTCGGACTTCGATTTTATGTTTTCCCTTCATCCTATCGCCTCACACAAACTGAAATGCAATCGGCATCAGTTCTTCCATGCTGTGCACCACATCACCGGTGTTCAGGACTTTTATATCCACCGGGAATTTTTTCTTACCAAAGTCCATGAGATGCCTCAGGTTGATGGTCAAGTCCTTCTTTTTCGCCAGCTTCAGAATGAAGGGTGCGCAGTTGTCACCGCAAGTTGAGGCATTGAATACCTTTTCCGGGTCGTTTGCCATCAGCAACAGCGTTTTCGTGCCTCCAGACAGTTTTTCCGGCGAGATGACCCCCAGAACCGGGCTTTCCACCGCATGAGGGCCTTTGACATCGGACTTATCAATTTTCTTGATGACCTCTTTGGCAAAGTCAGAAGTCAGCCACTCGTCCTCGTAGGTATAGTTAAAATAGACCGAAGTATTGTAGACAGCCTCCGGCATATCTCCAAAGTAGATGTTCAGCATGGTATCACCTCGCAGATGTGAGTCATTTGCTATTATTGTACCTTCTTTCCACTCACAAAACAAGACACAAAATGCCCGTTGGCTCTTGATAAAGAAAACCAGACCTGTCCGATCAGACGAAAACCATCCCAAATGTCGAAACTGGATTTACTGTGATCTGTAATGATTTTTTCATTTGTCACAATGAATTTGAAGTGCAAAGATAGAAAATACGCTGCCTTTGATCAAATCGCCCTATAAGAAATCCCAAAAAGCAGTTTATTATCATCCTATTAGATTTCGATCTATGGATAACAGTGTCATAAATCACCAGATAGAATGCTATGCGTTTTTATAGTAGTTGTTCCTCCCGATCAATTTCTATTTGATTCATAACATCCTGATAAATCACAAAAGAGGTGTTTTTATGACAATGGCAAAGAAGCTCCCACTTTTAGCACCTTCCATTCATACGTTTGAAGTGAATGGAACGTACACGGATTGCGAAGCGAAGCGTACTGTATTTATGGCAATTCAAAAAATGGTATCCGCTGGAAAATACTATCGGATTCCGTATCATGGCTCCTCGAAAAAAGGCTACTCTTATAAAAGAAAAGATGGCGGTTTGACCATCACATTGGCAGATTATCCAGATTTTAAGAAGCGATACATAACGTTATCTGGTGTGAACCTCGCTCGGATTGCAGGTGATCCATCTCGTTTAAGTTTAACAGACTTATCACCAGAAGGTTTGGTCATGCAAGAGCAGGCATTTCTGGATGAATTGGAGCAGCTTGGACTCCTTGAAATTGAGGATTCTGTTAAATGGAAAATGCACCGGTTGGATATTACACAAGACTTCTATGTGAAATGCGATCCCTCACTGATGGTAAAAATCATTCGTTATGCAGGAAGCGTTGACCCGTACAGAAAAGGTCGCGCACTACACTATAACCAGCACAATGAGATCCGAAGCTGTAAATTTGAAAAAACGTGGTACGATTTTGCACTCTATGACAAGCACCAGCAGCTCTTGAATTGTGAAAAGGAGAGCTATCCGATTTCTCCAGACGATTTGGAACGCTCAAAAAATCTGGTTCGATATGAAATTCAATTAAAGCGTCCCAGTCTGAAAGAATTTGAGCACGATAAGTTGGAATCGAAATCTTCAAAGTTCCAGTTTGAAAATCATGCGCTGTTTCATTATTTTGATAAAATCAGCGATGATATTCCGCTCTTTCTATATCGGTATGCCGTCGATTTTTTTGGCAAGCATTCGTGGTATAACGTTCCAACTGCTCTGAAAGCCGTACAAACGAGCAACCTTGATGACGATACCAAAGAACTTGTCGCTGCGTATATCGCAGCGCAGGATGAGCCGGAACTGACTGATAAGATACATCATAAAAAGAAAATCGCAAAGGCTTTGGAAAAATTAGAGATCAACGACGTGATCATCCCTTGCCGCATCCTGAACGATCGTCAATGCGGCAGGTTTCCTTGTGCGCCCTTATGCACAAGGGTACAAGGGCTTTGAGCTAACAAAAATGATTCGTGCAAAGCAGAACGAAAATTCATCAGAATCACAAGAATGGAGTTGATTTTCAATGCTAGACACCTATCCCGATGTCCTGAGCTTCCGGCAGGTCATGGAAATTACGCATGTTGGCAGAAATCTACTGCTGCGTCTTCTGAACAGCGGCGAAATTCCCGCCTTCAAGATGGGAAAACTCTGGAAGGTTTACAAGCAAGACCTGATCCAGTATATGAGCCAATGTCAGTGAGCTATATCCTTCGTTTGTGTAAAAAGAATCCCGTTGGACTCCGCAACAAGAATCCAGCGGGATTCATCCCTACCTATTTTTCAACGCAGTTCTGTTTTCACAAGATGGCCCGTATACTTTTATGTTTTTACCAGATCTGCAGTTCGGCACCGTTGGCTTCGGCAGTTTGGATTACCTCATCCACATAAGGAGCGGCTTCACGATCCGTTGCCGTATCTACATAAATCTGATCTTCCATGGAGAGTATCACATCATGAAACGCCTGACTCATTGGAGCAGGATCGTAATAAGAGGTGATCTCATCGTAAAAGCTCATATATTTCACAAAGTCATACAGTGCCGTGGCGTTGCCGTATCTTCCGGTATCCTCATAAATATCCGTATACATGGCGTTGAGCCATGCCGTCCGGAAATAGGGGCCATAGCTGAGGAAATATTCCTTGATTTCTTCGGTCAGTTCGTCATAATGATTATACTCTACCGAGATTTCCCCTGCCAGCTTTGAGTAGGTATCCATTCCATTTGTACTGGTGGCCTGTTCATCAAAGCGTGTCGCAGCGGGGAAAATATCATCTGCATCATAAGCATCCGCTGTTTCGGTATAAGGCACACTTTCTGTAACACTCGTGCTTACCGCTTCACTCTCCGGCGCTGCCTCGCTGGAGGCTGAATCCGTAAGGGCTTCATCCAGTGCATTTTCCAGTTCATCGAATGCACTGTCCAGCGCATTGCTGCTGGCAAGGTCGTGAGATTCCCGGTAGCTGTCGTTCAGAGCCGAGATCACTCCAAGCTGCTCCAAGGTATTCATGGTATCGCCGTTCCATGTCATCCGGTCGATGCCAAAGGTTTTATCGTTGTTCAGCTTAAAATAAATGCTGATTTCGATTTTCTCACCGGTCTGCGTATTCTGCCCGATGCCGGTATAGCTGACATAAGTCACGCCGTTCTGCTCGTAGTTGTCCCACTTGCCGTCCGTAAAGAAATCGTCCAGCACCTCGCCTACCGTGGCTTCTGCCGGGAACAGGTTCAGATAGCTGTCCGAGATCCCTTTGGAGCGGGCACTATCCGAATAGAGCATAGTATAGAGCACATACGCTGCGAATGCAACAAACGCCGCCGTAATCGCCAGCTCAATGACCAGTGGCATCTTATGTGCGCCAAACAGCTTTCGGACTGCCGCCTTTTCTTCTTCTACCTGCTCTGTAGAAATTTTTTCAGGGTACAGGATGGCGATCACCTGCGACAGCAGAACGCTGCTGAACACCGCATACAGGTATTCTTTCTTGCTACTCTTGGATGGCTTGGTCAGGATGGTCATTTTCAAACCATCGGCTGTGTTTTTCAGCTGATAGGTACCACGCTTTTTGCTGTAAAAGGTCATGGCATCCGCAGTATCCGTCACCTGTTCAACATCCGGGTTGGCAAATCCACGGCGGATGCGATCTACGGCTTCTTCCCAGCTCATTCCTTCCGGCAAAGGCAGCTGGCCTCTGTCATGCTCCGGGCCGTATACTTTTTTGTAGACATCATCCCGGAAGCCAAAATAGATTACTGCGGCGATCAGAAGCCCCAAAAAGACGGATACTGCTCCGGCACCAGTTGCAACACCTGTCACCACGCCCACAACGAATCCCAGCAGCAGCCAGATCTTTAAGCCATCTAGCGCGATGCTTCTGCGCGCAGATGCGGTAAACAGCGGATGAAAGCCGCTCAGATTTTTGGATTTTCCTTTGGCTTTTTTAGCCTCTGCACTGCCATCATAGATTTCAAATAATTCTTTCATGATGTTTCCTCCCATCTCAATGGATGCGTAGCCTTTTCCGTTCGGAATGATTCCAATGAATCATTTTGATGCTTTTATTATAAAGCGTTGATTGGACACCAATATTGTCCATCCGGCAAACTTCCATTGGGATTTTTCTATATAGCCTTACATAGAAAAACCGCCCCGGCTTCCTGCTATGGAAGCCGGGGCGGTTCATTTACTTTATGGGTGCTTTTTCAAACACTCAATGCCTACCAACTGGCATTTAGTTTTTGAAGTTTTAGTCATATCTGTATTTAGAGGACTTTCCGTACACTTTTCGGAGCGATTTTTTCAGGCTGACCACCGTTTCTTTGATGATCTTTGCTTCATCGGCAGAGCAATCTGCAAGCTGTTCGGTCATCCAGCTGTCGAACACCGGCTTTGCTTTTTTGATTTCGATGCACAGCAACTCGTCCGCCGAACAGTCCAGTGCGTTGATGATGTCGATCAGCGTTTTCAGGCTGGGCACGGAGTTGCCTGTTTCGATATGGCTGATGTGCGTGACCACCACGCCGACCTCATTGGCCAGCTGTTCCTGCGTCATGCCCTTTGCCAGACGGCAGGCACGGATGCGTTTTCCGATGTCGGCGTAGTCCACCATAATACAAGTACCCTCCATGTTTTGAAGTGATACTTGTATTGTATGTGCAATCGATCGGGATTGTAATAACCTGAAAGTATAGTAGATTTTTAAGTTCAAGTCAGTTTTTGTAATTTAGAGAAACGCATCCAAGAGAAACGACGCTCCGATCCCCATAAGGATACGCTTCCAGACAGGCCGTTCTGGAGCCACCTTTGGGCATAGTATAACTGCCCATATCACATAGTACACTGTAAACCAGAGGGGATCGGGGAATATTGTTGTTACAGTAAGGATAGCAGTCAGTCCCATCCACACACAGCACATCCAGAGCACGGCGTTCCGCAGCGTACGCCTTTTTCCCTGTGGCTGTGCGGACGCGGTGGATGCGGCGCTTTTTACGCTCTTTGTGCGCTTCTGACCAAAAGCACTCTTGACGAGATACAGTGGGTCTTTTTCCTCCCCCTCAAGTAATACTTTCTGCGAGCCATAACCACCCTCTGGCTCTGCCGCCTCAACAATGCTAACTTTCTCTTTGAATGCAGGAAGTTGAGCTTTCATATCTGCAAACCCGCTTTCAGCTTCTTCTGTTAGCCCACTGGAGCCGTCATTTTTCAGCATGGGAGTATCGATGGCCGCTTTCATGGCTTTAGCAAGTGCGCCAGTAACAGCCATCAGACGCTTTTCATCCTTGGTAAAATCCTTGCTTTGCAGCTTTTTATTCTTGTACTTTCTGCGTTCTGCCTCGCGCCGATCGACCATCTGCTCCATCATGCGGCTGCATTCATCAAACATTTCGTTCAGTTGGTTAATCAGGCCATTAAACATTTTTGCCTTTTCGGTAATGCTCTCGCACAGAATGCGCGATGTTTCCATCTTGTCCACAGCCTCTCCTGCCTGCGACATCATTACCTGTGCCTTCTCCAGATTTTCGTCAGCCTTCATGCTGGCAGTAAAGCCCGTAAACAACACAACCGGAGCAGCCACAGCCGCCAGCGGCGCAAAGGCAGCACCAACAGCACTGCCAGCAATACTGGCCGCTGTGCCAACCTCACCGATTGAAAGCATGGTACCTGCTAAAGATGCGCCCTCTGCCAGAACTGGTAGCGATCCACCCGCCGCTAACAGAAGTGCTGCACCTGCGGCGGTATCCACAGCGTCAGTGGAAATTGCACTGGTATAAGCACTGTCCAGTTTCTGGATTTCCATAGCATCATCTGAACTAAACCGGAAATTTTCCAGCTCATCAATGCCATCCGAAAGTTCCATCTGTATTTCTTTAGTTTTTTCAAAGCTACGGATAAACCGCTCCATCGAGTTTTCCAGCACGGTCTGCTTGGTCGTACCCAGATTAACAAGAGCTTCTTGGGTTTCCTCACGGGTATGATCCAGCAGGTCTTTTGCGGCGTCATAATAACTCTGTGCCATCTGCCGCGTCTTTTCTGCTTCTTCATTTTTATCTTTCGCATCCAGATGTCCACCTACGCCCAGCGCACCTGCTGCAAGAGCGGCGGCTCCACCTAGTAATGTTAAAAGCGGCATATTTCCTCCTTAGAGCACAAATGGCTCATCACTATCCAAAAAATCTTCAAATTCATCCACTGTTTCGTACTGGACCTTACCGCCCAGTTTTTCTGTGATTTTGTTAGCTGCGTGAATTACGCCATCTGCGTCACCGGTCTCATAGGCAAAGTGCATAGTAGAAAGAGTAGTATCGAAAAATTCGTGGCACTCTGCAAAATACTGATCACGATACTGCCGCAATTGCTCATTGAACTGCCGGGTTTCTTCTGCTGCACGTTCCGATTCGGCAATCAGGCGCATCCGCTCCTGATGTTCCACTTCGCGGTCTTTCAGAATATGGATCAGCTCCTGATAATAGCCGCTGGTCAATGTAGAGCCTACCATAGCACCAATGGCACCACCCACAATCGGAATGGGAATTGCCGCTTGTCCAATGGTCATAAAATAGCCCATGGTTGCCATGTTCAGACCCTTGTCGCCCAATTCTATCATACACTCCTGTGTCGTGATCTCACCGCTGCCCCACTTTGCCAGTGTGTCACCAGTGACCATGACCGCCGTGACCACCTTGCCCGGAACATTTGCCTCTGCCAAATTGCGGATAAATTCCGAAGACGAACTGGACATTTTACGTCCCAACACGGTCAGGCTGCTGCTCATCACATAGCCATCTACCGCAGCTTTGCCGGACTGTGCAACAGTATCTGCAATAGCCTCCTCTGCTGACTTCTCGCCGTTGAGTAATGCTGTCACATTGTTGATACCAGACATGGTCAGCCCTGTCACACCGGCATACTGTGCACCTGCCATGCCCGCTTCATGGCCCAGCTTAAGCTCCTGTTGTTTTCTCTTTCTTTGTCCTTTTTGGGCAAGCGCATTAAATGTCTCCGAGCCATCAGATACAAGTTTCTCTTCTTCCTCGTGTCCAAGATTAACGCCTTTGCTCTCTCGGTATTCCTTGTCAGCAACCAGTTCCTGATTCGTCCGGCTGCGCTTTACATTATTTAATTTGGCAGAGATAACAGTAAGATTTTCATCACAGTTCACAATGTCCCGAATGTCCTCGTTTGTCAGAAAAGGATCATTCTTAAACATCTCAAAAACTCTTTCCACCGGAACTGTATGGTCGACTTCCGCCGCATGATACATATACTCTTCTGGATATGCACGTTGTGCTTCTTCTTTCGTTCGAAACAGTTCCGTCTTAAGATATGGATCAACCGGTCTCTGCCCATTTGCAAAAGCCTGTTCCTTAGCTCTCCGCTTGGCCGATTCGCTGTCAAACAAATTTCGATTGCCTGTGTATTGGCTTGGTTTTGCAAATGTCTGTGCAGCCTTCTGCATTTGAATCTGCGTTGCCTGATTGGAAGCCGTGCGTGCTGCAATATCCACTGCACCATTATCGCTGCCGGAGTGCTCATCTTTTTCAATCAACGCCTCTGTCTGCTGCTTTTTCTTTTTGAATAAGCCAAACATACTAGTTCACTCTTTCTTCATTTTAGTCTCTATAATACTTTTACATAGTCGCCCTGACTACGTATCCACATCTGGATACCCGTTCCAAACACTTCCGCCTCCAGCAGCCAGCCTTTTTCCGTCACCTGCAAAACTTTTGCCGTCGGCAGACGGTCCAGCACAGATTCCAGACTTGGCCCGGTGTACTCGAACCGGATAGTCTGCAACTCTCCGCCGTACATGAACTGGATGCGCTTGCGCATCTCGCCTTCCTGAAAGCGGTCTTTATAGCGCTGGGCAAAGTGCCGGTCAAGGGTCTTATAGTTCTGGATGCGGTCGATGCGATAAATCGTCGGGGAGTTATCCTGCGGGTTCTGGAAATGCTTGTCCTTGTCAATGCCCTCAATGAACGCTGCCAGATAGAAATAATACTCGCTGAACAGGATGCCCACCGGCTCGATGGTGCGCACCCGGGTCTCACCATCATGGGTGCGGCAGTAGGTAATCTCCATCAGGTTGTGGTTTTCTACCGCCGTGCCGATCTCCCACAGGCTTTCAATAAATTTCCGGCCGTGCTGCGGCTCGACATAGTGGAAACGCTCGTTGCTGATAAGGTCTTTGACCTGATTCAACCGGTCCAGCGGTGTACAGGCCAGGATCAGCTTGTCCAGAATGGGGAACATTTCCTCCTTGACCATGGAGCGGCTTTCCAGCAGAATCTTGCACACTGCCAGAATCTCGCTGCTGGTGAGGAAGCGTGAAAGCGTGTCATCCAGCAGATAGCCGCCCTTTGCGGAGTTGTATAAGATCTCTCGGCGCGGCTCACTGTCTGCAAAATGATTGCGCAGGGTGTCAAGGTCGCGCTGGATGGTTTTCTCACTGACACCGAAGCGATCAGCCGTTTGCTGTTTGTTCAGCACACCGCCCTGTACCAGCACCTGTTGGATATAGAGTATACGGTCCAATCTACTATTACGCACAGTTCATTCTCCTTCTCTGCTCATTGTAACACAACACAACTATCACTGCAATTCTTTGTGTGAAGTTTTGTCGTTTCACGGAATTACAAAAAAATTTTTGTCTCTTTTGCACAACCCCAGTATACAAAAAAAGATGGACAGGCAGTCTGTCCATCTTCTAAAAAGTCAAGGTAGACTATTCTTAAATTGCCAACCTCTTTTGAAGCGATAGGCACTGTTCATCAGTTCATCTGTGATGGTGTAAAGCGCCCGGCGTGGCGAACCATATCCACCAATCAACCCCATCACAATTGTAAGATTCAACACAAATGCAATGCTCAACAGCACCATCAAAAATTTTTTCATATGCTCTTCTCCCTTTATCTTATGATTCCATCACTTTTCTGCCCCCATTATACAGATTGGGCTGGACGGTATGGTTGTCCATCCTACACAAGCCACAAAAAAGGAACACGGCATTCTCGTTTTGAATGTCCCGTGTTCCTTCTGTCCGCTTTTGCAGCACTTCTTCTACATAAAAGTCAATCCTTCATTTCAGTGTTCTCCCGAATCTGCCTCTTATACTTATAATAGGTATTCCGGGCAAGTCCAGTCAATTTCATGCACTCCATGTCATCCAATGTGCCGCCAAACGCCTTACAATGGATACGGATCTTCTCCTTGGCTGCTTTGGACTTTTGGGTTTCAAACCCAGTGCCCTTTTTGCGGCCAACCTGCTTACCATTCAACCGGGCAGTCAAAAGACCCTCACGGGTGCGCTGGTGCAGATCGGCAACTTCTTTTTCGGACTGCTCAAAGGCCAGTTTGATCTGCTCTTTTGCCAAGGCCATCAAATATTCATTGATGCCTTTCAAGATGAAATCCACATTCGTCCCTGTCATGGCAATGCTGCCGGACAGGGCTTTTTTGTAGGTCTCGGTGTCGATGTGGTGCTCTTTCAAGAACACCAGCCGGATGCCCTTATGGTAGAGGTCATCGTACAGAGCAAACCCCTCTTCTGCATTTCTGGACATCCGGGACACCGAATCGAACACCACCGTATCTCCTGCTTTCAGAACCCGGTAGAGCTTCAGCCATTCCGGGCGAAAGATAGATGTGCCAGTGTAGGCTTCCTGTACAATGTGGGCGGTCGGATATTCGGCCTTGATATTGCGAATCTGACGGTCAATGCTCTGTTTTGCAGTTGAAATTCTGCAGTAGCCATAAATGCTCATAACTTTTTTCTTTCTGTATCAAAAATGCCGTTCGTCATTTTAGCGTTGCCGATTTGCTGACGCAACTCTCTCAAACGATAGATAATTTGATACTCTTTTACCTCTACGGCATTTTTAATACTTTTCCGGCACAAGTTTTCTGTTATTCTTGCTTCACATAGGTCTTTATAAATTCTTCCACTGTGACACATGGCTTTTGATTTTTCTCTGTTCCTCCAAACGGAGCGTAGTTCCAGTCGGTATCCTCGTCAATATATCGCCGCCCATCATCCGGCAGTTCCAGCGGTTCCGCAAGGATGATGGTGCCCCAGTGGTTGACCATCACGAAGGGTGCGATCTCACAAGGGATGCCCCGGCACTCATCATCGTGCCGGACATCGTAAGCGTACAAGCCGTCCGGGATGGTATCTCTCTTGATGCGGATACTGGTGAACAGCGCAGGCTTTCCGCAAACCGTAATTTCTTCGTAGTGTTCGGTCATTGCATTAAAGGTCATAAGGCGTTCCTCCTATTAGATTTCAATGATAAAAGCTCTGAATTTCTCTTTGTAGAAATCCATTGCACTCTGCGGCAGAGAAGTCAGATTCCCTTCGTTGTCACATCCGGCCAGAAATCCCGGCCCGGCAAGAACATCGGCTCCATCCCACAGCGGACGATTGAGCGGCAGGCCAAGCAGCTTGCCTTCATCATTGCAGACCAGTGTGACCTCTGAACCGGTGTCACTCAATGTGATGCATTCGATCAGCCCGCCTACAAAGTTCTGCATGGCTTCAAGAGTGTTGTCCAGATTAATCTCCTTTGGCAGCTCCATTGGCAGGAGCGCAAGGACTTTGATTTTTTCTTCTTTCATCGTAAAATCTCCTTCTCCTTATGCTACGTTTAGCCTTGTAGCCTTATAGCAGTCAGCGCACATTCCCTCATGGGTGGCTGCAAACTCTGCCGCCTGCATGATGGAGCCATCTTTCAGCTTGACCCTCTTGATAGGCTGGTTGCACCGGGCGCAGATGCAGGGCATGGGCGGCTGTTCCTGCTTCGGGCTAGCGGATCTCGGTTTCGGCTGCTTTTGCGGTTCTGTCTCCGGCTGCGGTGCGGCATCCTCCGGCAAATCTTCTCCGGCATAAACGTACAGGCCCAGACCAAACATAGCAAGGTTCTTCACTAAGCACCGCATGATAGCTTTATTCACATCGAACATAGAGGCTGCTTCTACGGTGCGCTCTTCCATGCCGATCTTTTCACGGCGGCGAGTCTGAGGATTGTAGTCCCATTTCGGGGTGGTATAGGTGTAAGGCTCAGCTTTCATGGCTTTGTTTGCGCCATCCAGTACAGGCAGCCACATTTCGTGCGAAACGCCCTCTATCGTGACCGAGGTGTACACCATAAAGCCGGTTATGGGGTCATAAACATAGGGCAGGCCGTTGAATTTCTTGACCTCGTAGCTGGCAGCGGGATACAGCTTCTTCACCTCTGCCCAGGCATACGCCCAGCTTACATATTTCAGCTCGGTATTGCCGGACTTTTTGACTTCCAGATGATCTTTGAAGTCGATAGCGAATAATTTTACGAACGGATTTTCTGTGGCCATAAGATAACCTCCAAGAAAAAAGGCGGCAGAGTATTTACTCCCTGCCGCCAATTACAAAATTTATGCCGCATGAACGATGGTGAACCTGCGGCTGCTTACATTTTTGCTGTACCGATTGAAAATATCGGGCTGTTCTTTCTTCAAACGCGGGGAATCCACACGCTTGCTTTCGGAGGACACCCATGATACCTTGTAACCCGGTGCTGTGCCATAGGCAGCATCCTGCATTTTCAGCTTGACCTGTTGCTCGATAGCCGTTTTCTCCTGTTCCATCTGCTCGATTTGGTCGGAAAGCTCCTGCCGCTTATCCAGAAGTCCATGCAGGGCACTCAGGTCAGCGGTCTTGTCGCGGTCATCCACCTCATATAGTTGGTTGATCTGCTGGGTGTCACAATCGCAACCGTTGGGTGCAGGGGGAATCTGGGGCACAACATGGTTCGTCCAGAAACGTTCTTCCTTATCAATGAGGTCAGAAAGCACCTGCTTATCCGTCACGATTTTGTGGATCACCAGCTCTTTGCCGAAAATCAGAGCCGCCACATACCAGCAGTCGAAACCGCTGACGGCTAAGTAGTGGTCAACCTGCGCCAGATAGTGAGCCGGGATTTTGCCATCTGCCCACCTGTCTGCGGAGAACGGTGAGACCGTTTTGCATTCCAGCCCGGCCTTCTGCCCAACGATCAGGCGGTCGAAGTCTGCCAGAAGCAGCGGATGTTCCTCGCTCTGGTAGATGGCATTTGCACGGCGCACCTTAAAGCCCGTTTCTTCGGAAAACCGCTGCGCCACATAATCCTCCAAGTCACGGCCCTGCCGCATGGCCTCGTTGTCGATATTTTCAATGGTATCGCTGATTTTATCGTAGTACACCTGAAATGCGGAGCGATAGGGATTCAGGCCCAGGATAGCCCCGGCATCCGTGCCGGTAATGCCGCATTTGCGGTAGCGGAGCCAATCTTCTTTGGACAGGTTCCGTGTAGATACAAGTCGTTTCATGCAATGTTCAACCTCTCTTTCATCTGTTCTTCCGCAATAGAGAAATCATATTCCACCAAGTCTTTGATAATGGTGGAAAATTCATCCACCAAGGTACGGTCATCGTCCAGCCACAGGGCATACAGGAAATCCAGAATATTTCGCTGCACTCGGAGATGGTTCCAGAAACGCTCGTCCATCTGCTTTTCGGTGTCCAGCGTGATTAAAGCACTGACAATGGTGCTTTTCATCGTGATCTCGTATGCCGTGGTGCAAGTAGGCTTTGGAAAATCAGCTTCGATGCTGTTCAGGAACTCAGAAAATTCCCGGACAGCCCGGTTGCTCACATCGTTCATACGTCCTCCTTTATGCTGCTGCCAGCACCATCTTGTAGGCTTTGTCGATCATGGGATTGCCCTCTGCGGTGCGCAGGAACAGATTTTCGTTGTAGTTGCGAGTTTTACGGATGGGGTCTGCATGGGTAGCAAAGTCCGAAACAGCGTTTACGAACCGCCAGCCGTTCTTTCCGACCCACTCCAGATCGGGTGCATTATAGTAGCGAGCCTTCAAATCTTCCTGCAAGCGCAGGTTGTTCTTCCGCTGGCCATCGGTCAGGTCTTCGGTGACAGGGAAAAACTCATCGATGAACTCCTGCACCTTGCGGTCAGACAGCTTGATGGTGGTCAGCTCATGGATGCCTTTACCCAGTTCTGCCATGTAACCGTTGGCAAGCTGCAAGGTTTCACGAGCGTCTTGCACCCGGAGCAGAACATTTTCGGTGTGGCGGGCAGTCCAGATGCGCTTTGCAGTACCCAAAGCCAAATTCAAGGTGTTCTGGCAGACCACACGAACCGGGGTCATAGCGACTTTTACACCAGAACTGCCATCGTGACTGTTAAAGAACACAAGATATGGGGTCACTTCATCTCCGGCGATGATGTACTTCTCCGGCAGCTTTGCCAGCATCCAGACTTTCTTGCCGCCCTGCAAAGAACCGGCAGTTTCATAAGTAACGCCTTCACCCAGCAGGTCATCGGTGAACTGGAACGCTTCTTCGTTCTGCACAATGCGGTAGCGGTCAGACACCACACCCAGAACAGCATCATCGGTGCTGCGGACATTGGCACGATAGCCGGGAATCATGGCACCAATGCCGGAATAGATATTGCGACTTTCCACCTGCCAATCCAGACCAGCCAGTTCCAGAGCTTCACGGCTTGCAGGGGCATCCATCACGATACGGCCAAGGCCGTGCCAAGGGGTTTCACGGACAGAGAACATGGTTTCAACATTTGCAGACATAACTACTACCTCCTAAAATTTTAATGTGATTACTTGTTTTCGAGTTTATGGGCGATCCAAATAATGAGTATTACGGCAGTTTTCCCGATTGCCTTTGCACCCTTCATCAGAATCTTTACCATAACATCAGCCATTGTTTTTCCTCCATTTTCAAGTAAAAAGTAAAGACCTGTGGACAGAATCAAACTGCTCACAGGTCTTTCTACAAAGATAATATATAACTGTAATTTTTTCAGATACGCTTCGTCTTGTGTCAGGTGTGTCAAATGTGTCAGGCTTTTATGAAACTCTCTATATATTCTTTATTTTTATCCCCTTCCTCTCTATTTTTCTTAGATATGCGATAGGGTAAAAATATAAAATGTAATAAAGGTTTCTCGAAAATTCTGACACATCCGGCACAACTGACACAGTGTTTTACGTTCAAGTCTTTGTGCGGATACCCACGGCTACCGTGAGGTCATGCCACTCATTTTTACGAATCCTCTGATTCCGGGAAGCCTTAAAAGCCTTAGCTTCTTCAAAAGAAATCCTAAAACGAGCCATCTCCATAAAGCCATCCAACGTACAAGTAGCACTATTTCGACTCTGCACTTCTGTCAGTTGGAAATCAAGCACCCAGCGATACTCCTCGTTTGTCAGCGGCGTGATCTGCGCCACACAGCTATTGATAAGCTCCCGGTCAACATCATTTCTAGATGCCTTCTGCCACTCATCCAACTTCTGCGCAATTAAATTCATATCAAGGGTTCCACTGCGCTCATCCTCCTGTTCCACATTCTCATATTGAGATTGCAATTCTGCAATCTGCGCATCCAGTCCCCTTCGCCGTTCTGCCAATTCCTGTTTTGTGATGATTCCGTCTGCACACAGGTCTATGTACTTATCCAGACGCTCCCTCTGTCTGGCGATGCTGTTTTCCAGCATCGCCTTTCTGGAAATGCGGACAGTCTTTTCTTCTGCCATGCAGCGGTTCAAAATTTTATAGACCTCTTTGACTGTTTTGCCCTTGTCAAAGGTGAGATGTTCAAATACTTTTGCTGCCATCAAGTCCAGCTTCCACTCACAGATTGCCTTGATTTGGCAGCTAATTCCCAAGTCCAAGCCATGCTCCTGCAAATAGCTGATGCTTGGCCTACGGGTACGGCGATAACACTGAAATCCATGAACCACTGCACCATCCCGATTTACACGCCACTTGAACTGGATAAATCCTGCGCCACAGCTGCACCGCAGTTTTGCCGTCCAGACTGACTTTGGCGTATTTCTCATGTACTTGTGCTTTTTCCCATTTTCATCTATTACCCGTGCTGATTTCGATGCCAAAATCTGCTGGCATCTATCCCACATTTCTTCTGATACCAAAGGCTCAAAGTCACCTTTCACATAGATGTAGCTGCTCTCGTCCAGATTTTTAACACGTTTCTGTGTCAAATATCCGTCGCTGTGGGATTTATTGTAGCAAATACACCCCTTATAGGTTGCATTATGTAGGACTCTGCTCACCTTGGAAGCGTCCCACGAAACATGGCCGCCTGCATCTAATCGGCCAAGGCGGTATAATTCGTTTACGATTTTAACCAGCCCATTTTCTCCGGTAGAATACATTTGGAAAATCAGCCTTACTGTTTCAGCTTGGTCAGGGTCAGGAACATAGGTTCCGTTCTCCCTGCGGTATCCTAAGATATTTCCACTGCCATACAGAACGTGCTTTTCTCTGCTGATTTTCTGCCCAGCCTTTACGCGCTCTGAAATTTTGCGGCTCTCATCTTGTGCCATAGAAGACATGATTGTCAACCGAAGTTCACCATCATTGGTCGCGGTGTTGATACCATCGTTGATGAAAAACACGTCCACCCCACGCGCTTTCAACTCGCGTGTGTAGGACAGCGTATCAACTGTATTTCGTGCAAAGCGACTCACTTCGCGAGTAATGATTAGGTCAAATTTGCCCTTCTGGGCATCCTCCATCATGCGCAAAAACTCTGGCCGCTTCTGTGCTTGCGTTCCGGTAATACCTTGGTCTACGTAGACCTCCACGATTTCCCAGTCCGAATGCCGGGAACATTCGATTTTATACCACTCCAACTGATTTTCCAGTGCGTTGATTTGTGCCTCATGTTCTGTTGAGACACGCGCGTACACGGCTATCCTCATAAAATTTAACCTCCACTGTCTCTGACTCTTTTCTGCGGCAAAAAGAAAGGCTCTGGCCAAATCCCCTCCGCCAGAGCCTTTCTCTGTTGTTTACGAAGCCTTTGCAGGCGGTTCTTCCTCCTGCTCACGTTTCATCCGAAGGAAGTTCTGATAGGTAGGCAGGTTGATTACCCCTGCCGCAAAGAGAGCTTCCACCAGACAATAGGCCATCGCCTTTTCGTCAATTTCCAGCATTGTGATACCTCCCTTGGTTATCGTTAATGGTGCTCAGAGTCAGAGGTATAACGTATCATCGAAGAATCAGAAGTTACGGACGGAGCTTGATTCCATAAAATCCCCATACCGCATTTTCTGATGAATTGAGACGTTTCCGATCATGTTTTCCTCCAAATTTAACGACGCACTTGTTAATCACTATCGGGCTACACGGACAAACTCCTTTTTCCTCACAATAGTTTTCGTAGGCATTTTTCAAATCAGTTGTCGGACAAAAAGTTTCATGATTGACCTTTTCACAGTGCAAGTCAATAAACTCCCAGAGATAGTCAATTGGAGGCTTTCTTTGCACCCCCTTCATGCTATCCACATCTGGAATTTCTGGAAAGTGCCAGTCTAATTCTTCGAGTCTTCGAGCATAGAATGTAGCCTTCGTGACTATTTCATTGCGTTCTTTCCATATCTTCTTTTCCAAATTTGGATCCTGTTCATCATCTGGAATTGAATGAGTAAAAGGAAGATATACAACACGTTTGAAAAAAGCCTCGTCCTCTCCCTCAATTTCAAGCGGAAAATTACTGGCGAACAGAAATTTTATTCTGCGGTGAAGCTTTTTTGAGCGTTGGTTTTTTCGTTGAATTTCAACTCCATCGCCACCTGTAATACGCTTTAATTTTGACACAGCACTCACATCCAGCCTTTCTCGCGGTAAATCAAGCGAGATGTTTATTCTCGCATCAAGCAACGATTCCGTTTCAAATTTTCCTCCGAGTTCTCTCAAAGAGAGGTTGCTTATTGCCTCCTCTGGAAAAAGTTTTTGTACGAAATTGCCCCATATGCTTTTTCCTGAATCTCTGGCATATCCCATAATAAAGAAAAATTTTCCTCTAGCTGGCTCAACTAAGAGGTAACCCAATGCCATCCAGAGGCGTTCCTCAATGTCCTTACGTCCGCCAGAAATTTCTTTCATAAATTTATCGAACACTGGACAATCTGCCTCTTCAGGGCTTTCTACATCTTCATTGTACTTTGCGTTCAAACAGGTAAATGTGACAAATTCAGGGTCATGGTCTTCAAATCTACCTTTCTTAACAAAAAGAATTCCGTTTTCGAATGGGCAGTACAATTTTTCATTTTTGGGCATCTCGTATTTCAGGATTTGCTCCATCTTTATGTAGTCATAAAGATCTCTGTAATTTCTCAAATTCACTGCACCATGAAGCTTCGGATCAACTCTCAATTTGTATAATTCGATTATCTGATCTTTTGTCAGATGCATATAGTATGTGTTTTCATAGTAGTACACCTCACCATCTACAACCTTAAGATCGCAAAATTCCTCCAGTGCATGTGCCATTTCATACATCGGGTGGTATTTTGATTGACTCCTTTCCGTTCGTTCAACCTCTTCATCCTCTGATTCTAAGTCATCCTCTTTCTTTTCATCATATTTGAACAATTTTTTTAACGGGTTATTTTCCTGCGTACTTTTTTCCTTCTTTTTCCCTTTCTTTTTCTTCTTTTCTTTCTTCGCCGCATTATTCTTGAAAAGTGATGCCGCAAGAACCACATCGGTTTCATCGCTGTTATCCGGGTACCACTCACCATCCTCTGCGTCGAAGCTATCATCCAAAGATTTTAGAGAGAAGTCACCTCCCTGACAGTCAAAAATATTTTTGTTTTGCTTGCCCATAATATCGCTCCTTTATACATATTCCTTTTTAGGGGTACTTTTATTATGCCACTAATAAAATTTATAGGTGCGGGCAAGCAAAAAACTTTTTAATCGAATTTTCGTCATTTTATTTTCGTTTCATATTTCATCTATTCGTATCGTTCATGTTTTATTCATATTCCAGTCAAAACCACCGGCTGAGCCGGTGGCTTGAGTAAGCCCTAGAAGGGCACCTTACTGGCAAAGCCCCTTAAGGGGCCACGAGCAAGCATCTTTCATCTGCATTACCTGCCCTACCGCTCTAACGAGCTATGTTGCAAAGTGCATCTTCCAAGATGACAATTTCTCTGCCATCTCGCTTCGCTCGAATTTTATAGCTAAAGCATTTTCTACTCCACCAGCAGAGCTGGTGGTTGTCGCTCGCTCAAGCTACCCAAAAGAAAAATACCCTTACGCGAAAACTATTTTTCGCGTAAGGGTATTCACTTTATTTCGATTTCTTGTTTTCTAGAGACTTTAGAAATCCTTCTACTGCTTCTTCATCCCTGTATAGACTCATATAAGTTCTATACTCTTCCGTTACTTTATCTCGACATTTATCCAAAGCCTTCGTAACCATTTCAAAAATTACTCTTTGCCCCTCTGATGTGCATTTAAGCGATTGCATTTCGTTCACCATAGTAATCAAACTTTGTAACGCCTCTTCTGTTTTGCCGCTTCCTGTTCCAAATAATTCCGTCAACCTATTCTCTATTATACTCTCTTCAAACTTCGTCCTCGGATTATTGGCCAAGGAGTACATTCCTTCTTTTATTTGATCTTTCACTCTTTCATCCAGCTCTTCTACTTTTTTTGACTTTATGCACCCTATAATATCATACTCTATATGCTCACAATCTTCATCATTTCCCATAAACAGCTTAAAGAATTCACAATTTTGCTCTGTAAGATAGATGTATCCTCCTCTTGACAGATAGCTATATGCTGAAACATCAGAATCCGGCATTTGTCCCATTACAATATTAAACTTGCTTGTAAATTCATATTGTAACGCTCTCAACTTGCTTACTACAACTCCCCCATCTGTCGAAATCTCTGACTCGACACTTCTTTCTGTTATTCTTTCTTTCCAATTCGGAAGCTTGCCAGTTTCTCTTTCTCTCAATATATTTAGCAAAAATTGTCTAAGTGTAATGTATCCCTTTTCTATATTTTCTATTTCTGCTAAATCTACCTTGTCTATCGTTGCTTCTCTTACCTTTTCTCCAATGCGTCTATATCTTCCAACAATCTTTTCTAATTTTTCTTTTCTTTCTTTTTCTAGTTTCTTTATAGATACGATGTGTTTTTTATCTATCAATTTTTTCTTTCGTTCAATTCTTCGCTCTACTCTTTGCATCTCACGGTATTGACATTCCATATGTTGGGAAATTTTTTCAAGATAAGTTTCGTTTGCTTCTGTTAACTGCTCCATCAGTTCTGCTTTTTTCATTTCTTTTGTAAGTCTGCCCACAACCATTTTCCTCCTAATATACAAAAACCTCCCCGGCAAAACCATTCAGTTTCACCGGGGAGGTTTATCATACGCTTATCTTCCCATGTTTTGCACGATTAGTGCATCTTCATGCAACAATCTTACTTTCTGGGATTTTTGATCGCAGCCTGAGCAGCGGCCAGACGTGCGATAGGCACACGGAAGGGAGAGCAGCTGACGTAGTCCAGACCGACGTTGTGGCAGAACTCCACGCTCGTGGGGTCGCCGCCGTGCTCGCCGCAGATGCCCAGACCCAGATCGGGGCGGGTCTCACGGCCGTCGTGGGCAGCCATCTTGACCAGCTTGCCGACACCGATCTGATCCAGATGCTGGAACGGATCGCTCTCGTAGATCTTGTTCTCGTAGTATGCGCCCAGGAACTTGGCAGCGTCATCACGGCTGAAGCCGAAGGTCATCTGGGTCAGGTCGTTGGTGCCGAAGCTGAAGAACTCAGCTTCCTTGGCGATCTCGCCGGCAGTCAGGGCTGCACGGGGAATCTCGATCATGGTACCGACCTGATACTTCATGTCAACGCCAGCAGCAG
Source organism: Faecalibacterium sp. I3-3-33 (assembly GCF_023347295.1). Classification (NCBI taxonomy): domain Bacteria; kingdom Bacillati; phylum Bacillota; class Clostridia; order Eubacteriales; family Oscillospiraceae; genus Faecalibacterium; species Faecalibacterium sp. I3-3-33. The sequence continues at coordinate 2,545,901 of NZ_CP094469.1, forward strand.
CGATCAGCTCGTCAGCAACCTTGACGACAACGTCCTTGACGAACTTCAGCTCCTTGACCTCGCCGACCAGCGGGATCATGATGTGCGGGGTGATCACATGGCCGGTCTCAGCAGAGACGTTCAGAGCAGCCTTGATCACAGCACGGGTCTGCATAGCAGCGATCTCGGGGTAGGTAACAGCCAGACGGCAGCCACGGTGACCCATCATGGGGTTGAACTCATGCAGAGAAGCAACCACGTTCTTCAGGTCTTCGTAGGTCATGCCCATGTCGGCAGCCAGTTCCTTGATGTCCTCGTCCTTGGTGGGCAGGAACTCGTGCAGGGGCGGGTCCAGATAACGGATGGTCATCGGGCGCTCACCCATGATGCGGTACATAGCCTCGAAGTCACCCTGCTGGAACGGCTCGACCTTGGCCAGAGCAGCCTCGCGCTCTTCCACGGTGCGTGCGCAGATCATCTCACGGACAGCCTTGATGCGGTCCTCAGCGAAGAACATGTGCTCGGTACGGCACAGGCCGATGCCCTCAGCACCCAGATCCACTGCCTGCTGTGCGTCACGCGGGTTATCAGCGTTGGTCATGACCAGCAGCTGACGAGCTGCGTCTGCCCAGCCCATGAAGCGGTTGAAGTTCTTGTTGCCGGTAGCGGCCACGGTTGCGACCTGCTCGCCGTAGATGTTGCCGGTGGAGCCGTCGATGGAGATCCAGTCGCCCTCGACGAACTTGTGGCCGTTGATCTCGAAGGTCTTTGCCTCCTCATCGATCTTGACCTCGTTGTCGTTGCCGCAGCCGGAAACACAGCAGGTGCCCATACCACGAGCAACAACGGCTGCGTGGCTGGTCATGCCGCCGCGGACGGTCAGGATGCCCTGAGAGACCTGCATGCCCACGATATCCTCGGGGCTGGTCTCCAGACGCACCAGAACGACCTTCTTCATCTTGCCGGACTTGACCATCTCCTCTGCCTCTTCAGCAGTAAAGACGATCTGGCCGCAGGCAGAACCGGGAGAAGCTGCCAGACCCTTGCCGACGACCTCTGCAGCCTTCAGGGCAGCAGCATCGAACTGGGGATGCAGCAGGGTATCCAGCTGCTTGGGCTCCACGCGCAGGACAGCCTCCTGCTCGGTGATCATGCCCTCGTCCACCAGATCGCAGGCGATCTGCAGAGCAGCCTGTGCGGTACGCTTGCCGTTACGGGTCTGCAGCATATACAGGTGGCCGTCCTCAATGGTGAACTCCATATCCTGCATATCGCGGAAGTAGTTCTCCAGACGGGTAGCGATCTCGACGAACTGATCGTACACCTCAGGCATCTGATCCTTCAGGTGGCTGATGGGAGAAGGAGTGCGCACGCCGGCAACAACGTCCTCGCCCTGTGCATTGATCAGGTACTCGCCCATCAGCTTCTTAGCGCCGGTGGCGGGGTCACGGGTGAATGCAACGCCGGTGCCGGAACGGTCGCCGGAGTTACCAAAGGCCATCTGCTGCACGTTGACAGCGGTGCCCCACTCGTAGGGGATCTCGTTCATCTTACGGTAGACGTTTGCACGGGGGTTATCCCAGCTGCGGAACACGGCCTTGACAGCCTCGATCAGCTGATCGCGGGGATCCTGCGGGAAGGGACGGCCTTCGTTCTCCTCGTAGATCTTCTTGAAGGTGCCGACCAGTTCCTTCAGGTCGTCAGCAGTCAGGTCCACGTCGTTCTTGACGCCCTTGGCTTCCTTCATCTTGTCGATCTCGACCTCGAACAGGCTCTTCGGGACCATCATAACGACGTCGGCGAACATCTGCACGAAGCGGCGGTAGCAGTCGTATGCAAAGCGGGCGTTGCCGGTCTTCTTTGCCAGACCCTCAACAGCCTCGTCGTTCAGGCCCAGGTTCAGGATGGTGTCCATCATACCGGGCATGGACTGACGTGCGCCGGAACGGACGGAGACCAGCAGGGGGTTGGTGTTGTCGCCGAACTTCTTGCCGGTGATCTCTTCCAGACCCTTGAGGTGCTCAAAGATGTCAGCAGTGATGTCGTCATTGATCTGACGGCCGTCTGCGTAATACTGGGTGCAGGCGTCGGTGGTGATGGTGAAGCCCTGCGGCACCGGCATACCGGCTGCGGTCATCTCGGCCAGACCGGCACCCTTGCCGCCCAGCGTGTTCTTCATGGTGACCTTGTCACCGCCGAAAGCGTCATTGCCTTCGCTGAAGTAGTACAGATACTTTTTGCTCATGCGTTGTTTACCTCCCATTCGTGACCATCGGTACACTTGCCGTGGTCTCATCGTTTGCCTTGTCTTGAACGTACGATGAACATTGTTTTGTGAATGCTAAACTATTATACCAGAAAATCCATTCCTTTCCACCATGCAAAATCCCGAATTTGTCTGTTATTTTTTATGCAAATCTCTTGAAATTCTCCAAGTTTTAAGGTAGTATAGAATGGGAGAAAGTTCGAGAGGTTTTTTGTTTATACACGCGATTTCTCGTCCTGTTGGATACAACTTTCTATCCCTGTAACTTTTCAAATTCTATTTTGTCGGAACAAAGCTTTCCGCAGCGGGGTGCTGGGGCGGACAGGCAACAATTTTCCGGTCGCCTTTCCTGTCTCTCTTCCGCCGCGCGCTTTGGTGGGAAGGGAGACTTTTTTATGCAGAATTCCATTTCTGAGCAGGCCCGTGCCGCTGCCTTGGCACAGCTGGACGCCGCCGAGGCTGCCCGCGAGGACATCCTTGTGCAGCACATTGCAAACGGCGTTGTCATCAACAGCCGCACCGTACAGATCGACCCGGAGGTGGTCATTGCCCCGGGTGCTGTGATCCTTGCGGGCACCATCCTGCGGGGCAAAACGGTCATCGGCGCAGGCTGCGTCATCGGCCCCAACACCCTCATCGAGGACAGCACCGTGGACGAGGGCACTACCGTGAATGCCAGCCAGATCTACGGCAGCCACATCGGCCCCCACAACAACATCGGCCCCTTCACCCATGTGCGGGTGAACACTGTCACCGACTACGGCGTGCATCTGGGTGCCTATGTGGAGACCAAGAACTCCAACTTTGCCCGTGGCAACACCGTGAGCCATCTGACCTACATTGGCGACAGTGATGTGGGCAAGTACTGCAACTTCGGCTGCGGCACCGTCACCTGCAACTACGACGGCAAGGACAAGTTCCGCACCCAGATCGGCGACTACTGCTTCATCGGCTGCAACACCAACCTTGTGGCCCCGGTCAAGGTGGGCGATGGTGCCTACACCGCCGCCGGCAGCACCATTACCAAGGATGTGCCCGCACAGGCACTGGGCATCGCCCGGGAGCGCCAGACCAATCTGGACGGCTGGGCAGAGCCCAAGATGGAAGCCTACATCGCCAAAAAGCAGAAGCTGGAAAACGAGCAGAGCAAGTAACGTTCTGCCGGAAGGGAGCTGCGTATGAAGTCTGAAAGCTTTCGCAAGCAGGCATTGAGCCTTGTCCTTTTCTTCGCGGCTGTTGCCGCCGTGTTCGCCCTGACCCGTCTGCGCAGCGACCCCGCCAAAAAGCAGGCCGAGTTCGTGGTGCAGCAGCTGCTCTCATGCTCTTCTGCCGTGGAGCAGGCCGTAGACGCCGCCGCACCCTCCGGCAGCGAACCGGGGCTTGCCGCAGTGGACACCGATGGGCTGTACGCCTTTCTTCAAGCGCAGCTGGGCGATGCCATGACAGCCGACTGCCTTGATAAAGTCATGGCAAACCGCCTGCCCACCCGCATCACCGCGCTGGCCGGGCAGTCCGGCGACAAGCTGACACCCGCTGACCTCACCCTGAAAAAGCGCGCCGGGGCAGAAAACTGCTACGACTTTTCCGCCGCCCTGCTGACCGCCACGGACAGCACCGCCGCCGCGCAGGTGTCCGGCACCATCACCATGGTGAAGGAGGACGGCCGCTGGAAGGCCGCCGCCATCACGCTGAACCTGTAATAAACCCTTTTGCCCCTGTGCCCTGCGGCATGGGGGCATTTTTTGCCCATTTCGCTTATAATGTATATCTTTTTGCGCGCGCGTATGTTATACTTAGATGTTGTATCACACTATTATCAGGAAAAGGTATTATCATATCATGAATGAAAACGATATCTGGCTCATTGCAGGGCTGGGCAACCCCGAAGCAAAGTACGATGGCACCCGCCACAACGCCGGTTTTGCCGCGCTGGACGCTTTAGCCGACAAATGGAACATCTCTGTGGGCAAGACCAAGTTCCAAGGCCTGTGGGGACAGGGCGAGGTGAATGGCCACAAGGTGGTGCTGCTGAAACCCCTGACCTACATGAACCTCTCCGGCGATTCCATCGCCCCCATGGCGGGCTTTTTCAAGATTCCTGCCGACCATGTGCTGGTGCTGTGCGATGATATCACACAGGCACCCGGCAAGCTGCGTATCCGTCCCTCCGGCTCTGCGGGCGGGCACAACGGCCTGAAAAGCATCATTGCCCGGCTGGGCGGGGAGAACTTCCCCCGCATCCGCATCGGCATCGGCGCAAAGCCCCACCCGGACTACGACCTTGCCGCATGGGTGCTGGGCAAGTTCCCGCCGGAGGACGCCAAGGCCATCGCCGACCGCTACGCCGACCTTGAAGCCGCCGCAAAGCTCATCATGGACGGTAAGCTAAGTCTGGCACAGAGCAAGTATAACGGGTAAGCGGAACGAACCCGCTAACCGCCGCGCATTTTCAATGGTCATCCTGACAGGAAAGGAGGTTTTTCCATGTACGAAGCCTTACTCAAGGCCACCCCGGAATATCAGAAGGTTGCCGCAAGCTTTGGCTCCGCAGGGCCGGCGGCGCTGTTCGGCCTGCCGCCCGCAGGCAGGGCGCTGCTGTATGCCGCCCTGCAAAAAGACCTTGGCCGGGTACTGTGCATCGTGACCCCCGGCGAGGCCGAGGCCACCCATTTTGCGGACGACCTCAAGGCGCTGGGGCTTGCCGCTGCGGTGTTCCCGCCCCGGGACTTTATGCTGCGCCCGGTGGAGGGTGCAGGCCGCGAGTACGAGTACCGCCGCCTTTCGGTGCTGGGCGCACTGGCAGGCGGGCGGCTGCAGGCCGTCTGCGTGCCCGCCGAAGCGCTTTTGCAGTACACCGTGCCCCGAGCAGAATTTATCCAGAACACCCTTACCCTGAAGCCCGGCATGGTGTATAACCGCGAAGCACTGGTGGCACGGCTGTTTGCCGCCGGGTATGTGCGGCGCAGTCAGGTGGACGGCCCGGGACAGTTCAGCGTGCGCGGCGATATCGTGGATCTCTACGCGCCGGATATGCGTCAACCCGCCCGCGTGGAGTACTGGGACGACGAGATCGACTCCATGTCCTCCTTTGACCTGCTGACCCAGCGGCGGGACGGCGCACTGGAAAAAATCTACCTCTCCCCTGCCCGCGAGGTGCTGTTCGGCAGCACCGCCGAGACCGCCGAGGCGCTGCGCAGCGCCATCAAAAAGGCGCGCGGCAAGCACCGCACCGCGCTGGAAAAGGCCACCGAAGCCGATCTTTCCCAGCTGGATTCCGGCCTGATGCCGGAGGCCATGGATAAATATTACGGCATCCGCTACCCCGCCCCGGCCACGCTGCTGGACCATCTGGACGCGCCGCTGTTCATTCTGGACGAAGTGGGCGGCATCCGGGATGCCCAAAAGGCCACCGAGTTCCGCCGCAGCGAGGAGCTGACCGGGCTGCTGGAGGAGGGCGTGCTCTGCCCCGGACTGGATGTACTGTACCAGACCATGGACGATCTTGTCATTGCCGCTCAGAACCACAGCACCCTGCTGTGCGAGAACTTCCTGCGCGGGATGAACGAGTTCAAGCTCAAAGACCTTATCAATGCCGAAGCCTTTGCCGCCCCCAACTGGAACGGCGACCTCGCCTCCCTGCGGGAGGACTTAGACCCGCTCATCGCCCAAGGCTACGCTGTCACCCTGTTTGCCGGTACGCCCAAGGGCGCAGCCGCTTTGACCCGCGACCTTGCCGACAAGGGCTATGCCGTGAGCATGAGCCGGGATGTGCGCCCCGCCAAGGGCATTTTGCAGGTTCTGCCCGGACACCTGACCGCCGGGTGCACCTTCCCCTTTGCCCACGCAGCGGTGCTTTCCAGCCGCCGCCACGGGCTGGACGAGGAAGCCGCCGCCGAGGCCAAAAAGCGCAAAAAGAACAAAAACGCCCTGTCCAGCCTTTCGGACATCAAGCCCGGGGACTATGTGGTGCACCAGAGCCACGGCGTCGGGATGTACGCCGGGATCCAGCGGTTAGAGGTACAGGGCGCTACCAAGGACTACCTCAAGGTGCAGTATTCCGGCTCGGATGTGCTGTATGTGCCGGTGACCCAGCTGGATCTGCTCAGCCGCTACACCGCCCCCGGCGACGAGGAAAAGGTAAAGCTGGCAAAGCTGGGCGGTGCCGAGTGGCAGCGCACCCGCGCCAAGGTGAAAAAGGCCACCGAGGAGATGGCGCAGGAGCTGATCGAGCTTTACGCCCGCCGCCGTCAGGCCACGGGCTACGCCTTCCCGCCGGACGGCGACTGGCAGCGGGACTTTGAGACCCGCTTTGACTACGACGAAACCGACGACCAGCTGCACGCCACCGCCGAGATCAAGCAGGACATGGAAAAGGGTTACCCCATGGACCGGCTGCTCTGCGGCGATGTGGGCGTGGGCAAGACCGAAGTGGCGCTGCGCGCCGCCTTCAAGTGCATCATGGGCGGCAAGCAGTGCGCCCTGCTGGCACCCACCACCCTGCTGGCGTGGCAGCACTACAACACCCTGCTCTCCCGCATGGAGGCTTTTCCGGTGAAGATCGGGATGCTGTCCCGCTTCCGCACCACAAAGCAGCAAAAGGAGACGTTGCGCGGCTTACAGGCCGGCAGCGTGGATATCGTGGTGGGCACCCACCGGCTGCTGTCCAAAGATGTGAAGTTCCACGACCTCGGCCTTGTCATCATTGATGAGGAACAGCGCTTCGGCGTGAAGCACAAGGAAAAGCTGAAGGAGAACTTCATCGGGGTGGATATGCTCACCCTGTCGGCCACCCCCATTCCCCGCACCCTGAACATGGCCATAAGCGGCATCCGGGATCTTTCCACCATCGAGCAGCCGCCCATCGAGCGGCAGCCGGTGGAGACCTTTGTGCTGGAATATAACGACGTCATCCTTGCCGAGGCCATGAAGAAGGAGCTTGCCCGGGGCGGGCAGGTGTACTACCTGCACAACCGGGTGGACAACATTGAAGCCTGCGCCGCCCATGTCAGCCAGATGGTGCCGGGTGCGCGGGTGGGCATCGCCCACGGCAAGATGACCGAGGAAGAGCTGAACCCCGTGTGGCAGCACCTGCTGAACGGCGAGATCGATATTCTGGTCTGCACCACCCTTATCGAGACCGGCATCGATGTGCGCAACTGCAACACTCTAATCATTGAGGACGCCGACCGCATGGGTCTGGCACAGCTGTACCAGATCCGTGGGCGGGTGGGGCGCTCCGGCCGCAAGGCCTACGCCTACTTCACTTTCCGCCGGGACAAGACTCTGACCGATATCGCCCAGAAGCGGCTTTCTGCCATCCGGGAGTTCACCGCTTTCGGCTCGGGCTTCCGCATCGCCATGCGGGATTTGCAGATCCGCGGCGCGGGCAGTCTGCTGGGGCACAGCCAGCACGGCCACATGGAAGCTGTGGGCTACGACCTCTATGTTAAAATGCTGGGACAGGCCATTGCCCGGGCGCGGGGCGAGCCCGTCCAGCGGGACAAGAGCGATTGTCTTGTGGACCTGCGGGTGGACGCCTTTATCCCGGAAAAGTATATCCCGGACGGCGCGGGCCGCATCGAAGCCTATAAGCGCATTGCCGCCATCCAGACCCCGGAGGACGCCGCCGACGTGCTGGACGAACTCATCGACCGCTACGGCGACCCGCCGCCCTCGGTGAGCGATCTGGTCAACGTTTCCCTTGTCCGCGTACAGGCCGCTGCCGTGGGCGTGTACGAGGTGACCCAGAAGAAGGATACGCTCGTGCTGAATCTGGAAACGCTGGACCTTGCCATGATCCGCGGCCTGCTGCAAGCTTTCAATGGCCGGGTCACCGCCGGGGCGGGCACAAAGCCCTATCTCTCGGTGGTATTGCAGCCGGACGAAAAGCCGCTGGAACTGCTGCAAAACATCCTGAAAGCAATGGATGCTATTTTAAACAATAAGGAGCAAAACGCATGAAAAAGAAACTGCTTGCGCTGGTATGCGCACTTGCACTGACCGTCAGCCTTGTGGGCTGTGCACTCTCCACCCCGGACACCGTGGGCAAGATCGGCGATTTTGAGGTGACCAGCGGCCTGTACCTGCTGGCGCAGTACGATGCCTACCAGCAGGCTGCGCAGCTGGCGGATTCTGAGCAGGACACCAGCAAGGTAAAGTCCTTCCTCAAGGCCACCATCACCACCGATGCCGACACCGGCGAGACCGCCGTGGTAAAGGACTATGTGGCGCAAAAGACTCTTGAGACTTTGCAGACCCTTGCCGCCGTAGACGCCCGCTTTGCCGAGCTGGGCGGCGAGCTGACCGAGGAGCAGAAGTCTGCCGCCGACAGCTACGCCCAGCAGCTGATGGACAACTACGGCGACACTTACACCGCCAACGGCATCGGGCTGGAGACTTTGAAGCTGTTCCAGCAGCTGCAGTACAAGCACACCCTGCTGCTGGATCTTGTCTACGGCAAGGACGGCGAGACCCCTGTGGAGGATGGTGAGCTGACCGAGCATCTGGACAGCACCATGTACGAGATCGGCTTTATCACCGTGCCCCTGTACAACACCAGCACCTTCGCCTTTGCCACTGATGACCAGAAGGCCGAGATGCTCTCCCTTGCCAAGGCAGCTGCGGACAGCTACAATGCCAATGCCCCGGAGGACACTTCCAGCCAGCTGACCGCCTTTAACAGCATTGCAAGCAGCGCACTGCCCGGGATCTGCGCCGTACTGGACGCAGAGGTCCCCTCCACCAGCACCCTGCAGACCGACCTGCTGAGCGAAAGCGACCTGACCGATGCCTTTACGCAGGAAGGTGCCGCCGATACCCTGCGCGGCCTTGCCTACGGGCAGGCAGCCGCCATCCAGTACTCCGGCTACGCCCTGATGCTGGCCGTCCGTCTGGACCCGCTGGGCGTCTCCACGCTGGATGCTCTGCGCAGCCAGATCCTGAGCGACCTGAAAGGCGAGGAGCTGGACGATGCTCTTGCCGCCTACGGTGCCCAGATGGCGAGCACCCTGAGCAGCTCTGCCATGGGCAAGCTGCCCGCCGCCAAGATCGTGAACGCCACCAGCGCCAACAGCACCAACAGCTGATGACCTTGTAAAATAATGCGCCCGGGTTTTCCACATTCTTTCTGCGGAAGGTGGAAAATCCGGGCGTTGTTTTTTATTTTATTACTTTTGCAAACTCTGCGGCAAGGGCGGCGTTCACCGAACGGACGGCGTTGGCGTCCGGCTTGATGGCGGTGCGATCGTAGGTGAACAGACCATTCACCTCGTCCTCCACGTCGGTCAGCTGGGTGTATACCAGCGCCGAAAGCCCCTTTTGCAGCTGCGGCAGCACCGTGCCCAGCTGCAATTTTTTGTACCGGGCGGTCAGCTCCTCCCTGCTTTTGGCCGTGCCGTAGCCGTAGGTCTTGCGGGGCGGCTCATGCCCCGGCATAGGCCATGCAATACCGCCGTATTCGCTCAGGGCTATGGTGCGGGTCTGCGGGCGCACCCGCAGGGGGTAAAAGTAGTTGTGCAGGGAGTATACATCCCCGCCGCCCTGATCGTACCAGCCGCTGGCTTCGTCCACAAGCCGGGTGTCGTCCAGCGCGCGGATGGCCTGTACTGCCCCGGCGGCATCGTACTGTCCCCAGCCCTCGTTAAAGGGCACCCAGCAGCCCACGCAGGGGTGGCAGCGCAGCGCCTGCACCGTATCTTCCAGCTCCCGGCGGTATTCTTCCCGGCTGCTTTCGCTGCCCCGGCTCAGCAGCCCCCACAGCGCCGCCTTGTCCGGCAGGCGGCGCATAAGCGGCTGCAAAACATTGGTCAGGTAGGTGACGAACCACAAGTTATACTTACTGCCGCCGTTGACCATATCCTGCCAGACCACAAGCCCAAGCCTGTCGCAGTGGTAGTACCAGCGCTGCGGCTCAAGCTTTGCGTGCTTGCGCAGCAGGTTGTAGCCCAGCGCCTTTACCTCGCTCAACTCCCGCTCCACCGCCGCATCCGAGGGCGGGGTGTACAACCCCTCCGGCCAGTAGCCCTGATCCAGTAGGCCGTTGAGCAGAATGGGGTTATCGTTCAGGCAGAAGCGCAGCACGCCCCGTGCGTCCGGTGCGCAGCTCCACTTGCGCAGGGCAAAGTAGCTGTGCACGGTGTCGAACTGCTCTTCCTCTCCCTGCGTGGTGCCCACGGTCAGGTCGTACAAAAAGGGCGTATCCGGGCTCCACGGAAAGAAATATTCGTCCGCAATATGCAGCGTCACCGTGCCGTCCCGGTCGGCCTCATCACCGCCCCAATCCTCGGCAATGGTCACGCCCCCGGCGCGCACCACCGCCCACAGGTTCGCTGCGCCGCCGGGTGCAGAGGTATGGGCTTTCACGGTCACGGTGCGGGCATCGTAGTCCGGCGTAACGGTGAGAGACTGGATGTAATTTTCCGGCACGCGCTCCAGCCAGACCGTCTGCCAGATGCCGCTCTGCGCGGGGTAGAACATCCCGCCGGGCTGCAAGGTCTGCTTGCCCCGCGCCTGTGTGCCGTGGCCGGTGGGGTCCTGCACCGCCACCCACAGGCTGTTGCGGCCTGTGCCGTTGAGCTGCGCGGTGATATCCAGCGTAAAGGACCAGTAGCCGCCCCGGTGACCGCCCACCAGATGGCCGTTCACCTGCACGGCACAGGCGTAGTCCACTGCACCGAAATGCAGCAGCACCCTGCCGCCCGTCCCGGCGGGCGGCGCAAAGTATCGGTGGTAGTGCAGCCACTGCCCGGGCTGCAATGTGCGCCCCACCCCGGAGGCGCGGCACTCCGGCGCGTAGGGCACCAAGATCTCACCATCCCAGCCCGCCGGGCGCTGTGCCGAGGCGGTGATGGCGTACTGCCACGGGCCGTTCAGGTTCTCGTAGCTGTCCCGGCGCATGGCCGGGCGGGGATATTCCGTCAGAGGGTGCATACACTCACCAGCCTTTTCTACTCGTTTGCTCCATTCTAGCACAGCCCGGGGCATTTGTATACCGTGGAGCGGACGATTTTGAATGGCCACCGCGTGCGCTTTGGCCATCTTCAGCGGAAAATTATTTTTATATTTGCAATTCTGGAAAATCTGCGGATTTTCCAGAATTACTTCTTCATGGGAGTAAAAAAGAGCCGCCGCACGGCGGCATGGCTGTGCGGCGGCTTTGTAAGAAGGTTGGAAATTGCTTAGTTTTCGGCCAGATTACCGGTATAAAGCTGGTAATACTTGCCCTTTTTGGCGATCAGCTCGTCGTGGCTGCCGCGCTCGATGATGCGGCCCTGTTCCAGCACCACGATGCAGTCTGCATTGCGGACGGTGGACAGGCGGTGGGCGATGACAAAGCTGGTGCGGCCGTACATCAGGCCGTCCATGCCGCGCTGCACCAGCGCTTCGGTGCGGGTATCAATGGAGGAGGTCGCCTCGTCCAGAATCAGCACCGGGGGGTCTGCCACGGCTGCGCGGGCAATGGCAAGCAGCTGGCGCTGTCCCTGCGAGAGGTTGGCGCCATCGCCGGTCAGCATGGTGTTGTAGCCCTCCGGCAGGCGCTTGATAAAGCCATCGGCGTTGGCCAGACGGGCGGCAGCGATGCACTCTTCATCGGTGGCATCCAGCCGGCCGTAGCGGATATTCTCCATCACCGTGCCGGTAAACAGGTGGGTGTCCTGCAGCACGATGCCCAGCGAGCGGCGCAGATCGGCCTTTTTGATCTTGTGGATGTTGATGCCGTCGTAGCGGATCTTGCCCTCCTGAATATCGTAGAAGCGGTTGATCAGGTTGGTGATGGTGGTCTTGCCTGCACCGGTGGAGCCGACAAAGGCGATCTTCTGTCCCGGACGACCATACAGGTTGATGTCGTGCAGCACCGTCTTTTCCGGCACATAGCCAAAGTCTACGTCCGTAAAGGTGATATCGCCCGCCAGCTTGTGGTAGGTAACGGTGCCGTCGTGGTGGGGGTGCTTCCACGCCCACAGGCCAGTGCGCTCGGCAGTTTCCACCAGCTGGTCGTTGCGGTCGTACTTGGCATTTACCAGCGTCACATAGCCCTCGTCGGTCTCGCTGGGCTCGTCCATCATCTTGAAGATGCGCTCTGCACCGGCCAGTGCCATGATGACGCTGTTGGCCTGCATGGACACCTGACTGATGGGCATATTGAAGCCCTTGTTCAGGCTGAGGAAAGCCACCACGGTGCCAAGGGTCATGCCGCCAACGCCGCCAACGGCCATGGCTGCACCAGTCAGTGCGCAGATGGCGTAGCTGATGTTGCCCAGCTGGGCGTTGACCGGCATCATAATGTTGGAGAAGGCGTTGGCCTGCTTGGCGCTTTCCTTCAGCTGGTCGTTCAGCGCACGGAAGCCGGCAAGGGTCTGCTGCTCGTGGGTGAACACCTTGACCACCTTCTGGCCCTCCATCATCTCCTCGATGTAGCCGTTCACCTTGCCCAGATCCCGCTGCTGCTGGATGAAGTATTTGGAGGAGCTTTTTGCGATCTGCTTGGAACAGAACAGCATCAGCGCCACCATGAGCATGGTAACGATGGTCAGCTGCCAGCTGAGCATACACATGCTGAAAAACACCGACACGATGGTGATGACGCTGGACACCAGCTGCGGGATGCTCTGGCTGAGCATCTGGCGCAGGGTATCCACATCGTTGGTGTACACGGACATGATATCGCCGTGGGGATGGGTGTCAAAATACCGGACGGGCAGGCTTTCCATGTGGGTGAACAGCTTGGTGCGCAGATTGCGCAGCGTGCCCTGTGTTACGTTGACCATGATGCGGGCGTTGGCCCATGCGGCCAGAATGCCCACAAGGTAGATGCAGCACATCCGCACCAGTGCATCGGCCAGCGGTGCAAAGCTGGGGTCCTGCTGGCGGGTCATGGGCACGATATAATCGTCCATCAAAGTCTGCAAGAACAGGCTGGCCTGCACATTGGCCAGCGCACTGACCACGATGCACACAAGCACAAGGATGCAGTGGGGCAGATAGTTGCGGAACACTTCATCCATAATGCGCTTCAGCAGCTTGCCCGGGTTTTCCACCTTGGGGCGCGGCCCCCGTGCGCCCCGCGGGCCGGGGCCATGTACTTCTTTTACTGCCATTACTGCGCACCTCCCTGCTTGTCAAAATCGCCGCCGCCCTGGGTCTGGCTGTTGTAGACCTCCTGATAGATGGCATTGGTCGCCAGCAGCTCCTCATGGGTGCCCAGACCGTTGATCTGGCCGTTATCCAGCACCAGAATGCGGTCTGCATCCTGCACCGAGGAGATGCGCTGTGCAATGATGATCTTGGTCGTGCCGGGGATCTCCTCCCGGAAGGCCTTGCGGATCTTGGCATCGGTCGCGGTATCCACGGCGCTGGTGGAGTCGTCCAAAATCAGCACCTTGGGCTTGCGCAGCAGGGCGCGGGCAATGGTCAGGCGCTGCTTCTGGCCGCCGGACACGTTGGAGCCGCCCTGCTCGATCCATGTATTGTACTTATCCGGGAAGCGCTGGATGAACTCATCCGCGCAGGCCAGCTTTGCCATGCGGATGCACTCTTCCTCGGTGGCGTTGGCATCGCCCCAGCGGAGGTTATCCAGAATGGTGCCGCTGAACAGCACATTCTTCTGCAGCACCATGGAGACCTCGCGGCGCAGCACGTCAAGGTTATAATCCCGCACATCCACGCCGCCCACCCGCACGGTACCGCTCTCGGCATCGTACAGGCGGGGGATCAGCTGCACCAGACTGGACTTTGCACTGCCGGTGCCGCCGATGATGCCCAGCGTCTCGCCGGGCTGGATGGTAAAGCTGATATCGTTCAGCACCGGCTGGCCGCTGCCATGCTTATACTTGAAGGTAACGTGGTCAAACTGGATGCTGCCATCTGCCACCTGCTGCACCGGCTGCTTTGCCGGGGGCAGGTCGGTGTGCTCGTCCAGCACCTCCACGATACGCTTGGCAGAAGCGGCGGACATGGCGATCATGACAAAGGCCATGCTCAGCATCATCAATGCCATAAGGATGTTCATGATATAGCCGAACAGGGCGTTCAGCTGACCGGTGGTAATGGCACCGTGCAGCACATACTTTGCGCCGAACCAGCTCAGCGCGATATTGCAGCCGTACACTGCCACCAACATGGCAGGGTTGTTGAAGCTCAGACGGCTTTCGGCGTTGACGAACTGCTTGTACAGGCTCTCGCAGGCGGCAGTGTATTTTTCGTTCTCAAAACCCTCGCGCACGAAGCTTTTGACTACGCGGATGGCAGAAACGTTCTCCTGCACCGAGGCGTTGAGGTTATCGTAGTTCTTGAACACCCGGTCAAAGATGCGGAAGGTGGGGATCATGATGGCAGCCAGCACCGCCACCAGAAAAGCCACTGCCACCACAAACACCAGCGACAGCGGGCCGCCGATGACTACGGCCATGAACATGGCAAACACCAGATGCACCGGAGCGCGCACGCACATGCGCAGGATCATCTGAAAGGCGTTCTGCACGTTGGTCACGTCGGTAGTCATGCGGGTGACAAGACCTGCCGTGGAAAATTTGTCGATGTTGGAAAAAGAGTAATGCTGGATGTTTTCATACATGGCATCGCGCAGATTTCCGGCAAAGCCGGTGGATGCCTCGGCGGCGTACTTGCCCGCCAGCACGCCCAGCACCAGCGCAATGGCTGCCACCAGAAAGGTAAGCAGACCGTAGCGGATGATGGCGTTCATATCGCCCTTTTCAATGCCCTGGTCGATGATAAAGGCCATGATGGTGGGCAGCAGCACATCCATAATGGCTTCCAGCGCAGCAAAGAGCGGTGTCTTGATCGAGGCGGCTTTATACTCGCCCAGATGCGACACAAGCTTTTTGATCATCTGAGTTCCCTCCTATTTGAATTTATTTGTTTGGTACGAAACAATTCTATACAAAACATTTTAAATGTCAAGGCGTTTCGTAAAATGTTCATAATTACTAATTTAACAAGCCCTTTTTCAGCACTTTGACGGAAAAGGTGGCTGAACTCCCTCAGTCGCCTGCGGCGACAGCTCCCTCTGGGAGGGAGCCTTTGGCATGCGGGAAAGTTTCTTATTGCGTTTAAAGCTTTAGCACTAGGTCTAACGGCGTGCGCCCTCTCCGTCACCTGCGGTGACACCTCTCCCAAAGGGAGAGGCAAGGGCACTGCCGGAAACTTTCTCATTATGCCTAATACTTTAGCAACAAACTTTAGACCTTGGCTCCCCCTTCGGGGGAGCTGGCGCGGGAGCGCCTGAGAGGGTTCGCTCTCCTTTATTTCAACGCCTCCCGCAGCTTGTTCAGCAGCCGCAGCAGCTCTGCGTTCTCCTCCTCGGTCAGCAGTCCGGCCACATAATCGTCGGTCTGGTGGAAGGAAAGCAGAGTCTTTTCGTGCCGTTGGATGCCCTCCTCGGTCAAAACCAGCTGCTTGAGCCGGGCGTCCTGCGGCACGCTCTGCCGCTGGATGTAGCCCTTGCGCTCCATCAGCTGCAAAATGTTCGTCACCGTGGAGCGGGTAATGGAAAACTCCCGCTCGATGTCCCGCTGGAACACCTGCTCGTCCCGGTGGCGGTAAAGATACTCGATGATCCACCCGTGCATGGGGGTGATCTGCTCTACCCCGTTGGCGCGGGAAAACTGGTTCAGCCTGCGGAAGATCAGGTTATCCACCCGGCGCAGCTGGGCGGGGATGACCTGCGGCCCATCCCACGGCGGGTCCAGCTTGCAGGGCTCTTCAATAGGGTGCTGTGTACACATAATGTTTTTCCTCTGTTCAAATTGTTCGATGTGAAACTGTTTGATACGATACATATTTTATCCATATCCCCGCTCAATGTCAAGAGGGCGGGACGCAAAAAGGCCGCTGCGGAAAATTTTCCGCAGCGGCCCTGATTTTTATGGATATGGGATACGCTTACAGCTTCTTGCCGGTCAGCAGCTCGTAAGCCTCCAGATACTTGGCAATGGTCTTGTCAATGACATCCTGCGGCAGGTCGTAGTTGCTGTCGGGGTTGGCCTTCAGCCAGTCGCGCACGAACTGCTTGTCGAAGGAGGGCTGGCTGTGACCCGGCTCGTAGCCCTCCAGCGGCCAGAAGCGGGAGGAGTCCGGGGTCAGCATCTCATCGCCCAGCACCACGTTGCCGTCCTCGTCCAGACCAAACTCGAACTTGGTGTCGGCAATGATGATGCCGCGGGACAGTGCATACTCGGCGCACTTCTTGTACAGAGCAATGGTGTAATCGCGGAGCTTAGTGGCGTACTCCAGACCGTGGCCGGGGAACTGCTTCTCCAGCACGTCGATGCTCTGCTCGTAGGAGATGTTCTCGTCGTGGTCGCCGATCTCTGCCTTGGTGGAGGGGGTGTAGATGGGCTCGGGCAGCTTATCGGACTCCTTGAGGCCCTCGGGCAGCTGGATGCCGCACACCTTGCCGGTCTTCTGGTAGCTTGCCCAGCCGCTGCCGGTGATGTAGCCGCGCACAATGCACTCGATGGGCAGCATGGTCAGCTTGCGGCACATCATGCTGTTGCCGGTGAACTGGGGCTGACGGAAGAACTCCGGCATATCCTGCACATCCACGCTCAGCATGTGGTTGGGCAGCAGATCGCGGGTGTAATCGAACCAGAACTTGCTCATCTGGGTGAGCACGGTGCCCTTTTTGGTGACCTTGTTTTTCAGGATGACGTCAAACGCAGAAATGCGGTCGGTGGCAACCATGATCAGGCTGTCGCCATTGTCGTAGATCTCGCGGACCTTGCCTTCTTTGATGGGTTTGAACTCTGTCATAATCAAACACTCCATTTTTCCATGTTCTCAGCAGCGCAGCAGCGCAGCACAGCTCTTACCCTATTATTCTACCATACTGCCGCGCGGTTTAAAAGGAACAGAATAAAAGAAAAACAGGCAAGTTTTGTGTTTTTATCGTGAAAAGTGCGCAAAAAGCAGCAGGAAATTTCGGCGTTTTGACGATAAAAGTCGTACTTTATCCCCAAATGCACCCACCTTTGCAAAATGCAGTCATGGACAAGCGCCGCCAGTTGCGGTATCATAATAGTATGAGTATATCTGCGCTCCGCAGGGGCGCAAAAGTAAACAGGGAGGTAAAGAGTATGGGCAAATTTCCCAAGGGCTTTTTGTGGGGCGGCGCTACCGCCGCCAACCAGTGCGAGGGTGCATGGCAGGCAGACGGCAAGGGTCTGGCAACGGTGGATGTGACCCCCTTCGGTGCGGACCGTTTTCCGGTGGCAACGGGCTATATGGAAATGCTGGACTGCGATGCCGCGCATTTCTACCCCAGCCACGAGGCTATTGACCTGTATCATCATTATAAAGAGGATATCGCCCTGTTTGCAGAGATGGGCTTCAAGTGCTTCCGGCTGTCCATTGCATGGACCCGCATCCTGCCCAACGGCGATGACGCCCAGCCCAACGAGGCGGGGCTGGCTTTCTATGACAGCATTTTTGACGAGTGCCATAAGTACGGCATCGAGCCGCTGGTCACCATCTGCCACTTTGATACCCCCATTGCCCTGATCAAAAAATACGGCGGCTGGAAGGACCGCCGCATGGTGGACGCCTACGTCCACTACTGCGAGGTGCTGTTCGACCGCTTCAAGGGCAAGGTAAAGTACTGGCTCACCTTTAATGAGATCAACATGCTGCTGCACCTGTCCTTTACCGGTGCAGGGCTGGTGTTCTACCCCGGCGAGAACGTGGAACAGGTCAAATATCAGGCCGCCCATCACGAGCTGGTAGCCAGCGCAAAGGCGGTAAAACTGGCGCACGAAAAAATGCCGGACGCCATGGTGGGCTGTATGCTGGCGGCGGGTCAGTTCTACCCCCGCACCTGCGCCCCGGAGGATGTGCGGGCGGCACAGGAGGCCGACCGGGACAACTATTTCTTTACCGACGTACAGGTGCGCGGCGCTTACCCCGTGTGGGCAAAAAAGCGGATGGAGCGCGCCGGTGTGCAGCTGCACACACAGCCCGAGGACGACCGCACGCTGCGGGAGGGCACGGTGGATTTTGTGTCCTTCAGCTACTATTCCAGCCGCTGCATCACGGTGGATAAAGCGCTGATGGCGGCAGAGAATGCGGAAGGCAACGCCGTGTCTGCATCGGTGAAGAACCCCTACCTGAAGGCCAGCGAGTGGGGCTGGGCCATTGACCCGGTGGGTTTGCGGGTGACCCTGAACACCATCTACGACCGGTACGAAAAGCCCATGTTCATCGTGGAGAACGGTCTGGGCGCGGTGGATACCGTAGAGCCGGACGGCTCCATCCACGACAGCTACCGCATCGACTACCTGCGCGCGCACATCGAGGAGATGGAAAAGGCCATCAACGAGGACGGTCTGCCCTTGATGGGCTACACCACATGGGGTCCCATCGACCTTGTAAGCGCTTCTACCGGCGAGATGAAAAAGCGGTACGGCTTTATCTATGTGGACAAGGACAACGACGGCAACGGCACCCTTGCCCGCAGCCGGAAGGACAGCTTTTACTGGTACAAAAAGGTCATTGCCTCGGACGGCGAGGACCTGACCTGAGCAAGCGCCCCGGCACTGTTTGCGGTATGGCAGCGCCGGGGCGTAAACGTGTGAGGACGAACTGATAACGGAGAAAATTTATGACACCACAGATCATTGCACACCGCGGTGCTTCCTATCTTGCACCGGAAAATACCCTGACAGCCTTTAAAAAAGCCATGGAGATTGGCGCGGACGGCGTAGAGATGGACGTACAGCAGACCATTGACGCCGGGCTTGTGATCCACCACGACTATATGATCGATCTGCACACGGATATTTCCGGCAAGATCTATGATATGACCATGGGCGATCTGAAAGAGCTGGATTTCGGCAGCTGGAAGGACGCCATCTATCAGGACGAAAAGATTGCTACCTTACAGGAAGCCATGGAGCTGTGCAAGCAGATGCCGGGATGCACCGTGCATCTGGAACTGAAATCCACCATGGACAACGACCCGGACTTTGTGCCCCGGGTGCTGGAGGTGCTGCGGCAGACGGAGATCGTGGATCAGGTGATTCTGATCTCCTTCAACCACGCGCTGCTGCGGCAGGCAAAGCAGTTGATGCCCGAATTGCGGGTAGGTGCGCTGGTATACGGCGAGCTGGAAAGCATGCTGCTGCCGCCGCCCATCATCTGGAAGGATCTGGGACTGACCAACGGCATGGACGACATGGAAGCCATGGACACTGCCCTGCCGACGGCAGACGCAGATGAGGAAAATTGCAGCTGGATGACCCGCTGGATGAGCGACAAGGTAAGTATGCTGCGGGCAAACTTCCCCGGTGAGAGCCTGAACGAGATCTACAAGAACCTAATGGCGCAGCGGGACCTGCCCACCTACATCCGCAGTCTGGATTTTGTGCCGGAGTGGGTCAGCTGTGAGTACCACACCGCCTACAAAAACGCCGGTTTCATCGACAAACTGCACGAGATGGGCATCAAGGTGTCTTTGTGGACAGTGGACACAGAGGATTCCGTCCGCAGCCTGCTGCGCACCAGCGCCGATGCCTACATTACCAACCGCCCCGACCGTGTGCGGGAGTGGGTGGAGAAGGAACAAGCGGCGACCGCCCCAACAGAAACCACCCCGGCAGAGTCTGCCCCCGCTGCTGAAGCAGACGCCGGGACAGCTGCCGCAGAGTAAGTCGGCCGGAATAAGCACAAATAATCCCAACAAAAAAGAGATAGGCTTTCCCGAAAAGGGATCGCCTATCTCTTTTTGCATTCATTTTTATTCCGCTGCTTCGGTCAGCACAAAGGTCAGCTCTGCGGTGACGGCACACTTGCCGTCCACCCATGCCGAGGCCTTGCCTACGCCCACAGCGCCGTGCTGCTGCACCAGCTCGCAGTGGAGGGTGAGCACGTCCCCGGGGGTGACCTGCTTGCGGAAGCGGGCACTCTTGATGCCGCCGAACAGCGCAAGCTTGCCCTTGTTTTCCGGTAGGCTCAGCGCCGCCACAGCGCCGGTCTGCGCCAGCGCTTCCAGCAGCAGTACGCCGGGCATGACCGGCTGCGCCGGGAAGTGGCCGTTGAAGAATTCCTCGTTGCGGGTGACGCACTTGCGGCCGATGGCCCACTGCCCCGGCTCGTAGTCCAGAACGCGGTCCACGAGAGCAAAGGGGTAGCGGTGTGGCAGGATCTCCGCGATCTGTACACTGCTCAGGGTGTTGGCGTTTTCACGCACGGTACGGGGCTCTGCCATGGGTCAGCCCTCCCATCTGCGCAGGGCGATGCAGGCGTTGTGGCCGCCAAAGCCAAGGCTGTTGCTCAGTGCATACTGCATCTCCTGCTGCCGCCCGGTGTTGGGCACATAGTCCAGATCACACTCCGGGTCGGGCTGGGCGTAGTGGATGGTGGGCGGGGCGAACTGATCCCGCAGTGCCAGCGCGGTGAACACGGCCTCAATGCCGCCCGCACCGCCCAGCAGATGGCCGGTCATGCTCTTGGTGCTGACCACGGTCATCTCCTTGGCGTGTGCGCCGAACACTGTGTGAATGGCGGCAGTCTCGCAGGCATCGTTCATGTGGGTGCCGGTGCCGTGAGCGTTGATGTGGTCCACCTGCTCCGGTGCGATGTCCGCATCGGCCAGGGTCAGCTTCATGCAGTCGATGGCACCTGCGCCGCCGGGTGCGGGCGCGGTAAAGTGGTAGGCGTCGCAGTTGGCACCGTAGCCCACCACCTCGGCATAGATGTGTGCGCCGCGCGCTCTTGCGTGCTCCAGCTCTTCCAGCACCAGCACACCGCTGCCCTCACCCATGACAAAACCGCCGCGGCGGGCGTCAAAGGGCAGGCTGGCAGCGTCCGGGTCGGTAGCGGTGGAAAGCGCCTTCATGCTGGTAAAGCCGCCGATGCCCAAGGGGCTGATGCAGCTTTCCGCGCCGCCGCAGACCATCACCGGCTCGTAGCCGTCCCGGATGCGGTGGAAGGCGTCGCCCACAGCGTTGGTGCCGCCGGCGCAGGCCGTGACCGGGCAGGTGCACATGCCCTTCAGGCCGAAGCGGATGGCCACCTGTGCCGCTGCCATGTTGGCAATGGCCATGGGCACAAAGTAGGGGCTTACCTTCTCCATGCCCTTTTCCTCGCCGCGGGCGTGCTGCTCCTCGATCGTGGGCAGACCGCCGATACCGCTGGACAGGATGACGCCGATGTCCTTGCCCTCGGCCTCGGTATCAAGGCCGCTGTCTGCAATGGCTTCTGCCGCAGCGCCCAGCGCCAGCAGGGTGAAGCGGGCCATCTTGCGGACTTCCTTTTTGTCCACCACAGTCTCGGGATCAAAATCCTTTACCTCACCGGCCAGCTTGCACTTGAAGTCGGTGGTGTCGAACTGGGTGATGGGGCCGATGCCGCATTTACCGGCACGGGCTGCTGCCCAGCTGTCCGCCACGTTGTTGCCCAGCGGGTTCACCGTGCCAAGGCCGGTGATCACAACTCTGCGTTTTTCCATAAGGGTTCTCCTTTACATTGCCATGCCGCCGTCCACACAGAGCACCTGCCCGGTGAGATAGCTGCTTTGTTCTGCGGCAAAAAACGCCACTGCCTGCGCCACATCCTCCGGCTGGCCTGCGCGGCCTGCGGGGATGCCCTGCGTCATGCCGGTGCGCACCGCCTCCGGCAGCACGGCAGTCATGTCGGTGTCGATAAAGCCGGGCGCTACCGCGTTCACGGTCACGTTCCGCGCGGCCAATTCCCGGGCAAGGCTCTTGGTCAGGCCGATGAGCCCCGCCTTGCTGGCGGCGTAGTTGGTCTGCCCGGCATTGCCGCGCAGCGCCACCACGCTGGAA
This sequence comes from Faecalibacterium sp. I3-3-33, assembly GCF_023347295.1. Taxonomy (NCBI): domain Bacteria; kingdom Bacillati; phylum Bacillota; class Clostridia; order Eubacteriales; family Oscillospiraceae; genus Faecalibacterium; species Faecalibacterium sp. I3-3-33. The sequence goes on from NZ_CP094469.1 coordinate 2,567,942, forward strand.
AGGTTCACGATGCGGCCATAGCGCTGGCGCACCATGCGGCGGGCGGCCTCCTTGCAGCAGAGAAAGGCGCTTTTCAGGTTGGTGTCCAGCACCGCGTCAAAATCCTGCTCGGTCAGGCGCAGGATGAGGTTGTCCCGGGTGATGCCCGCGTTGTTCACCAGCACATCCACCCGGCCAAAGGCCTCGGCTGCGGCATCGAACAGTGCCTTGCAGCCCTCGGCGGTGGATACATCCGCCTGCACGGTCACCGCCTGCACGCCCTCGGCGCGGCAGAGGGCTGCCGTCTGCTCCGCAGGCTCTGCGCCGTGGCAGTAGTTCACCACCACATTGCAGCCCTGCTTTGCCAGTGCCACGCACACTGCGCGGCCAATGCCCCGGCTGCCGCCGGTAACAATGGCGGCGCGGGTCAGCTTTTCTTCGCTCATTCTGCTTCCTTCCATGCGGTCAGCACCGCATCCAGCTGTTCCGGGGTCTCCACTGCGGTGCAGACCACCCCGGGCAGGGTCTTTTTCACAAAACCGCTCAGGGCGTTGCCGGGGCCGACCTCCAGAATGTGGTCCACACCCAGTTCACCCAGACGGCGCAGGGTATCTTCCATGTAGACGCTGCTCTGCACCTGCTTTACCAGCAGCTGCGGGATGCTGTCGGTCTCGGCCTTTTCATGCCCCAGACAGTTGAACAGCACCGGGGTCTCCATAGCGCCGAACTGCTCGCCCGCAAAGCGCTGTGCCAGCGCATCCCCTGCGGGAGCCATCAGCTTTGTGTGGAAGGGGCCGCTGACCTTCAGCGGGATGCAGCGGCGGGCACCGGCTTCCTTTGCCAGCGCAGCAGCCTGCTCCACAGCGGCCTTCTCGCCGCCGATGACCAGCTGCCCCGGGCAGTTGTAGTTGCAGATCTGCACACAGCCTGCCTCTGCCGCCTGCTCGCAGCAGGCAGACAGCTTTTCTCTGTCCAGACCCAGCACGGCGGTCATGCCGCAGTCAAGACCCTTTGCAGCCTCGGCCATGGCCTTGCCCCGGAAGGCGGTCAGCTCGATGGCCTGCTTTGCGGTGAACACCCCGGCTGCCTGCAGCGCGGAGTATTCGCCCAGCGAAAGCCCCGCCAGATAGGCGGGCTTTACGCCCTTTTCGGCCAGCACAGCGGTCACGCCGCAGGCAAAGGCCACCATGCAGGGCTGGGTGTATTCGGTCTGGTTCAAAACGCCGTCCGGGTCCTCAAAGCAGACGCGGTGTAGGTCAAAATCCAGCGCTGCGCTGTCAAAGGCCGCCCGGAAGGCGGGAGATGCTTCGTAAAATTCCTTGCCCATGCCGGGGTGCTGTGCACCCTGACCGGCGTAAAGTACGGCAAGCTTCATAAATTCTGCCTCCATTCGGTCACAAGTTCGTCCATCAGCTCGCGCACGGTGCGCATCCGGTCCAGCCTGCCCACGTTTTCGCCGCAGAAGAAGAGCCCTTCCTCCACGTTGCCCTTCACCGCCTCGATGAGGGCGTGGGTGATGCAGTAGGGCACGGCGGCGGGGTCGCAGGTCTTGAGGCACCGGGCGCAGTGCTTGGGCGGGAAGCGCTTGCCCTCGGCCAGCGCCTGCACCAGTGGGGTGTTCAGCGCGCGGCCGGGCATTCCCACCGGGCTGTGGATGATGCGCACATCCTCCGGCTTTGCCGCCAGCAGCACGTCCTTGTAGGTCTGGGAGGCGTCGCACTCGTAGGTGGGGATAAAGCGGGTGGCAAGCTGCACGCCCGCAGCGCCAAGCTTTGTAAAATGTGCCATGTCGGCACCGGTGTACACGCCGCCCGCCACGAATACCGGGATGGCGCGGCCATATTGTTCCTCGTAAGGTTTTACCTCCGCCAGCACCCCGGGCAGAATCTCGTCCAAAGTCTGGCAGTGGTCGGCCAGCAGGTCCTCCTCGGCAAAGCCGAGATGCCCGCCCGCCTTGCAGCCCTCGATGACCACAAAATCGGCGGTGCGGTCAAAGCCCTTTGCCCAGCGGCGCAGGATGAGCTTTGCCGCCCGGGCGCTGGATACGATGGGCGCAATAGCCACTTCTTTTGTGTCCACGATGCCCGGCAGCTCCAGCGGCAGACCTGCACCGGAGACCACGGCATCCACCCCCGCCGCTACGGCGGTGCGGATGGCGTCGGCGTAGTCCCGGGTGGCTACCATCGCGTTGATGGCTACCAGACCCATACCCCCGGCAATGGCCTTGGCCTTTTGGATCTCTGCGGTCAGGGCGCGGTGGTTGGCTGCCGCCGGGTCGCGGGCAAAATCCGGCTCGCGGTAGCCTGCATCGGCGGTGGAGATGCACCCCATGCCGCCGCAGGCTGCTACCGCACCGGCCAGCCCTCCCAGCGAGACGCCCACGCCCATGCCGCCCTGCAAAATGGGTAGTTGCAGGGACTTGCCGCCAAGGGTCAGCATTCGGCGTTCAGCGCGGCAATGCGCTGCCTCCCGCCCTGCCACAGGTCGGCAAGGATGTCGGCCACGGGGCGCACCTCGTGCAGCATTCCGGCCACCTGACCGGCCATCAGGCTGCCGGTGTCGGTGTCGCCCTCAAAGACGGCGCGGCGCAGGCTGCCCAGCGTGTATTTTTCCAGTTCCATCTTGTCCGCGCCCGCCTTTTCCTGACGGACATACTCCCGGCTCATGCGGTTTTTCAGCACACGCACCGGTGCACCCACGGTGCGTCCGGTGACGATGGTGTCGCTGTCCTTGGCCTTGAGCAAGGCAGCCTTGTAGTTTTCGTGGATGGGGCACTCCTCGCTTGCCAGCAGGCAGGTGCCCACCTGCACACCGCAGGCACCCAGCGCCAGCGCAGCCGCCAGCTGACGGCCATCGGCAATGCCGCCTGCGGCGATGACCGGCACGCTGACCGCGTCCACCACCTGCGGCACCAGTGCCATGGTGGTCATCTCGCCCACATGGCCGCCGCTCTCGGTGCCCTCGGCGATGACGGCATCGATGCCCAGCGGCTCCAGATGCCGTGCCAGCACGGCATCAGCCACCACCGGGATCACCTTGATGCCGGCAGCTTTCCACATGGGAACGTACTTTCCCGGGTTGCCTGCGCCGGTGGTGACCACAGCGACTTTTTCCTCCACCACGATCTGGGCAAATTCATCTGCCTGCGGGTGCATGAGCATGATGTTCACACCAAAGGGCTTGTCGGTCAGCTCCCGGCAGCGGCGGATGTTCTGGCGCAGGGTATCGGCATTCATGCCGCCCGCACCGATGATGCCCAGCGCACCGGCATTGGAGCAGGCGGCGGCAAACTCGCCGGTGGCGATGTTGGCCATGCCGCCCTGAATGATGGGGTACTTCGTCCCCAGGATCTCGTTTAAAAGTTTCATGGTCTTTATCCTTTATACTCCACGATCATGCCGCCCCAAGTCAGACCGCCGCCGAAGCCGATGCAGGCAAGGGTCTGGCCGGGGAGCAGCTGGCCGCTTTCAGCCAGCTCGTTCAGCGCCACCGGGATACTTGCAGCACTGGTGTTGCCGTGGCGGTCCATGTTTTTATAGAACTTTGCACCATCGGCGTGCAGCGCCTTGACGCAGTGGTCGATGATGCGGCTGTTGGCCTGATGGCAGACCACCCAGTCCAGATTGTCCAGCGTAAGGCCGGTCTCGTCCAGTACAGTGTGCAGGCATTTGGGCAGGGCATCCACCGCAAAGCGGAACACTGCCCTGCCGTCCATGCTGATGGGGTCAGAGCCTGCGCGGCTGGGGCCGCCGGCATGGATGGCGGCATCGCCCCGGGCACCCAGCGTGATGGCAAAGGGCGCGGAGGTGTCGGTCAGTTCAAATACTGCCGCACCGGCACCATCGCCGAACAGTACGCAGGTGGAGCGGTCGGCGGGGTCCATCAGACGGGAAAGTGCTTCCGTGCCGATGACCAGCGCGTACCGCCCACCCAGCGTAGCCAGCAGGCCGCGTGCCACCGCCGTGCCGTACAAAAAGCCGGAGCAGGCGGCGTTCACATCCAGTGCGGGGCGGTTTTCCGGCAATGCCAGCGCTGCCTGTACCTGACAGGCCACGCTTGGGGTGGCGTCCGGTGCAGAAAGGGTGGCGCAGACGCAGCAGGCAATGTCTGCCGGGGCAAGGCCGCTGCGCTGCAGCGCCTGCTTTGCGGCGGCAATGGCCAGTGTGGCGGCGTTTTCGCCCTCGGTGCAGTAGTGCCGTGTGCGGATGCCGGTGCGGGTGGTGATCCACTCGTCGCTGGTATCCACAGTGCGGCTCAGCTCTTCGTTGGTGACCGTGCGGCCGGGCAAAGCCCCGCCGGTGGCGATCAGACGCAAACCCTTCATGCTTTCCTCATTTCTCCGATCTGACGGAATTTCTGGTAGCGCTGCTCGGCCAGCTGACGGCCGTTCATGCGGGCAAGACTGCGCAGCTGACGCTGCAATGCCTCGTCCAGATTGCCGAACAGTACCCCGTGGGCGCGCTGTGCGCCGCCCACCGGCTCCGGGATGATCTCCTCCACGATGCCGTCCTTGTACAGATCCTGCGCGGTCAGCTTCATGATCTCGCAGGCTTCGCCGCTGCGGGAGGAATCCTTCCACAGGATGCTGGCAAAGCCTTCGGGGCTCAGCACCGAGTAGACAGCGTTTTCCAGCATCAGGATGCGGTTTGCCACACCCAGCGCCAGTGCGCCGCCGGAGGAGCCCTCGCCGGTGACCACTGCGATCACCGGCACGGTCAGGCCGCTCATCTCCATCAGGTTGCGGGCAATGGCTTCGCCCTGTCCGCGCTCCTCGGCGTCCTTGCCGGGGTATGCGCCCGGGGTGTCGATGAAGGTAATGATGGGACGGTCAAATTTTTCGGCCTGCTTCATCAGGCGCAGGGCCTTGCGGTAGCCCTCCGGCCCGGGCATACCGAAGTTGCAGCGCAGGTTTTCCTCCAGCGTGCTGCCCTTGCGGTGGCCGATGACTGTGACCGGCTGGCCATGGAACAGCGCCACACCGCCCAGAATGGCGGCATCTTCCTTGCACTGGCGGTCGCCGCACTGCTCAAAAAAGTCGGTGAACAGTGCATCCACGATCTCGTCGATGTGGGGGCGCTCCGGGTGGCGTGCCAGAAAGACCCTGTCCTCTGCGGTCAGCGCCCCGCAGCCGGACAGCAAAGCGTCCTCCTGTGCGGAAAGCTCTGCCAGCTCGGCAGCGTGGTTGGTGATGTCAGTCATGTTCTCGTCCGCCGGGTCGCCGCGCAGGGCGGCGATCTTTTCATCCAGCGGTGCGAGCTGTTGTAAAATGTCCTTGATCATTAGGCGCTCCCTCCTCAGGCGTGCAGACGCAGCAGCTGCGCCAGTGTTTCGCGCATTTCGGTACGGGGCACTACCTTGTCCACAAAGCCGTGCTCGTACTGGAACTCGCTGCGCTGGAAGCCTGCGGGCAGCTTTTCGCCGATGGTCTGTTCAATGACCCGGGGGCCCGCAAAACCGATCAGCGCCCCGGGCTCTGCCAGCATAATATCGCCAAGGCTGGCAAAGCTTGCGGTCACGCCGCCGGTGGTGGGGTGGGTCAGCACGCTGATGTACAGCCCGCCCCGGGCAGAGAACCGCTCGATGGCGGCAGAGGTCTTGGCCATCTGCATCAGGCTGAAAATGCCCTCCTGCATCCGGGCGCCGCCGCTGGCCGAGAAGATGATCAGCGGCAGGTGCTTTGCGGTGGCGTGCTCCACGGCGCGGGTGATCTTTTCGCCCACGGTGGTGCTCATGCTGCCCATAAAGAACCGGCTGTCCAGCACCGCAGCCACCACCGGGGTGCCCTCGATGCGCCCCGTGGCGGTGATCACAGCTTCTTTCAGGCCGGTCTTGCCGGTCTGTGCTTCCAGCTTTTCCGGGTAGCCGGGAAACTGCAGCACATCCTGCGGGGCAAGGTCGGCGTCCAATTCCCGGAAGCTGCCCTTGTCAAGGACGAGGCTCAGGCGGTAGTACCCGCCGATGGGCAGGTGCACCCCGCAGTTGGGGCAGACGTACTGCGCCTTGTTCCAGATCTGGCGGGTGGCGCGGCGTCCGCACTTTTTGCATTCCACGAACTGCGGGTCGTTCCACACGGCACCCGCATCCCGCCGGGCTTTCAGCTGGAAGGTGCGCTCCCGCATGCTGCCCGGCAGCAGGTCTTTGATACTGTTCATCGCGTTTCGCCTCGGTCAGCCTCAGACATGGGCATTGATGTAGTTGAAGATATCGCCCACGGTCTTGAGGTTTGCCAGCTCCTCATCGGGGATGGACACGCCGCAGGCCTCTTCCAGTGCCATGTTCAGCTCCACAGCGTCCAGGCTGTCGGCCTCCAGATCCTCGGTCAGGCTGGCCTCCATGGTCACCTTGTCCTCATCGCAGCTCAGGGTATCGACAACGATCTTCTTCATTTCCTCGAAAGTCATGGTAGTATTCTCCTTTATGTTCTATGGTTGTTTTTAATTATTTACCTAAAAGTTGTGAGGTATCGAACACGACCATTATAGCCAAACCGTCGGATAAGTCAATGGTTTTAGTTAAAGATTTTTATCTTTTACATTTTTGTCACAGTTTGCTTCCTTTATATATAGGGGCACCCACAGGGCACAAAAAGGCCGCTGCACAGTACTTTGTGCAGCGGCCTTTCCCGCAATAATAATATTTCTTATTCCAGCCCGATCTGCTGGGCGTATTCTTCCAGCAATTCCCGCTCAAGGAAGGGGGTCTTGACGCCCTCGCGGTCGCGGTAGGTCTCGTGACCCTTGCCGATGACGGCGATCAAATCGCCCTCCTGTGCGTGATCCACCGCGTAGTGCAGTGCATCCAGACGGTCGGGGATCTCCACGAACTTTGCGTCCGGGTTGCCCTTGTTCATGCCCTCACGGATATCGGCGATGATATCCTCCACCTTTTCAAAGCGGTTGTTGTCCTCAGTGAGGATGGAGAAATCGGCCATCTTGGCGCAGATCTCGCCCATGCCGTAGCGGCGCAGCTTGGAGCGGTTGCCGCCGCAGCCGAACACCACCACCAGACGGTGGGGCTTGTAAGCGCGCAGGGTGGTAAGCAGGCTCTCGGTGGATACCTCGTTGTGGGCGTAGTCCAGCAGGATGGTGAACTTTTTGCTGATGGGCACAAGCTCCACACGGCCCTTGACCACGCACTTGCCCAGACCGTCGTGGATGGCGGCATCCGGCAGACCCAGCACCTTGCCCACAGCCAGCGCAGCCAGCGCGTTGTACACGCTGAACTCGCCGGGCATATTCACCTTGACGTCCATCTCATCCTTGCCGGTAACGTGGAAGGCAACGCCCAGAAAATCGTGGGTGCGCATTAGCTCATAGCCGGTCTCGCGGTAGTCGGCCTTTTCATCGCGGCCATAGGTTACCAGCTTGCAGGTGTGGCCCTCCAGCAGGGCAGCGGTGTTCTCGTCGTCGATATTCACCACGCCCACATCACAGCGCTTGAACAGCTGTCCCTTCCAGCTGCGGTACTCCTCAAAGGTCTTGTGCTCGCCGGGGCCGATGTGATCCGGCGAAAGGTTGGTGAACACACCCACATCGTAGTGCACGCCCGCCACACGGTCCATCATCAGACCCTGACTGGACACTTCCATCAGCGCGGTGTCGCAGCCGGCATCCAGAAACTCACGGAAGGTCTTTTGCAGCTCGTAGCTTTCCGGGGTGGTGTTGGCGGTGTCCTTGTGGCGTCCCATATAGTAGATGCCGTTGGTGCCGATCATGCCCACCTTGCGGCCTGCGGCTTCCAGCACGCTCTTGATCATGTGGGTAGTGGTGGTCTTGCCCTTGGTGCCGGTGACGCCGATCATGGTCATCTGCCGGGCAGGATTTCCAAAGAGGTTGGCGCTCATCAGTGCCATGGCGTAGCGGCTGCTCTCCACCTTGACCACGGTCACACCGGACAGGTCAGAAAGGTCGATGTCGTGCTGAATGACCAGCGCGCTGACCCCCTTGGCGGCGCAGTCGGCGGCAAACGCGTGGCTGTCCCGCTGGGTGCCCACGATGCACACGAACAAAAGCCCCGGGGCAGCCTTGCGGCTGTCGTAGATGATATCTGCGATCTCAGTATCCAGACTGCCCTGCACAAGGGTAAAGGGCACGCCTTCCATCAGTTGTTCCAGCTTCATACAGTCTCCTCCAAAGAGCTTCTTTACATGGGGTTTTCTTCTTCGTTGGCCGTCATGCGGTCAGGGTGGGTCAGGGGCAGCTGCTCGGTGTCCGTTTCAGCCGCCGGTTCGGTGGTATCCGTGGGCGTAGCGTCCTCGGTGCTTTCCGTGCTGTCGGCGGTATCCTCGGCCGGGGCGGGTTCCTCGGCCTTGGGCGGCACCACATAGCCGGAGGGCAGGGTGGGCTCGCCCTGTGCAAAATAGATCTTGCGGGTGCTGCTGGCGCTGGTATGGCTGAAGTCCAGCCGCCCGGTGTCGGTGGGGCCGCAGCCCTTGCCATCGGCGTTGGTCAGCACATAGCGGGCGCGGTCCAGCTTATAATCCAGATCGTTCAGCGTACCCAGCAGCACGCTGATGCGGTCCTGATACAAAAAGGCGATCTGCTCGGTGTCTGCCACTTCCAGCCGTGTCACATCCTGCGACAGGCCGTATTCCTCCAGCTTGCTGCGCAGTGTGCGCAGCGCTTCCATGCGGGCAGTCTCGGTGCTCACCGCACTTTCGCTTTCGGCGGCTTCGGAGCCGGAAGCACTTGCCGCGTCTGCGTCGTCCACAAACCAGAAGCCCTGTCCCGGGGTGGTGTCCTGCAGCTTGCCGCCGTACAGGGTGCAAAGCCCCTCGGGCTGGGTGCTTTCCTCAGACAGGATCTTCCATTTGTCCGAGATCACAAGCCACTTACTGCCGTTTTGCACCGCGTAGGCGGGCACAGCCTCGGTCACCTGCACCACCACGGTGTTGGGGTAGTCCCGGATCACCTTGATGGAGCCCAGCAGCGGGAAGTTCTGCTCCAGTACAGCGGCCTTTTCGCCGGGCTCAAAGCTGAAGATGTTCTCTTCCAGCTGCACGCCCATCCGCTGCAAAATGCTGTCTGCGGAGTAGCCCGCGATCTCGGTCACCTGCTTGCCGTCCGGGGTCTGCACCTGAATGGAGTTGATGCGGAACAGCATGGTCATGGTCAGGTAGATGCCTGCGCCAATGACGCACAGCAGCATGGCAAAGGCGGTCAGGCGGCGCAGCATCCGGCGGCGGCGCAGGGTAGCACGGGTCACCTTGCGCTTTTTGCGCTGTTCCCGCCGGGCAGGGCTTTGCTGCGGGGCGCTCTGCGCCGGGCGCAGGCGCTGGCCGCTGCCCGCCGGGTGCTGCCGGTTTGCATTCTGGTAATTCTGGTTTTTCTGGCTGTTCTGCCCGCTGCGGGCATTGTTTGCCGGGCGGCGCTGCTTGCCGCCAGATTTCGCGTTTTTGGGTCTGCTGCCGGAGGGGTGCTGGGTGGTATTGCTCCCCTGCGCCGGGCGGCGGTTCTGGGACTGGGTGGGGAACTGGATGCTGTTATCTGCCCGGGAGGAGCGCACGCTGCCGTTGGCGCTGCGGGAGGGCGGGCGGCTGAGCGGCTCGCCGTTGTAGCCGTAGCGGCTGCTGCCGGTGCTCCGGGGCGTATTATTCTGCGAAGGCGCAGAGGTGCGCGCCACATCCCGGTTCAGATCATAGGGTCTCGTGTTCCGGGGTCTGCCGTTGCGGTCACGGTTCTGCTGCATCATTCGCACCTTCTTTCCTGTTTATTCCACGTCTGCATCACGGGGTCTTGACCAGCTTGAGCAGCGCCGCAGTGATGCGGTCCAGACTGTCGTCCACCGACAGGCTGCGGGCGTTTTTGCCCATCTCGGCCAGCTTGCCGGGCTGTGCCAGCATAGTAGAAACAGTCTGCACCAGCTTTTCGCCGGTCAGGTCTTTTTCTTCGATCACCACAGCCGCCCCGGCCTTTTGCAGCTCCATGGCGTTGTAGTACTGGTGGTTCTCCGCCACGTTGGGGCTGGGGATCAGCACAGCGGCGCGTCCCACGGCTTCCAGCTCGGCCAGCGTCAGCGCACCGGCGCGGCTGATGACGAGGTCTGCCGCTGCCAGCAGCTCCGGCATATTGTTGATGTATTCCTTTACCACAAGGCTGTCACCGGGGGCAAAGTCCTTTTGCTTTTGCAGCTGCTCAAACAGCTGCACCCCGTACTGTCCGGTGGCGTGCAGGTGCAGCACCGGCTTGTGCTCGTGCTGCTCCCATGCGCACAGGTCTGCCACCACCTCATTCACCCGGCGTGCACCCAGACTGCCGCCGAAGGACAGGATGACGGTGCGGTCGCCCGCACCCAGCTGTGCGCGGATGGCTTCGCGGTTCGCGGCCTGTACAAACACCTCCGGCCGCACGGGGTTGCCCACCACAAGGGTCTTGTCCGGTGCGCCCAGCTTTTCCACAGCGGCGGGCACAGCGGCAAACACGATATCCACATCCGGGGCCAGCAGCTTGTTGGTCACACCGGGAAAAGCGTTCTGCTCATGCAAAGCGGTGTGGATGCCCATTTTGGCGGCGCAGCGCACCACCGGGCCGGACACATAGCCGCCGCAGCCGATGACAAGATCCGGCTTTACCTCTTTCATCATGGCCTTGGCCTTGGGCCCGGAGAGGGCCAGATTCCACAGGGTGATGATATTGCGCTTGATGTTGTGCAGGCTGAGCTTGCGCTGGAAGCCGGTGATCTCAATGTGGTGGAAGGGGTAGCCCGCCTGTGTGACCAAACGGTACTCCATGCCCTCCTTACGGCCTGCAAAGTGGATCTCGGCGGTAGGGTCGGCCTTTTTCAGCGCACCGGCAATGGCCAGTGCGGGGTTGATATGTCCGGCAGTGCCGCCGGCTGCGATGAGAACACGCATGGTGATTCCTCCTTATAAACGCCCAGCCTGCGGCCGGGCGGGCTTGCGGTTTGTTTTACTGTTCTGTACGGGCTGCGCGGGCAGAAGCCAAGTCAATAGTCTTGCGGGCAAGCTCTGCTTCCCGCTCGGCGCGGGCGGCTTCCCGCTGGGCACGCATCTGCTCCCGCTGCTGCGCTGCCCGCTCGCCGTTGCGGCCTATGTTCACCATTACGCCCATCTCTGCCAGCAACAGGATCAGACTGGTGCCGCCGGAGGAGAAGAAGGGCAGGCTGATGCCGGTGTTGGGCAGGGTGTTGGTGACCACGGCGATGTTGCAGAACACCTGCCACGCGATCTGCGCCATAATGCCGATGCCTACCATGGTGCAGTACAAATTCTCGGCCTTATAGGCGATGAGCAGCCCCTGCACGATGAACAGCACGAACAGCACGATGATGAGCACTGCGCCAATGAAGCCCAGTTCCTCGCACACCACACTGAAGATGAAGTCGTTGGTGCTTTCCGGCAGCCAGAGCTGCTTTTCCACGCTGTTGCCCAGCCCCAGCCCCTTCAGCCCGCCGGAGCCGATGGCGTAAAGGCTCTGCACGGTCTGGTCGGTCATCTGGCTCAGATCCTGCGTCCAGCCGTCCAGACGCTTTTGCAGGTAAGGGATGGAGTCCACATGGGAGAGCAGGGTCTCCAGCAACGCGCCCGCCGTGATGGCACCCGCCCATGTCAGCACACCGCCGCTGCCGGACAGCAGCAGGATGGTGCCCACCACCGCCACTGTCAGCACGATGCCGGACATGTGCGGCTCCAGCGCCAGCAGGATGACCACCGGTATAAGGGGCAGCACCGGCACTACCAGCTGCTTCCACACCCGCACCCGCAGCCACTCCTGTGGGGTAAGCAGGATGCGGCGCTCCGGGTCCAGCCGCTCCACCTGCGGCGCTTTGGCCGCAAGGTGGGAGCTGAACAGGATCATCTCAAACTTTGCCACCTCCGAGGATTGCAGCGTAAGCCCGCCGAAGCGGATCCAGCGGCGGCAGCCGTTCAGGGGTGCCATGGTCAGGGTGACGGCCAGCATGGCCAGCACGATGATGTACCCCGGCACCACCATCTTGCGCAGGAAACGGTGGTCCATATAGCTCATCAGGAACATACAGCCCAGCCCCAGCATCATGCACAGCGCCTGCTGCTTGATGTAGTGGAAGCTGTCGCCCATGCGCAGGTAGCCGGTGGTGTAGCTGGCGCTGAACAGCATCACCAGTCCAAAGATCATAATAACGGCCAGCGTAGCCAGCCAGTCGATCAGCAGCCGGGACCACGGGCCCGGGTCTCGCTGGAACACCGACACCGGCGCTCTGTGTTTTTTGCGGATAGTCGCCATCTGCGCTCCCTTCCCTCTCTGTGCCCGGTCAGCACCAGCGCAGCAGCGCCAGCGCCAGCACATAGCCGACAGCGCTCAGCGCAAAGCTGTACAGGAACACCGTCTCCGGGCTCATTTTATGCTTTTTTACCCAGCAGCGCAAAGGCTTGCCGGTGCGCTTTGCACACAGCAGCTGCGCTGCCAAAAGACCGCCCGCCGCCCAGAAGGGCAGCGCCAGCGGCACGGTCAGGCTGGTCATATCCAGACACAGCGGAATGCAGCCGATGGCACCCGCCGCCAGCAGGCTGCCGCAGCAGCCCACCCCCAGCCTTGCCGGGGGGAACGCCCACAGCAGCAGTGCCACCAGTGCCCCGGCCAGCGCGGCGGGCAGCACCGCCAGCCCGGAAACGCCCAGACCGGCCTCTGTCATCATCAGCGCCAGCATGGCCACAAAGGCCGCACCGCACACCGTGCCCTCGTCCCGCTCGGCGATGCGGGCGCACTCAGCCAGTGCCACCATGAGCACCGCCCACAAAAAGGGCACGGCGCTGCCCAGCAGCACATACCCCGCCCCGGGCACGCCCAGCCCCCGGGGCAAACAGCCCGCTGCCCGCAGCAGCAAAAGGACAAAGGCCGCGGCCAGTGCTTCCAGCAAAAGCCGCACGTCCCGCCGCAGCCCCAGCGCCGCCGGGCTGCGCATCCGGGCAAGATCTTCTGCAAGACCCACTGCCCCAAAGGCAAGGCTCCCAGCCAGCGCCGTGAGCAGCCGTGTCATCAGCCGGCCCTCGCTGCCCAGCAGCTCCGGCTGGCCTACGCAGGCGGCAAGCCAGCCCACGCCCACCGCAGCCACCGTGCCCGCCGCCGCACACAGCCCGCCCCACAGCGGGGCGCGCAGGGGTGCAGGCCGGGGCTGCTCAGACTGTACCGGCTGCTGTTGTTGTTCGCGGCGTTCCAGCACCCGCCGCAGCGGCACAAACAGGCTGCACAGGGCTGCCGTAAGGGCAAAGCCCAGCACCACCGCCGCTGCCAAGGCGAAACGCTCCATAACTCAGACACTCCATTTCGCCAAATAGTTATACTTCCGCTTCTTTATGCTCTTCATAGAAGATATCCAGCACTTTTTCCAGTGCCATGCCGTGGCTGGCCTTTACCAGAACGGCATCGCCGGGCTGCACCCGGTCCAGCAGAGCATCGGCGGCCTCGCGGTAATTTTCCGCGTGCAGGGTCTTTACCCCCTTGGCGGCAGCCACCACGGCGGTGCGCTTGGCCTGCTCGCCGTAGGTGATCAGGCAGTACAGCCCGCTCTCGGCGGCAAGGCGTCCCAGCTCCTCGTGTGCTTCGCGGCTCATCTCGCCCAGCTCCAGCATATCGCCCAGCAGGGCAAAGCGGCGCTTGCATGGGAAATCTTTAAACATCGCCAGCGCAGCCTTCATGCTGTCCGGGTTTGCGTTGTAGCAGTCCTCGATGACGGTCACGCCCTCGCTGTCCACCACCTTCTGGCGGCGGCCGGTCTGCTCAAAGTTGGAAAGGCCCCGGACGACCCTCTTGGCGTCGCAGCCCAGACGGGTAGCGGCGCAGTAGGCAGCCAAGGCGTTTGCCACATTGTGGCGTCCCATGGCGGGGATGTTCACCACAAAGGTGCCGTGCTCCTGATCCTCCAACACAAAACTCATGCCGTCAGTCTCCTGCCGGATAGACAGGGCGCAGACGTCCGCGTTCTCGTCGCTCAGACTGAACCACACCGGGCGCACATGGGCGGGCAGCGTTGCCTTGCGCAGGAAGGGGTCGTCGTAGTTCAGCACCAGCGGCGCGCCCTCCGGCAGACCGTTGCAGATCTCCAGCTTTGCCTTGCAGATATTCTCCTGACTGCCCAGATTGCCGATGTGGGACACGCCGATGCAGGTAATGATGCCCACATCCGGGCGTGCTGCCCGCACCAGACGGTCGATCTCACCGGCGTGGCTCATGCCCATCTCGATGACTGCGTACTCGGTGCTGCTTTCCAGCCGCATCAGGGTGCGGGGCATTCCCAGCTCGTTGTTCTGGTTGCCCTCAGTCTTGATGGTCTCGCCAAAGCTGCTCAGGGCGGCGTAGGTCATCTGCTTGGTGGTGGTCTTGCCCACGCTGCCGGTCACGCCCACCATCTTGGGGTGGTACTGGCTGCGGTAGTTTGCGCCCATCACCATCATGGCGTGGTAGCTGTCCGGGCAAAGGATGGCCTTTTCCTCCGGCACACCGGGCACGGGATGGTTGACCACCACATACTCCGCGCCCTGCTCCAGCGCACGGGCGGCGAAATCATGGCCGTCGAACCGCTCGCCGGGGAAGGCCACAAAAATGCAGCCGGGCTTTACCTCGCGGCTATCGGTGGTGACCAGCTCCACCTCCGGGTCACTGGTCAGTTTTCCGGCAGGCACCAGCCCTGCCAGAAGCTTGCTTACATGGATCTTTTCCATTGTTCTATCCCCTCTCGTTCTATCTATTATAGGGAACCGCCGCACCGTATTTTGTACAGCGGCCTTTTCGGCGTTTGACGATTAGAAATGGCCTCCGCGCTGCTCTGGCCATTCTCAGCGGAAATCATCTTATAAATTGGGCGATTCCGGGCAGACTGCGGTCTGCCCGGAATCGCATTTTCACGAATGGAGCCGCAGCGGAAAACGCGCTATAAAATCGTTTTTACCCACAGGTCAGAGTAATGATGGTGCCGCGCTGCACGCTGGAGCCGGGCTCATCGCTTTGCGCCTGCACCGTGCCGCTACCTTCCACCACGCAGTTCAGCCCGGCGGCGCTCAGCATCTGGCGGGCAAAGTCCGGGCTCTTGCCTGTCACATCCGGCACCTCGGTGCGGCTGCCCTCGTAGGTATCGGTATACAGGTAGATGGTGGTGCCGTAGGGCACCTTTGCACCCGCGTGGGGGTACTGGTAGGTGACCGGGGCAGCGGACTGGCTGCTCTGGCTCTCCTGCAATTGATGCTTCAAGCCCTGAATGTTCAGGCTCACCTGTGCGTTGCTCCACTCGGTGCCCACAAGGTTCGGCACCGTAACGATGGTGCCGCTGCGGTCCTCGCCGTCGGTGGCGATGCCCAGATAGGGAGCCACCTCGCTGATAATATTGCCCGCCACAGGGGCTGCAAGGATGGAGGAATAGTCCGTCCGGGCGTTGTTGGGGTCGTCCAGCATGACGTAGACCAGAATTTCCGGGTCGTTGGCGGGCAGCACTGCCACAAAGGAGGCCACCTTTTTATAGTCGCCATCGGCGCGGCGGTGCATATTCAGCTGCTCGGAAGTGCCGGACTTGCCGCCGATGCGGTAGCCGGACACATAGGCGTTTTTGCCGCCGCCGGTGCCGTTGCCCACCTCGTACTCCATCATCTCCCGGATGACCTCGCTGGCGCTCTGGCTGATGACCTGACGGCGCACGTTTGCGCCAATCTCCTGAATGACATTGCCGTTGGCATCGGTGATCTTATCCACCACGTGGGGGGTGACCAGATACCCGCCGTTGACAGTGGCTGCAATGGCGGTGCACATCTGCAGCGGGGTGATGGCCATGGCCTGACCGAAGGAGGAGGAAGCCAGCTGCACCTCGCCCAGCTGGTCGGCGCGGTAGTACTGCATAAAGTTGGTCTCGCTGGGCAGGTCCACGCCGGTGCGGGCGGTAAAACCGAAGGCATCGAAGTAGTTATAGAACTGCTGCGAGCCGACATGCTGCCCCAGCTGGATGTAGTAGATGTTGCAGCTCTTGCGCAGCGCCTCGGCCATATTGAGCAGGCCGTGCGCCTTGCGCCCTGCGCAGTGGTAGGTCTCCTTGGCTACGCCGTAAGCGCCGGAGCAGGTAAAGGTGGTGTTCATGGTCGCCACGCCGGAGTCGATGCCCATGGCAGAGGTGATGACCTTGAACACAGAACCCGGGTAGTACAGCTCGGTGATGGTCTTGTTCTTCCACAGGATATCCCGGTAGTAGCCGGAATAGTCCGCTTCTTCGTCCAAGATTTTATTGCCCTGTTCATCGGTGATGTAGTTGCCGTCGGCGTCCTTTTTATAGATGCCGTAAAGTTCCGGCTCTGCGTGCACCAGCTCGTTGAGGTAGGCCTCGTTGGCGGTGTAGTTCAGCGGATCGTTGGGGTCAAAGTCCGGCTTGGAGGCCATGGCAAGGATGGCACCGGTCTTGACGTCCATCACAATGGCGCAGCCGCGGTTTTCCACCGTGTTGGCTGCAATGGCCTCGTTCAGGTACCGCTCTGCGATCTCCTGCACGTTCACATCCAGAGACAGCACCAGATTGGAGCCGTCCTTGGCGGCAAAGGTGGTGGCGTTGGCGTCTGCAATGGCGTTGCCCACCGCGTTGCGCTGGGTGATGGTGCGGCCATCCACACCGGCTAAGGTGGACTGGTAGGATTTTTCCAGTCCGTAGGCGCCGACGCCATCCGCATCCGTAAAGCCCAGCACCGCTGCGGCAAAGGCGCCGTAGGGGTAGTTGCGCTGGAAGCTCTTTTCCGAGGACACCGAGATGCGTCCCTTGCGGGAGGTGTCGGTAGCCTTTTTGTGCGCCTTGTTGAAGCTGGTGACGTATTTTTCAATGGAAAGCTTCACCGCGTTGTTCACCTTGGTGGCAAGGGTGACGTAGGCAGAATCCAGCCGGGAAAGCGCATCGTAGACGGTCTGGTACTGCTGCTGGTACTCTGCCGAGGAGGTGTCCACGCTGTCCATGCTTTCGCCGTCCCCGGAGAGCAGACGCAACGTCAGCTCCCGGCTCACCTCGGCGCACATGGCGGGGTCCAGCGTTTTGGTCACGGTGTCGTCATCGTTGGTCTTGCTGGTATAAAGGATGCTGCTGTAACTGGGGTCTGCCCAGATGGTCCACACCACGCTGGTGGAGGCAAGGGTAATGCCGGAGGCATCGTAGATCTCGCCCCGGGTGGCCTTGATGGTGGTATCCAGCAGCTGCTGCTGGGCGGCGTACTGGCGGTACTCTGCCCCGTGGATGATCTGGATCTTATACAGGCTGCGGATGACGATGGCAGCCGCCACCACCACCGCAAGGATGCCCAGACGGCTGCAAAGCCGCCGCACCCGGCTGTCCAGCCGGTCCCGGCCGGAGGCCGGACGCAGACGGTAGCCCCTGCTTTTTTTGTTACGGAAAGGTTCTTGCATTGGTTCTCTCCTGCGGGGCGTGCACTGCATTCCGCACGCCCTGCGCTGTTATTTGTTCAGACTGCGGTGTCCATAAACCGAAAAAAGCGTGCGCTGCCGCACGCTTTTTCCGTTTATCTCACGGTGCCCAGAATGTTCACCGCGCCGGTGTACAAAAAGTCGGTCCATTGCCGCACGGTGGATTCCCGGCGTACCAGTTCACCACTTTCGCCCAAGCGGATGTAGGTGATCTGGCTGGGGTCTACCTTCATCAGACCCAGCCGCCCTGCGGTCTCCTCCACGCTGGCAATGTTGGTCTTGCTGTTCAGGGTGCTGTTGTAGTAGGTATACTGGCTCTGCTCGCTGACCAGCTGCGCTTTTGTGGCCTGGATCTGGTCGTTCAGCTCCACCAGCTGTGCCTCGCTCCACAGCAGGCTGATGGCAAAGCCCACCAGCAGTGCTGCCGCCACCAGATTCATGGCGTTATGTAAGGCGGCCTGCAGCGGGTTCAACCGCCGCTTGCCGCCCTTTGCTACCCGCAGGTTTGCTTTGCGCTGCGGCTGCGGTGCCCTGCGGCGGCGCGCCGCGTTACGATCGTATGCTGGCTGACCCATGGTTCCTCTCCTCCTCACGATGCCGGTGCTTCCGGCATCTCAGCATTTTTCCAGTACACGCAGGTGAGCAGAACGGCTGCGCCGGTTCTCCTCCAGCTCCTGCGTGTCAGCTTCAATCGGTTTGCGGGTGATAAGCTTTGCCTTTGCCTTGCCGCCGCATACACACACCGGAAACTCCGGCGGGCAGGTACAGGCCGTGGACCAGCGGCGGAACTTGTTCTTGACCAGCCGGTCCTCCAGAGAGTGGAAGGTGATCACGCACAACCGGCCGCCCGGTGCAAGGTGATCAAAAATGGTATCCAGGCCCTCTTCCAGCGCATCCAACTCGTGGTTCACTGCAATGCGCAGTGCCTGAAAGGTGCGGCGGGAGGGGTTCTTGTTCTTGCGGCGCTCTGCCGGGGGCATGGCGCTTGCTACAATGTCTGCCAGCTGCAGGGTGGTCAGGATGGGGGCAGCTTCCCGCGCCTCCACGATCTTTCCTGCGATCTGCCATGCGTAGGGCTCCTCACCGTAGTCCCGCAGGATGCGGGCCAGTTCCTCGCGGCTTTCGGTGTTCACAAGGTCTGCGGCGGTCTCGCCCTGCTGGCTCATGCGCATATCCAGCGGTGCGTCTGCCCGGTAGGAAAAGCCCCGGGCGGCATCGTCCAGCTGGTGGCTGGAAACGCCAAGATCCAGCAGTGCGCCGTTGATCTTTTCAATACCCAGCTGCTCCAGCGCCTGTCCCGCATAGCGGAAGTTGATCTGCACTACGGTGGCAGGCAGCCCGGCAAGGCGGGAGCGCGCGGTCTGCACCGCGTCCGGGTCCTGATCCAGCGAGATGAGCCTGCCGCCCTTGGCGGCGTCCAGCCGCAGGGCGATCTGGCGGGAATGTCCCGCGCCGCCGGCGGTGCCGTCCAGATAGGTGCCCGCCGGGTCGATGGCAAGCCCCGTCAGGCACTCGTTCAGCAAAACAGGGATATGCTCAAACGAGGCCGGGTCAAAGGGCTGCTGTTCTTCAAAGGCCATTGGCACGGCCTCCTTTCTCGGTTTTAGTTTTTTGTATCAGAGGTGCAGCTTGCGCAGCCGCTCGGCGCGCTGGTCGTTGGTCACGGCGGCGCGGCGGGCGTTCCAGACCTCGGTGGCCCAGATCTCGGCGTGGTTGCGGTTGCCGATGATGGTCACGTCCTTTTCCAGTCCGGCGTAGGCGCGCAGCTCGGCGGGCAGCAGGATGCGTCCCTGCTTGTCCGGCGCTACCTCGCAGGCGGTGCTGAACAGATCGCCGGAGATGGCCCAGCTGTCCATCAGCTCGTCGCTTTCCAGCTTGTCCGCCAGCCGCTGGACTTCCTCCATGGGCAGTGCGAACAGGCAGTTGTCCACCCATTCCAGCACCACAAAGCTCTCGCCCATGGCATCGCGGAATTTTGCGGGGAAGTTCAGCCGCCCCTTGGCGTCGATGGTGTAATCATAACGGCCAAAGAACACGCGCTGCTCCCCCTTTCAGGGGCGTTCGCAGGGCGTGTGCCCTACTTTTACCCACTTTGCCCCACCGATACATCTTTATTGTAGCAAATCAGACCCGTGAATGCAAGGGTTTTCGGGCGGCTTTTTGCCGCAAAAATCCACAAAAAAAGTCCCTGTGAGCCGTCATTTTTGCTCGCAGGGACTGTGTTTTCCGCAATGTGTGGAATTTGTGTGGAAAGTTGGCTGTTATCAGCCGTTTTTCTTGGCGTTCTGGCGCAGGCTGTTACGGATGTTTTTGACCTGTGCGGCGTTTTCCACCATGGTGTCCTCGGTGGTGCGCAGCATGTTCTCGCAGTAGTCGGTCACGGTCTGGCGCAGGGTGCGCGCCTCGGTCTGGGCTGCGGAGGTGATCTCAGAAGCGCGCTGCTGGGCGGCCTTGACGATCTCAGCATCGCTGACCAGAATGCGGGCGCGTTCCTCGGCCTTTTTCACAATGGCCTGTGCCTGTGCGTTGGCGCTGTCCACGATCTGCGCCCGGTCGTTCACGATCTGCTGCGCCTGCCGCAGCTCACCGGGCAGAGCCGCCCGCACCTCGTCCAGATAATCCCGGATCTGCTCCACATCCACGATGCGCTTGCCGCCGGAAAGGGGCACATTTGCGCTCTCCTCCAGTGCATCCTCAATGGTATCCAAAAGCTCGTTCACGTTCATAAGGCTTCTCCCTCCTGCTCAGCGGCGGGCTGCATGGGCTTTGTGTACTTCCACAGCAGCACCTTGCCGTATTTATACTGTTTTTGCAGGGTCAGACTGCCCGCCTGCGCGGGCAGCACGATGCCTGTTTCGCTCTCGCACAGCACGATGCCGCCGGGGGCAACGCACTTTTCCACGGCCGGCAGGATCTTTTCCAGCGTGCCGCCGCGGAAGGGCGGGTCCAGCAGCACCAGATCGAACTGCTCCCGGCAAGCCGACAGAAAACGCGCAGCCTCGCCGATATTCACTCGGCTGCGGTCGAACACGCCGCAGGCCTTGCAGTTGCGCATCACGATGCTTACGGCCTCCCGGTTCTCGTCCAGAAAGACGCACCGGGCCGCACCCCGGCTCAGCGCCTCGATGCCCAGCTGGCCGCTGCCGGCATACAGATCCAGCACCCGGGCCCCGGGCAGGTCGAACTGTACGATGCTGAACATCGCCTCCTTTACCTGCGAGAGGGTGGGGCGGGTCACATCGGTGCCGGGCAGTGCTTCCAGCCTGCGGCCCCGGGCTTCTCCTGCGATCACGCGCATGATGTTACCTCCTTGCCGTAGCTGCCGCCCCCGCGGCAGCCGGTTTGAACTCTTTCGTATCCTTTATTATCTCCCAACTGCATAGCATTGTCAAGAGCCCGCATTGCGCTGCGGACGGCTTTGTGCTACAATCATAGCAGCAATATTGCGCATTTTACGGCGCATTTCAGCAAAGGAGAGTATACAGCATGAAAGTTCTGCTCATCAACGGCAGCCCCCACGAGAAGGGCTGCACCTACACCGCCCTTTCCCTTATTGCCGGGGAGCTGAAGGCACAGGGTATCGAGACCGAGATCCTGCACGTCGGCGGTCAGCCCGTGGGCGGCTGCATCGGCTGCGGCGGCTGCCGCAGCGGCAGCGGGTGCGTATTCGGCGGCGTGGTCAACGAGGCCATCGAGAAGGCCAAGACCGCCGACGCCTTTGTGTTCGGCAGTCCGGTGCACTACGCCTCTGCTGCGGGCAACATGGCCAGCTTTATGGACCGTCTGGCCTACGCGGGCGGCAAGTATCTGGCCTACAAGCCCGCCGCCGTCTGCTGCTCTGCCCGCCGCGCCGGCACCACCTCCACCCTTGACCAGCTGGTCAAATACCCCCAGTTCTTCCAGATGCCGCTGGTCAACGGCTCCTACTGGGCCATGGTGCACGGCTCCAACCCCGAGCAGGTGCTGCAGGACGCCGAGGGCTGCGCCGTGATGCAGGAACTGGGCCGCAACATGGCATGGCTGCTGCACTGCATCGAGGCCGGTAAGGCTGCCGGTATCGACCATCCGCAGAACCCGCCCCGCCCCATGACCAGCTTTATCCGCTAAAAAACGCACAAAAGACCGGAACTGCTCTGCCCCTAAAAGGCAAGGCCGTTCCGGTCTTTTTATTGGGTCTGCTTTTCTGTTACGCGCAGCTTATGCCGCCACGTTCAGATTTGCGTCGGGTGCCTTGAAGTCCACCGTGCGCGTCACAGGCTGGCCGCTGGCGTCCGTCCACTGCACACGCAGGGTATAGCCGCCGCGCTTTACCTTGACGGTAAAGTGGCCGTTTGCGTCCGTCACGGTTTCTGCCTTGACGGCATCACCCTTCAGCACCTGTACGGTGGTATTTGCCACAGGCTGGTCGGCCAGCTTCACGGTGCCTTCCACCTTGACCGGCATCAGCAGCACCACACCGGCTACCGCCGCCACAGCTGCCACGCCGCCGATCAGGATAATGGCCGCGCCGCCGCCGTCACCGCCGGAAGAGGGCTCGTCCCCGCCGGGCTGGCCGGGTTCGACCGTTGCATCATCCTGTGCGCAGGCGACCACATAGGTCATCTCTGCTGCGTCTGCTGCCGTAATAAACGGCACAGTCAGCTCGCCATCGGCATCTGCCGTGATCTGGTTGATGTAGATCAGGTTGTCCGCATTCAGCGGGTCGCTGCCGGAGCGGCTGACAAGCACCACATACTCCTTGCCTGCCTTGGCATTCGCAAAGGCAGCCTGGAACTTGCTGTCTGAAGTGGAAGCCGTACCGGTGGTGATGGAGTTTTCCGTATTGGGGACAATGTCGCCATCGGTGCAGTGGATGGTGGCAACATACGGGAATTTTTTGCAGACATTCGGATTCGCATTCCACTGTGCCATGGTTCCCCGATAAATGACCGTTTTCAAGCTTTTACAATTAAGGAACACATAATCTCCAATAATAGTCGTCAGATTTTCCGGCAAGGAAATCTCTGCCAGAGCTGTGCAGTCTTCAAAGGTTCGTTCATTGAGGGTTGTCACACCATCCGGGATGATAATGCTCTGCAACTTTTCGCATCCATAGAATGCATACTCTTCGATTTCTGTCAAGCCTGCCGGAAGATCTACTTTCCGCAGTTCTCTGCAATATTCAAATGTAGCCTCCATGATTTTGGTCACGCCTGCCGGAATTGCAATCTCCTTAATGGGACACCCCGCAAACGCAAATCTTTCGATTTCCGTCACACCTGCCGGGATCTTAATTTCCGTCAGTTTATCACAGCCCGAAAATGCAGCAGAGACAATTTTCTGCAGCGTATCCGGAAGTTCAAGGTTTTCCAGATTGATGCACTCTTGGAACGCGCCGTCTTCAATTGCCGTCACACCGGGCTGAATCACAGCGCTTTGCAGATTCGTGCACTTCATAAACGTCCGATCATTAATGACCTGCACACCGCCCGGAATGGTAATGCTTTCCAGACTGCTGCAGTCCACGAACGCGCAGAAGCCAAGTTCTTTCAAGCCTGCCGGAAGATTGATGCTCTTCAGCTTTGTACAACTATCGAAAGCCCACCAGTCAATTTTGCTCACACTATCCGGCAGCGAAATACTTTCCAGATTTGTGCAGTCCTTAAAAGCACCCTTGCCGATCTCCGTTACTTTTCCCTGAATAGAAACTTCCGTCAGGCTTGAGCAGCCCATAAACATCCAATCTCCAATGCTGGTGACACCGTTGGGAATCGTCACACTCTTCAGGCTCTTGCAATTCCAGAATGCATACCATCCCAGAGTCTTCAGACTGCTCGGCAGCAAAATGCTTTCCAGATTTTCGCAGCCCTCGAAAACATTATCGTCGATCTTCTGAACACCGGCAGCAACCGTCACCTCCGTCAGGCTCTTGCAGTTCTTGAAAGCTTCCATGTTAACGGTCGTCACGCCAGACGGAATTGCCACACTGGTCAATGCCGTACACTCGGCAAATGCGCTTGTGCCGATGGCGGTCAGGCTGCTCGGAAGGGTGACGCCATCCAGATTGCTGCAACCATAGAACGCACTGGTTCCAATGGTTCTGAGCGTTTCCGGCAGAGAAATCGTGGTCAGGTTCGTGCAGTCCATAAAAGCTTTAGCGCTGATACTGGTCGCGCCCTTGCCGACCACTACCTTTACGATTTGCTCCTTGGGCCACGTCGGGTCTGCATCCATATTGCCTGTACCTGTGATACGGAGCGTTCCATCTTCCGAAAGGATCCAGTTCAGGCTTTTGCCACAGGTACCGGAGCTTAGGAGCGTACCATCCGTACAGTGGATCTTGGCCCCCATAATACTTTCGTTGCCCTTTCCTGCATCGAGCTTCAGCCATTGTCTCATGGTATCGTTCAGGCAGTATACATCCGTGATGGATGTGCAGCCCTTGAACGCGTTATCGTAGAATCCTGCAATATGATGGTTGAACGTCACCTTGGTCAGATTCGTGCAGTCCTCAAAGGCACACTTTTCGATCAGGGTAATCATATCACCTGCGATCACGATTTCCTTGATTTTATCCCGGGAGTCGTTCCACGGTGCATCCTCTTTTTTGCTGTAGAAGCCCATCTTTTCTACCGTCAGCACGCCGTTTTTCAGCGTCCAGACATCGTACACCGGGGTATCGGGCGTATCGGGATCCGGATTGGGTGTGACCGTTCCGGCTTTCGTTTTCAGCACAAGGGTCGTCGGCTTTTTCTCGAGTGTCACTTGGCCGCTGTACTCCTTGTCCTCTCCGTTCTGATTTACCACAGCCACCAACTCATGCCAGCCCGGTTTCAGGTACGCATCGAACGTACCATTTGCATCAGTCGTGCCTAGTTTGGTCGTCGTGGGATGGAGCGCATTACTCGTGTAATCTCTCTCGTAGATGGTGATGCCCGCCTTGCTGATGCCGTCCAGCTGCGTTCGCACTCGATAACTCAAATGTGGGCAATGATCGGCACCGAACTCGTCGTAATCCAACGACCAGTAGAAGTCGCCGAGCTTGATATCCAAAAACTTGAGTTCTGCCGGGATCGTGCCCTTGGTTAGATCCTTCTTCCAGATGATAAGCGAGATCGTAAGTTTACCGACCACAGACATGGAAATATCAAAGCAAATCGCACAGTCATGTTTTATGCCATCGCCCGGATCAGAGAGTTTCAATGTGACCTGTCCGCCGCCCTTGAGTTTGCACTCCATGTGCAGCTTGTCCAGAGCATCAATCTTCGGGCCTATTTCCACACCAACAAAGATCTGGATTTCCACCGACGTACTGGTGCCATTTTCCTTGACGGGTTCTACGCTGCCCTTACCCGGTTCGCTTCGATCTTCATAACCATCCGGCAAGGTGTTGGAATAATAGAACTCTGTATACTGTGAATATTGGAATTTAAAGGAAAACTTTGCTGTAACTTCCACCACAAAATTCGGGGTGATTTCCGCTTCAACGCCAAGTTTTTGCAGCCCTTTCGGGGTATGGAGCAAGCCAAGCGGGAACTTGGTCGTAACTGCACCGCTCACAGAAACCGATCCCGAAAGATTGACATCGTCCGACAGTAAAGCATACTGACGGCCTGCCGAAATAAAATAAGCAAAGTCCATGTTGACGTTCAGCGACAGTGTACCGGTCACCTTAGCAGTAAGTGAGCCAGCTGCATCGCTCTTGCCGCTTCCATCAACCTTGAAATCATGGACGTTCGTATCTACAATGGGGATCGTATCCGTAATGCCGCCATCCTCAATGTGTACCTTGTTCGTCTGATCCGTCGTATCTTCATGTACACCCAGATATTCTACGGCTGGGTCCATGCCCTCGTTGCTATGGATAAATTCACCGGAACCTGCTGATTCCTCAAGTTTCAGCACATCGAACACATCGGTCAGTTCCAGATCATCATCACCTTGGATCGTCACCCGATCGTCCTCAACCTCAATGCTCTTCACCCGGACGATCAGCAACTGACCCGGTTCATACTCATAGGTCAGGATTCTGCCCGGCTGCAGGCTGCGGATGCTTTCATCCGGGTTTCTGATGATGTACTCCAGGCCGTCATCGTCTGCTTCAATGACCTGATTCCGGTCATCTGTATTGTTTTCATAAGTCACCAGCGTGGTATTGTCGTTCACCACCGCAAAGTTCGTCGTGGTATCCTGATTGTCCAGTTGGATGACACGATCTTCCGGGAACTTATCTGCCGTTGCATTTTCCAGATCCTTGATAGCCTCATTGTTGGACTGATCCGTGTAGACCGGGCTCAGCGGTTCGTGGCTTTCCTGAGCCAGTAGAAACGCCTTTACCGTGTAATACTCCGGGAGCTCGCCCTGAATTGTCACCGATGCCGACGTATCATCGCTAAACACCTTCACAGTACCGCTGGCCACCATCTCTTCGGCAGTGCTGTCTGTGTAGACTGCCACCACCAAATCGGCCGCACTCTCCGTCACAAACGTCACTTTCGCCGTGCTGCCGTCCATCTTCAATTTGGTAACACGGCTGGTGCTGCCGCTGGACGCTCCGTTTTGTTCCTCGATGCCGTTCACCAGCAGCTTGCCCAAGCTGTTCGTACCCGTCACCGACATTTCAGAAGTTGCTTTCTGTTGTGTCTGCTCCTGTTCCGTTTGGGCATAGGCTGTCTGCAAAAACGGGTCGGATGCGATGGCTCTCGCCGTTTCCTCGTCCAGCTGGGGCGAGGAGGTCTCGTTGGTTTCTTCCACTGCAACAATGGATGCCGCATCGCTGTCCGCAGCCGCAAAAGCCGCCATGGGCGCAATGTTCAGCGCCATTGCCAGTGTCAGAAACACCGCAAGGATTCGTTTCATTGTTCATAATTCCTTTCTATTTTATTTGCACCGGAAGCATACCCTATACTTCTGTTTTTTATTGTACCGCTTTTCGCGGTATTTTCAGCCCTTTTTTCCCTTTTTCTGCCCATCCGATTCTTTTTTGGATGGTTGCACAATTTTCACCCGGCATTTATTGGGCAACCTGTCATCGGCAGCTTCCGCGCACTGCAAAATTTCTGCTGTTCCGGCACAAAAGGGGCGTGAATGCTTTTTTCGTTCATAACTTTGTGATACCATACCTCTATAAGCTTATCACTCAGACGGAGATCCTGCTATGGAACACTACGATTGGAACGAGGGCTGGCTGTTCGCCCCCACCTTTGACCCGGCGCTGGTGCGCCCGGAGTGCCCGGAGCTTTCCCTTACCCCGGTGCGGCTGCCCCACACGGTCAAGCCCCTGCCCTATAACTATTGCAGCGAGAACGACTACCAGCGCCTGTGCGGCTACCGGCGGGAGTTTTTTGCGCCCAAGGAGTGGCTGGGCCGCACCGTGCTGCTTACCTTTGGGGCGGTGGCGCACGACGCCACCGTGTTCTGCAACGGGCGACGGGTGTTCCACCATGGCTGCGGCTACACCGCCTTTACGGTGGACCTGACCGGCGCGCTGCGTCTGGGACAGAAAAACGTGGTGGCTGTGCGCTGCGACAGCCGGGAGGATCTGAACATCCCGCCCTTCGGCGGGCAGCTGGATGCGCTGACCTACGGCGGCATCTACCGCGCCGTCAGTCTGGATATCAAGGAGCCCGCCTATCTGCGGGACGTGTTTATTGAAGCAAAGGCGGAGGGTGATTTCCGCATCTACACCGCCACCGTGGGCGAGACCATCGGCTGCACCCTACAGGCCGAGATCCGCAGCCCCGCCGGGAGCCGGGCGGTGTACAGCGGTGAGCTTTCCCTGCCCATCACCGGCACGCTGAACAACGTGCACCCGTGGAGCCTGGAGCACCCTACCCTGTACACCCTGACCGTGCGGCTCATCCGCCCCGGCACCGGCGGTCTGCCCGACCGGGTGCTGGACGAAAAGACCGTGCGGTTCGGCTTCCGCACCGTGCAGTTCGTGGCGGGCGGGCTGTACCTGAACGGGCAGCGGGTGGAGTTGCGCGGTCTTGACCGGCACCAGAGTTACCCCTATCAGGGCTACGCCATGCCGGACAGCATCCAGCGGCTGGACGCTCAGCTGCTGAAAAAGGAGCTGGGCTGCAACGCCGTGCGCACCTGCTATGCGCCCCCCAGCCCGGCGTTTCTGGACGCCTGCGATGAGCTGGGTCTGCTGGTATTTATCGAGATGCCCGGCTGGCAGCACATCGGTGACGAAGTGTGGCAGGCGCAGGCGCTGCAGAACTGCCGGGAGATGGTGTGCCAGTACCGCAACCATCCCAGCATCTTTTTGTGGGGTGCCCGCATCTGCGGCAGCCCTGACAACGAAGCTTTTTACAAGCGCACCAACGAAGCCATCCACCGACTGGACCCCACCCGCCCCACGGCGGGCACCCGCAGCACCCGCAAAAGCCAACTGCTGGAGGACGTTTACGCCTACAACGATTATTCCTACGCCGGGCGCGGCGCGGGCTGCGAGAACCGCGCCGCCGTGACCCCCGACACCCGCAAGGGCTACCTCATCAGCGAATTCGGCGGGCAGAACTTCCCTGCCAAGCCCTTTGACGACGAACCCCACCGTCTGGTACAGGCGCTGCACCACGCCGCCGTGCTGAACGACAGCATCGCCCAGCCGGGCGTGGCGGGCAGCTTTGGCTGGTGCATGACCGACTACAACACCCACCGGGAGTTTGGCAGCGGCGACCGCATCTGCTACCACGGTGTGATGGACCTGTTCCGCAACCCGAAACTCTCCGCCGCCGTCTATGCCAGTCAGAAAACGCCCCGCGCCCCCTCCGACATCGTGCTGGAGGTCTCCTCTGCCATGACGCTGGGCGACCTGCCCGGCGGCGCAGCCGCCGCCTGCTGGGTGTTCACCAACGCCGAGAGCGTGCGGCTGTACCGCGGCAATGACTTTGTGGCCGAGTTTACCCCCGACCGCCGAGGACGCTTTGCCGCCCTGCCCCACCCGCCCATCGAGATCAACGATTTTGTGGGCTCGCTGCTGGAAAAGTACGAGGGCATGGATCACACCACCAGTGCGCAGGTCGCTGCCATTCTTAACGAGCTGCGGCGGGACGCCATGGTGCTTTCGCCCCTTTCCAAGGCGCGGATGCTCTCGCTGCGGCTGAGCTGGAACGAGCTGCTGCGAATGTACTACAAATACATCGGTGTGCTGGGCAGCTCCGCGCCGGTGTACCGGTTCGAGGCGGTGTGGCATGGCCGCGCCGTGCGCACTGTGGTGCGGGAGCCGGTGCAGAGCGTCCGGCTGGAATGCACCGTGCATAACCCCCTGCTGACCGATGGCCCCACATGGGATTGTGCTGCGGTCAGCCTGCGCGCCATCGACCAGAACGGCAACCTGCTGCCCTACTGCGGCGAGGCCGTCTGCCTGTCCGTGGAGGGGCCGCTGAAAATTCTGGGCCCCAGCGTGGTGCCCCTGCGGGGCGGCATGGCGGGCACCTACCTTGCCACCACCGGCGAGGCCGGACGCGCCGTGCTGCACTGCCGCATGGAGGGCGCGCTGGACACCGAAGCGGTGCTCACTGTGCGCTGCCGGTAATTTTTTGCAACACAAAACCCGGAACCATTTCCCCTTAAAGGGGCAGGATGGTTCCGGGTTTTTATGTTTTTATCGGTTTCTCATTGCCGGGGTCAGAATGTCACAGTCAGGTTCTTTGCAGGTGCTTTGAAGGAAGCGGTTTTGTGCATCAGCTGCCCGTTGGCATCCGTATAAGCCGCCGTCAATTCATAGCTGCCGCGCTTGACCTTGAGTGCAAACTTACCGTCTGCATCGGTGGTGGTCTGCGCCACGACCTTCCCGTTTTGCAGCAGCGCGATCTTTGCACCGGGCAGCGCGGTATGGTCGGCCAGTTCTACCTTGCCCTCTACCTTGACCGGCATCAACGCAATAGCACCAATGCCTGCCGCCACGGTTGCCGCGGCACCGATGGCCAGCACAATGCCTGCGCCGCCATCATCGGAGGGGGACTGTCCCGGTTCACCGGGGCTTGGCGGCGTGATATTGCCGCCGCTCGAATAGTTTGCCGTTATAACGACATTTTCTTTGCCCATCGTGAAGGTCGTGGTGGGAAGGTTCTCGTTTTCCAGCGTGATGCCGCCTGTCACGACCGTCCAGTTCTGGAAGGTATCCGTCTTTTCTGCGGTGATGGTAACGGTCTCGCCTTCCTTTGCCTTGGCAGGGGATGCCGTACCACCGTTCACCGTAACGGTATAGGTGGTTTCTTCCGCCTTGTCCTCGCCCTTGACTTCGGTATCATCGGTGTCACCATCATTTTTGTTGATGATGGTCACACTGGTCTTGCCGGTTTCATCCGGCCGGACATTGACGGTGCCCTTGCTGGTCTGCTCTGTATCTGCATTCTCGGTGGCATACTTGGCACCGGTCAGGCCGTCACCGGTCAGGTGCAATCCTTCGCTGTCCAGTTCGGCATGGAGGGTGGTGGTGCCTGTGGTATCCACTGCCCAGCTGTGCCAAGGCCACGAATCGTTGACCGTGTTCTGGGTCATCAGCAGGCTCACCGCAGTGGGGTCGTCCGCTTTCACATCCACCGTGCGGGCGGATTCATCGTAGGTCAGTTTTACAGGGCCGTCGGAGGAAACATTGAGCAATGTATCATTGAGGAGAATGCTTGCATCAGAAATGTCCTCACGCGGTGTGAGTTCTAATTCAATTTTATCTCCACTTTGAATAGCAGGGTAGGTGATATTAAGCTTAGAAGCACCGGCAGTATCTTCTCCCTCGTCATAAAATGTATTGACCAGCGAGTTTTTCTCGGCAATTTGTCCATTTTTAATAACGAAATACAGTTCGTTGTTTACACTCAGCGAGATATCCGATCCCGGCGCAATGCTTGTATACGAAATGTCATAATTCGTGTAATATTCATGGTCATCCATTCCAAAATAGCTTCTGATGTCTAAGTTCTTTAAATCGTCTGCTTTGATATAGCTGGTGATATATTTATAATCCCCGTACATTACATGCATATAACCATAGTCATCGCCTTTTTCATCTCCGCCCATAGCATACGGCGTTTTAAAAAGGACTAATGTCTGCGGCTCTGTATAATTGGGATCATAAATACTGATTCGGTAATAATCTTCCAGTTCTTCCAATATTTCAAGAAAAACAACCGCGTGTCCACCATCATTGCTTGCCATTCCAATAAGCACAGGCTGTTTTTTCAAAGCTGCAATCAAATCCGCAAGCGTTTCCTCAAAATTATTAAAAGAGTCCGTTCGAGTTTTGGCTTTTTTTAACTGATATGTCGGCAAGTACTGTGCGAGTTGGTAATAGTTAACTAAATCCTGCACATCCGAATTTTCTTTTGGCGAAGATAGTTCATATACAGTATCTGTAGCTACTGACGGCAGGTTTGAAAGTTTGATCCTATCCGGGTAGGAATAATGAAGCATCACAACTGTAGACATTCCCCGGCAAGAGCCACCCCACTCGGCAAAGCGATTGCTCGTAATATATTTTTTAGTAGCCGGTGTAAGTCCTTCAATCAATTGATTAAATTTCTCATTTGAAATTCGGTACGAATAGTTTGTATTTTGTGTTGATTCGCTAAACGGTTTAAGAAGAATCGTCTGATTGACCGCATGTACGAAGCGATCTTCAAACGAAAAGAAGTATCCTCTATTATTCAAAAAACTCAGATTATCCTTTTTAAACTCAAACTCTTTGCTCGGTTTTTCCTCTGTGCCGGAATAATTATAATGAATGGTCGCATTTATAAGCGGATCGTTAGAAATGCTGATGTCGATTTCTTTCCATTTTTCTTCTGAGCCGCCGTAGTAAACATCTGTTAATTGATTGCACTGAGCAAACGCAGATTCTCCGATGCTTGTCACATTGTCCGAAAACGTAATATTTGTTATGGAGCTCTTTTCAAATGCATGTTTGCCAATGCTCTCCACACTTTCGGGAAGCGTAATATCTGTCAAACTGCTGCACTCGCAGAACGTATAATCTCCAATGCTTGTTATACCGTCAGGAATCACAATGCTTTCCAGCTTTTCGCAACCGCGGAAGGCCCACTCGCCAATATATTCTACATTTTCCGGAATCATGATATCCGTCAGGCCACAATAGCTAAACGCGTGTTCCCCAATACTTGTCACTCCGTCCGGAATCACAATATTCTTCAATGCACGGCAGCCAGAAAATGTACGAGCTGCGATACTTGTCATACCAGATGGAAGCGCAATGTTCTCTATTGCATCGCAGTCTTCAAATGCACCATCCCCAATGCTTGTTGCACCTTCCCCAATGCTTGTTGCACTTTCCGGAAGGGTGATATCTACCAATCTTACGCAACCCCAGAATGCACCCCTTCCAATATGTGTTACGCCGTCTGGAATTGTAATACGCCGCAGCCTTTTACAGATCGAAAACGCGTTATCTCCAATGGATTCCACACCTTCCGGAATTGTAACACCTGTCAAACATTCGCAGTCCCAAAACGCATTTTTTCCGATACTTGTAATACCTTTCTGGATTACAACTTTATTGATATAATACATATATTCGTACCAAGGTGCTTTATCGTAAAAACCATAGTCTTCCATTGCACCGGTTCCGCTGATAGTCAGTGTGCTATAGTCAAACTCCCAAGTCGCATTTTCTCCGCAAGAACCCGAAAGGCTGTTTTCTTCCTCAATCCCCTGCACCGCAGCCGTTACCGCCTGCCCGATGTCGGACTGGGCAAACGCCGCCAGCGGCAGCATCTCGCACAGCATCGTCAGTGCCAGCACTGCTGCCAGCAGCCGCATAAGTTTTTTCATACACGTTCCTCCTTTTTTATTTCCGAGCG
Organism: Faecalibacterium sp. I3-3-33; assembly: GCF_023347295.1. Lineage (NCBI taxonomy): Bacteria > Bacillati > Bacillota > Clostridia > Eubacteriales > Oscillospiraceae > Faecalibacterium > Faecalibacterium sp. I3-3-33. Next base: position 2,600,097 of record NZ_CP094469.1, read on the forward strand.
GTCATACCAACCACTTTGTTACATTTTACGCCCGCATGCCGCATTTCCGCAACCCTTTCTCCGGCAAATTTCCAGTCATCGGAAGAATTCGTTCACATTGACAGAATTCAGCGTCTTTTTTGTGCAAATACGCCACACTTCCTCGGCCATATTCGTTTTTGTTCCCCGTTGCCCGCTTTCTCTGTGGAAAAATGGTGCAAACCCTTCTGTAAGCGCTTTTTTCGTTCACAACTTTGTGGTATTATATTTTCAAATGGTTATTTTTTCCTGAATCCCGGTTGATTTTCGTCCTTTCATGATAGATTTGCAGTCTGTTCAAAATTTTATCATGGTTGGCTGATATTCTAGAAGTACAAAGTATTCCGCAGGGCGGCGCTGCTGCCCTGCGTTTCCGTGTGTAAAGCCCCAGAGAAGAGGATGCGAAAACCTATGAGAGAAAAATTCCGTCAATTCATGGTTGGCCGCTACGGCACCGATGGCCTGAACCAGTTTTTGAGCATGAGCTCCATCGTGATGCTGCTGCTGTCGCTGCTTACCCGCGTTTCCCTGTTCACATGGCTGGGCGCGGCGCTGCTGATCTTGTGCTACTACCGCAGCCTGAGCCGCAACATCTCCAAGCGCACCGAGGAGAACTACCGCTTTTACAGCCTGAAGGACCGGTTCAGCAACAAGTTCCGCAGCCTGAAGGAGCAGTGGGCCAACCGCAAGCTGTACCACTACTATCGCTGCCCCCAGTGCCGCCAGAAGCTGCGCGTGCCCCGGGGACGCGGGCGCATCCAGATCTCCTGCCCGCGCTGCGGCACCCAGTTCATCAAAAAGAGCTGAGCCGCCATGTTTGGATATGTGATACCGGATCGGGCCAGCCTCAGCCCGGAAGCGCAGAGCCGCTACCGCTCGGCCTACTGCGGGCTGTGCCGCCGCATCGACGCTTTGCACGGGCTGCGGGGACGGTTCAGCCTGAGCTATGACCTAACCTTTTTGAACATCCTGCTGTGCAGTCTGTACGAGGGCGAGACCCCCGCAGACAGCGGCATCAGCCGCTGCCCCATCCACCCGGTACACGGTGTACTTTGGCGCAGCGCCGACCCTACCGACTACTGCGCCGACCTGAGCGTGGCGCTGCACTACTATAACGCGCAGGACAAATGGCAGGACGACCGCAATCTGCTGGCGCTGGGGTACAGCGCCCTGCTGGACAACAGCACCGCCGAAGCCGCTCTGCGCTGGCCGCGCCAGTGCAATGCCATCCGTGCGTGTCTCGCCAAGCTTGCCGAGTACGAGGCAGCCGGCAGCACCGACCTTGACGCGGTATCCGGCTGCTTCGGTGCGCTGATGGCGGAACTGTTCGACTACCGGCAGGACCGCTGGGCACCGGAACTGCGCAGCATCGGCTTCCATCTGGGCAAGTTCATCTACCTGCTGGACGCCTACGACGACCTGCCCCGCGACAAGCGCCGGGGCGCGTACAACCCCCTGCGGGAGCTGAGCACCCGCCCGGACTACGAGGAAGAGATGCTGGACATCTTTGAGCTGCTGCTGGCACGCTGCGCGCAGAACTTTGAGCGTCTGCCCTGCGTGGAGGACGCAGACCTGCTGCGCAACATCCTGTATTCCGGCGTGTGGCTGAAATACAACTGCAAAAACGCAAAACGCACCGGAAAGCCCGATGCGTCTTGATTTTATGCCGATATTCCGGTAAAATAAAACGGATGCGGTGCAGCGGTGCTGTACCGTCAGTATAATGAGTGAGGAAGTATACCGAGCATGAGAGATCCCTATGAGGTGCTGGGCGTTCAGCGCGGCGCAAGCGACGACGAGATCAAAAAAGCATACCGCGCCAAGTGCAAGCGCTGGCACCCGGATTTGAACCCCAACGACCCCACGGCCGAGGAGCACTTCAAAGAGGTGCAGGCCGCCTATGATGCCATTACCAAGGGCGACACCGGCCCGCAGATGGGCGGCAACCCCTACGGCGGTTACCAGCAGCAGGGCTATAACCGGCAAGGCTATGGGCAGCAGGGCTACGGCCAGCAGAACTACGGCTACACCGGTTTTGACGGCTTTGACGGGTTTGAGGGCTTCGACCCCTTTGGCTTCGGTTTTGGCTTTGGCGGCTACCAGCAGGCCGGGCCCAGTGCTTCCGGTACGGATACCCCGGAGATGCAGGCTGCCCGCAACTTTGTGGCCAATGGCCGCTACGCCGAGGCGCGCCGGGTGCTGGACAGCATGACCGGCCGCAATGCGCGGTGGTATTATCTCTCCTCGCTGGCCAATCAGGGGCTTGGCAAAAGCGTGGACGCTTTGCAGGACGCCCGCCGCGCCGTGCAGCTGGACCCGAACAACACCGAGTACCAGATGCATCTGCGCCGGATGCAGAACCCCGGCCAGACCTACCGCACCCAGACCACCTACGCCCAGCCCGGCGGGCTTTTGCGCTGGTGCTGGAGCATGATCTTGCTGAACCTGCTGTGCAACTGCTGCTGCGGCGGCTGGGGCTTCCGTGGATTCAGAATGTGATGGGAAGAGGACGATTTGAAATGGCTTCCGCTATCGGGTTGCGGCACCCAGCATCCGCATCGTGCCTTGGGCGGCACTCGCGTCTTGCTGGCCGCTGCCCCAACAACTCCTCCCTGTTTCCGCCGCTGGCGGCGGTCGTCGTCGTTGCACTCTAGTCCTATTCAGCGGAAAAATTATTTTAAATTTCGGGATAGCGGAACGCCTGCGGGCGTTCCGCTATCCCATTTTCACAGGAGGGGTCGTAAAGGGAAACTACCTGTCAACCGCTGCATCTCTCCCCGTGAAAAAGTAAATCGGGAAAATCCGCAGATTTTCCCGATTTACAAATAAAAATAAAATTCCGCTATTGATGCGCAGAGCATCGCGGAGCGCATTCAAAATCGTCCACCTTACCAAAAAAGGCTGCTGCACGCACGGTGCAGCAGCCTTTTTCTGTTTGCGGATGTAAGGGGTCGCTCTTACTTCTGGGGAGCCTCGAAAGCAATAGCGGTAGCACCGGCAGCAGCGTCCACGCTCTTCAGAGAGATAGGAGCCACCTCATAGTGCAGGGTGTCAAAGCTCTGGGTATTGCCGTCCTCGGTGGTGAACTCCAGAACGTAGACAACGTCAGCCTGCTTGTCAGCCTCGACATCGCGGGTGATGACGACGCTCTCGCCGTCAGCCAGACCCTCGCCTGCCAGATTCTCGCCCTTGTCCTCAGAGCCTGCATCGTACAGGTACAGCTCGGTCACCTTGCTGCCGGTGGTGTTGTACACAGTGTACTCGGCAGAAGTGGCCTCAGCCTCAGAGGAAGCGGCTTCGGAGGAAGCAGCCTCGGAAGAGGCAGCAGCAGAGGATGCGGTGGAGGATGCAGCGGTAGAGGCAGCGCCGCCGCAGGCGGTCATGCCAACAGCCAGTGCCAGAGCGGCAGCGGCAATTGCAACAGTCTTGAGCTTCATAGGGAAATCTCCTTTTTATTCTTATGTTGGTGTCAGGCCCCCGGCAGCATACCAACTGCCTTGGTTGGCCTGATGTTCTTTCATTATACGCATGTTGACAAAAAAGGCAAGCTTTTTTCGGCAAAAATCAACGATAAAACAAGAACTGTTACTATTTTGACATGAATTTGGCACATTTTAGGAAATGCAAACTTGAAGCAAATCGTTGATGTCCCTTCCGCTCTGCCCCGTGTGCCTGCCGGGGAGCGGACAAGAAATTTTTATTTTTCCCTTGACAACACCCCACCGCCGCTGTATACTGTGCATCGTGAACAGTGTTCATGTTGGGAGGTGAGCGTATGAATCCAATGGCAACATCCAAGGCGGACATCCTGAAAACCAGCCGGGAGCTGATCCAGCAGAACGGCTGGGCAGCGGTCAACATCCGTGCGGTCGCCGCCGCCTGCGGGGTCTCTGTGGGCTGCATCTACAACTACTTCGGCTCCAAGACCGAGCTGGTAAGCGCAGCCGTGGAAAGCATCTGGAACGACATCTTCCACCACCCGGAGGACGAAGCCGTGTTTCAGGACACCCTGTCCTGCATCCGGTGGATGTACCGGCAGATGGAATACGGCTGCCAGCAATATCCCGGCTTCTTCACACACCATGCGCTGGGTTTTGTGCAACAGGACACTGCCGACGGCAAGCAGCAGATGCGGCAGACATGGCAGCACATTCTGGATGCCTTGTGCAACGTGCTGCGCCACGATGCCAAAGTCCGTCCTGACGCTTTTACCGAGCAGTTCACCCCGGAGCAGTTCGCGGGCATCCTGTTCTCCCTGATGCTGTCCGCGGTGGTGCAGCAGAGCTTTGACCCCTCTGCGGTGCTGGAGATCGTGCGCAGAACCATTTATTAAGTAAAAAAACATCCCACAGCCCTTGTGGGATGTTTTTAAGCTCGAATATGAACATCGTTCAATTTGGCTCCTGTGCCCCGCAGAACATACTACTGTAAACCCTTTTCCCTACGATGCCTCCGGTACGGCTCTGCCGCGCCGGTTCACTATAAAATCAAAAAAACTGCAATCAAAACAAATAAAGGAGAAAAACGTATGAGAGCTGTTATTGAAACCGTTTTCGATATCTTCTATCTGGTCACCGTGCTCACGGTGGGCGTCCGCATGATCTGCGGCAGCAAGGCTGGCACCCAGTTCCGCCTGTTCGGCCTGATGGCCGTAGTGCTGGGCGCGGGCGACTCCTTCCATCTGGTGCCCCGTGCACTGGCACTGTGCACCACCGGTCTGGAAAACTATGCCGTGCCGCTGGGTCTGGGCAAGTGGATCACCTCTGTGACTATGACCGTGTTCTATGTGCTGCTGTACTACGTCTGGCGCAAGCGCTACCAGATCGAGGGGCAGAAGAACGTGACCGCCGCCGTGTACGCCCTGTCCGCTGTGCGCATCGTGCTGTGCATGATGCCGCAGAACCAGTGGCTCACCAACCACACCCCGCTGGCATGGGGCATCCTGCGCAATGTGCCCTTTGCCCTGCTGGGTCTGCTGATCATCGTGCTGTTCTACCGCAGCGCCAAGCAGAACAACGACAAGGCTTTCCGCTGGATGTGGCTGACCATCGTGCTGAGCTTCGGCTTCTATATCCCCGTTGTCCTGTGGGCAGACGTCAACCCCCTGATCGGTATGCTGATGATCCCCAAGACCTGCGCCTACGTCTGGACCGTGCTCATTGGCTACAACGCCATGAAGGCCGAGACCTGCAAACAGAACTAATATTTCCCCCCTGCTTAACAGAAAACCCGCCGACAGACAGCGATGCACTGCTCTGCCGACGGGCTTTTTTCTATAATAGGTAAGCAAGACGATTGGAAATGCCCTCCGCGTTGCTCTGGGCACATTCAGCGGAAAGATTATTTTTATTTCGTAGTTTCAAAACGCCTGCGGGCGTTTTGAAACTACTTTTTCACAGGAGGGGTCGTAACGGCAAACGACATCTGCCGCGCTGGTTTCCTGCGGAAATATCCGCGCGGCGGCAAGCGGTATTTTACCCCTCGGTGAAATACTCCGGGTGAACGCTGCGCGCCTGCTCCACCGAAAGCTTATAACGGTTCAGGTGGCTTTCCAGTGCCTCGCCCAGTTCTTCGGCGGTGCCGTGCAACACCATTTCCAGAATGCGGGTGTGGGCGGCGCAGACGGATTTGTTCTCGTTGGTCTGCAGGCTGAACTTGCGGATGCGCTCCACATGCTGCAGCTCGCCCAACATGTGGTCAAAATGCTCTTCCATGCCGGTGATCTCAAAGGCCTTGCGGTGGAACTGGTTGTCCAGCTCCAGCAGGTGGGTCTCCCGGTCCGGCTGGGTCAGGTCGGCCTCCAGCAGGCGATAGTTCTCGATGACCTGCCGGTACTCCTGCTCCTGCTGGTCGGTCAAACGGCCGCGCACGCGGTTCAAGATCTCTTTTTCAAGGGTGAAGCGGGCAAACTGCTCCAGCTCCATCCGCTTCAGGTCGATGGGCGCCACATGGGTACCGCTCTGGGGTTTGATGTCCACCATGTGGGCAATGTTGAGCATGATCAGCGCCTCCCGCATGGGGGTGCGGCTGATGCCCATCTGCTCCGCAAGTTCCCTGTCGTTCAGGGGGTCGCCGGGCTTCAGTTCCATGGTGATGATCCGGCTTCGGATGGTCTGATACGCCTGTTCCCTCGCACTCAAAGATGCCATTGCAGTGTTCTCCCTTCGGGGTCAGTTGGTGGTAAATCTTGTAATATACTAGTATATGACCATATTACCCAACTGCCGGGCAACTGTCAATAGCAGGAGCAACCGAAAATTGCGGTCAATTTTTTGCTATTTTGTTCAATGAAGTGCCCGCGCCGGGCGGTACACCACCGGCAGCCACACAAAAGCCACTGCCAAGCCGCAGGCCACATCAATGACCGAGTGCTGCTTGGTGAACACGGTGGACAGGCAGATCAGCGCCGCCCACACCCATGCCAGCACCTTGCGCAGGGGCTTGCCCTCTGCCAGCTTACTATGGCTGAAAGCCATTGCCATGCAGGCGGAGCTCTGGCAGTGGATGGAGGGGCAGACGTTCACGGCGGCATCCGCTTTCCACAGCAGCTGCATGACCCGCAGCGCCGGGTTATCCCGGCCAAGGGTCTCCACGGCGGGGCGCAGCTCCAGCCCATTGGGCAGGATCATGTACACGATCAGGCAGAAGGTCATGCCGGAAAACATGGTCAGGCAAAGCTTATCGTAGGTGGCGGTATCGCACCACCACAGTGCCGCCGTCACCCCCGCCAGCAGCAGAAACCAGCTGCAATAAGGGAGCACGAACCACTCGTTGAAGGGGATCAGATCGTCCAGCGGACTGTGCAGGATATATTTGGGGGCGGTGACGGTGAGATCCAGCCAGAAGAACCAGATCAGGTACACCACCCAGTACAGCTGATACCACAGGTGCGGGCGGCACCGGCTGCGCAGTTGGCTAAGTTTCATGTCGTTTCTCCTATTTTTTATGTGAATTGACGTGCTATTATAGCACATTCCGTCCACTTGCGCAAATGTTTTCCCTGCGATACAATAAAAATAAGCTGGATCTTATTTATAAAAGGAGTACGTCATGCCACAAGAATTTCCCGCCATCCGTCTGGTCGCGCTGGATCTGGACGGCACCCTGCTGAACCGCGAGGGGCACGTCACGCCCCGCACCCGTGCCGCTTTGCAGGCCGCCGTGGACAAGGGCGTGTACATCGTGCCCGCCACCGGGCGTCCGCTGGCCAGTCTGCCGCCGGAGGTGGCGCAGCTGCCCGGCATCCGCTACGTCATCACCTGCAACGGTGCCGCCGTGTGGGACTTGGGCTCCGACCCCGTGGGCGCCGTGTACAGCCGCTATTCCAACGCGAAAGAGCACCGCACCAGCACGCCGGTCTGCCTGCTGCACAGCCTGATGCCGGTGGAGACTGCCCGCGAAGCCTTTGCGGTCTGCGAGAGCTGCCACGCCGACCTGCGCATTTTCTCGGACGGATACGCCTGCACCGATGCCCGCAGCATTGCACTGGCCGCTGCCCGGGCTGCAAAGAAGGACAGCACCGAAGCGCGCCAGCCCAACGATGGCCGCTTTACCATCCTACGGGACGCAGCCGAGTGGATGAGCCGCAACGCCTTTGCCATTGAAAAGCTCTGCGTGTTCTTTGAAAACCCGCAGCAGGCTGCGGCTGCGCTGCCCCGCTTCCGCGCCGTCCCGGGCGTGGAGATCGTGCAGGGGTCGCCGAAAAATGTGGAGGTGACCGCCGCCGGTGTGGACAAGGGCGAGGCACTGCGCGCGCTGGCCGACCGGCTGGGCGTCCCCCACGCATCCACCCTTGCGGTGGGCGACAGCGAGAACGACCGCGCCATGCTGCAAAAGGCCGGGGTGGCTGCTGTGATGGCAAACGGCATGCCGGAAATTCAGGCGCTGGCGCACCTTGTCAGCAAGGCCGACTGCGACCATGACGGCGTAGCGGAGATACTGGAAACTCTTGGCATCTGAGCCAGTTTTTACAGCAATTTCACAGCATTTTCACCGGGTTCTGACCCGATTTTTCGGGTCGTTCGTCATTTTTGTGCAATGTATACAAGCTATTATGCTAAACATTGTGCTTGTTGAGTATTACCAAAGACGGGCTGTTCGTTTATACTAGTATCATAAGCGCGTATGGGGGTATTGCGCCCACAGGAGCAAACCCGACGCACCGAGAGAGTTCAAATATAAAAGGAGAAATGCGTTATGAATCCCATCGTAGAAAAGGTCTATCAGATCGGCATTATCCCTGTTATCGCTTTCAACAGCGTTGATGAGGCCCTGCCCCTGTGCAAGGCTCTGGCTGAGGGCGGTCTGCCCGCAGCTGAGGTCACCTTCCGCACTGCCTGTGCTGAAGAGTGCATCCGCAAGATCCACGAGGAGATGCCCGAGATGCTGCTGGGTGCCGGCACCGTTCTGACCTGCGAGCAGGCCGACCGTGCTATGGCTGCCGGTGCTTCCTTCATCGTTGCTCCCGGCTTCGACCCCGAGGTCTGCAAGCACGTCATCGCCAAGGGCGGCATCATGATGCCCGGCACCTGCTCCGCAGGCGAGATGCAGCAGGCTATGAACATGGGCTGCGAGGCTCTGAAGTTCTTCCCCGCTGAGGCAAACGGCGGTGTTGGCATGCTGAAGAACATCGGCGCTGCCCTGAAGGGCGCTCGCTGGATGTGCACCGGCGGTGTCAACGCCAAGAACGTCAACGATTATCTGGGCTATGACCAGATCTTTGCCGTGGGCGGCACCTGGATGTGCAAGAGCGATGTGATCAAGGCCGGCGACTGGGCAAAGATCACCGCACAGAGCAAGGAAGCTGTTGACACCATGCTGGGTCTGAAGCTGCTGCACGTTGGCATCAACACCGACAACGAGGAAGAGGCCATGAAGGTGGCTAACCTGATCGGCGCTATGCTGAACATGAAGGTCGCTCCCGGCAACTCCAGCATCTTTGTCGGCAACAAGGAGTTCGAGATCATGAAGAAGCCCGGCCGCGGCACCAATGGCCACATCGCCATCGGCTGCAACAACGTGGACCGCGCCATCTACCACCTGTCTCAGCGCGGCGTGAAGTTCGATCTGGACAGCAAGAACGTGAAGAACGGCAAGACTGTTGCCTGCTACATGGCAGATGAGATCGCCGGCTTTGCCTTCCATCTGGTGCAGGCATAAGCGCCTGTCCCCTTTTACCCGTAAAAGCCCCACCGCAGCGGGTATGCCCTGCGGCGGGATGATGAAACACCTGATATAAAGGAGAATAACCAATGAGAGTCGTTACTTTTGGCGAACTGATGGTCCGTCTGCAGCCCTTCAACTACGAGCGTTTCGTTCAGGCTAACAGCCTGGAGTTCACCTTCGGCGGCGGCGAGGCCAACGTTGCTGTTTCTCTGGCCAACTACGGTCTGGACGCAGCTTTTGTTACCAAGCTCCCCGCACACGCCATCGGTCAGGCCGCTGTCAACAGCCTGCGCCGCTACGGCGTCGATACCAGCATGATCACCCGCGGCGGTGACCGTGTGGGCATCTACTACAACGAGAAGGGCGCTTCTCAGCGTGGCTCCGTCTGCATCTACGACCGTGCCAACAGCGCTATCCAGCTGGCTCAGCCTTCCGACTTTGATTGGGACAAGATCTTCGAGGGCGTGGATTGGTTCCACTTCACCGGCATCACCCCGGCTCTGGGCGAGAACGTTGTCGAGATCTGCCGCGAGGCCTGCAAGGCTGCTAAGGCTCACGGCGTGAAGATCAGCTGCGACCTGAACTACCGCGGCAAGCTGTGGACCCGTGAGCAGGCCCGCGCTGCCATGACCGATCTGTGCCAGTACGTTGACGTGTGCATCTCCAACGAGGAGGACGCAAAGGACGTGTTCGGCATCGAGGCCGAGGCTACCGATATCTACGGCGGCAAGCTGAACGCTGAGGGCTACAAGAGCGTTGCCAAGCAGCTGGCTGACAAGTTCCACTTCGAGAAGGTGGCTATCACCCTGCGTGAAAGCCACAGCGCATTCGACAACGGCTGGAGCGCTATGCTGTACGATGTTGCTTCTAACGAGTACTGCTTCTCCAAGAAGTACGACCTGCACATCATCGACCGCGTTGGCGGCGGCGACTCCTTCGGCGGCGGCCTGATCTACAGCCTGCTGACCGGCAAGAGCACTCAGGAGGCTGTCGAGTTCGCAGTTGCAGCTTCCGCTCTGAAGCACTCCATCGAGGGCGACTACAACATGATGACCGTGTCCGAGGTCGAGAAGCTGGCCGGCGGCGACGGTTCCGGCCGTATCCAGCGCTAAGCGCAGGAGGGAGTCCGCTATGGATATCCGTTATTCCTGCAACCAGAAGGATTTCAAGCGCTATACCACCGAGGAAATGCGGGACGAGATGCTGATCACCGGCCTGTACAAGGCAGATGAAGTGGTGGCCGTTTACAGCCATGTGGACCGCATGGTCACACTGGGCTGTATGCCGGTGCACGAGACCGTGTCTATCGACAAGGGCATCGACATCTGGGCCAACTTTGGCACCCACTACTTCCTGGAGCGCCGCGAGATCGGCATGTTCAACATCGGCAAGGATTCCACCGGTATCGTGGTGGCCGACGGCGTAAAGTACGAGCTGGGCTATAAAGACTGCCTGTACATTACGCAGGGCACCAAGGAAGTCACCTTTGCTTCCGCCGACCCGGAGCATCCCGCCAAGTTCTACATGGTCTCTGCTCCGGCACACTGCGCTTACCAGACCCGTCTGATCAAGATGGCTGATGCAAACCACCGCCCGCTGGGCAGCGTGGATACCTGCAACAAGCGCACCATCAACCAGTTCATCCACCCGGATGTGCTGAAGACCTGCCAGCTGAGCATGGGTATGACCGAGCTTGCACCGGGTTCCAACTGGAACACGATGCCCAGCCACACCCACGAGCGGCGCATGGAGATCTATACTTACTTTGAACTGCCCGAGGGGCAGGTGGTGTTCCATATGTGCGGCGAGCCTACCCAGACCCGCCACATCGTGATGCACAACGAGGATGCTGTCATCAGCCCCTCCTGGAGCATTCACAGCGGCGTAGGCACCTCGAACTATACGTTTATCTGGGCAATGGGCGGCGAGAACATGGAGTTTGACGACATGGACAACATCGCTACCACTGACCTGCGCTAAAAAGCACCAATCAAACGCCCCGTACCGGGTTGCCGGTACGGGGCGTTTTGCTAAAAAATTAACTTGGATACTGTGAAAAAAGGAGAACATCATGGATCTGTCTGCATTCAACCTGCAGGGCAAGGTAGCCCTGATCACCGGCGGTGCCCACGGCATCGGTTTTTCCATTGCAGAGGGCATGGCCAAGTGCGGCGCCGTCATCTGCTTCAACTGCTCCTCTGAGGCCAGCTTAGAAAAGGGCATGGCCGCCTACAAGGCTGCCGGCATCGACGCCCACGGCTATGTGGCAGACGTTTCCGACGAGGACGCCGTAAACGCCATGGTGGCAAAGATCAAGGCCGAGGTCGGCTCTGTGGACATTCTGGTAAACAACGCCGGTCTGATGAAGCGCGTGCCCATGATCGAGATGAGCCACGCCGACTTTATGCGGGTGATCGACGTCCATGTGGGCGGCGCTTTCAACTGCTCCAAGGCCGTGCTGCCCGACATGATGGAAAAGCGCGAGGGCAAGATCATCAACATCTGCTCCATGATGAGCGAGCTGGGCCGCGAGACCGTTTCTGCCTACGCCGCCGCCAAGGGTGCGCTAAAGATGCTGACCAAGAATATCGCCTCTGAGTACGGCGAGTACAACATCCAGTGCAACGGCATGGGCCCCGGCTACATTGCCACCGCCCAGACTGCGCCCCTGCGCGAGATCCAGCCGGACGGCAGCCGTCACCCCTTTGACCAGTTCATCGTTGCCAAGACCCCCGCAGGCCGCTGGGGTGACCCGGAGGACATGGTTGGCCCCTGCGTGTTCCTTGCCAGCCACGCATCCGACTTCGTGAACGGCCAGATCCTCTACGCCGACGGCGGCATTCTGGCCTATATCGGCCGCCAGCCTAAGTAAATCCTGAAAAAATCCCCCCGGCGCTGCTCGCCGGGGGGATTTTTATAGGCAAATTAGACGATTTTAAATGCGCTCCGCTGCGCGGGGAAGTTTCTAACTGTCTTTAGCGTGCAAAGACGCTCCGCTGGGCCAGAGGCAGGGAGGGGTGTTCCGACTCCCCCCTCCCTACCTCTGGACTCCACCCACCCCACAATGCAACAACTGCGACCGCCGCCAGCGGCGGAAACAGGGAGCAGTTGTTGGGGCAGCGGCCAGCAAGACGCGAGTGCCGCCCAAGGCACGAAGCGGATGCTGGGAGCCGCAACCCGTCGTCAAGGGCTGCTCGCCCTTGACAATCCTAAAGAAGAAGTCGAAGCACAAAAAAGCTAGCGCTGCGCCAGTCGGCGCTATCGCTTTAACGCTTTTTTCGCTTCTCCATTTATAGCCCCTCAGTCGCTGCGCGACAGCTCCCCCGAGGGGGAGCTAGCACGCCCTGAAGCTTTCTCGTTATTCCTAACACTTTAGCAACGAACGTAACGGCTTGGCTCTCCCTTTGGGAGAGCTGGCGCGGGAGCGCCTGAGAGGGTTTTAAATTGGCGGAGCCGAAAAAAACGGTTAAAAGATCTTCACGCCGAACAGGCGTGAATCTTCAGTTTTTTCCGGTGCAGCCCTCCTCTTTGGGGTTAAAAGGGGCGAGCAGCCCCTTTTTCGTGGCTCCAGCGCGTCGAAATCGCTGGCACTTTTCTGGTTCTCTTTTGGTGTCAAAAGAGAACATCCCTCGGCAGGCCTTCAACAAAACCGGCTGCCGCACGTTTTATGTGCAGCAGCCGATTGATATTTTATTTAGAGGTTATCCGGCCAAAGTGGCCTTTTTCCTCTTCGTCCTTTTTGGGCTCGGGCTTTTCTGCGGGGGTCAGACGCACCTCGGTCACGCGGCGCTTGGCGGTGCGGGTCACCACGCCGTCGTAGCTGCCCAGCGTGAAGCGGTCGCCCACCTTGGGCAGGCGGCAGGTCTTTTCCTGCACCAGACCGTTTACCGTGTTGGAGTCGATCTCCTCGTCCTCCGGCAGACCCAGCCGCTCGTACAGGTCGTCCACACCGGCGCTGCCCAGCACGATCCAGCTGCCGTCTGACTGCTTGCGGAAGTCCTCGGTCACCTCGTCGTGTTCATCCCAGATCTCGCCTACCAGCTCCTCCAGAATGTCCTCCAGCGTGATGATGCCCTCGGTGCCGCCGTACTCGTCCACCACCACAGCCATGTGGTGGTGCTGCTCGCGCAGGGTGCGCAGCAGCTGGGAGATCTGGGTGGAGCCGGTGGTGTAGAGGGTGGGCTTGACCAGATCCTCCAGCTTGACCTCCTTTTTCAGGCGTGCCATGTAGAAGTCCTTTTCATGTACCACGCCGATGATGTTATCAATGGTGTCGTGGTACACCGGCAGACGGGAGTAGCCGGACTCGGCAAAGGTCTGTGCCACCTCTTCCAGCGGCAGATCGTCCTCCACCGCGATCACATCCACGCGGGGGGTCAGGATCTCTTCCACCTCCACGTCATCAAACTCGATGGCGCTGCGGATCAGTTCGCTTTCCCGGTCGGTCAGCTCGCCGTCGTTCTCGGCCTCGCTGACCATGGTCATCAACTCGCCCTCGGTGATGGTGTCCTCCTCGGTGCTGTGGACAAAGCGTCCCAGAAAGCGCTTCCACTGGGTAAACAGCCACGTCAGCGGGGTAAATACCAGCATCAGCAGGCTGAGCGCCGGTGCAACTGCGGTGGCTACCGTTTCCGGCATCTCTTTGGCAAGGCTCTTGGGGGTCACCTCGCCAAAGATCAGCACCACCACGGTCAGCACCATGGTGGACACCGTAGCGCCCCGCTCTGCACCCAGCATCTTGGTGAAAATGATGGTGCCGATGGAAGCTGCTGCAATGTTCACGATATTGTTGCCGATAAGGATGGTGGAAAGCAGCTTATCGTATTTTTCAGCCATTGCCAGCACACGGGCGGCAGAGGTATCGCCGTCCTCGGCGCGGCTTTTCAGGCGGATCTGATTCAGGGAAGAAAATGCGGTCTCGGATGCGGAGAAAAAGGCGGAGAATGCCACCAATACTACCAGCGCTACCCAGAGCGTCATACTACTGCCATCGTCCATAAAAAGGGAAATCACACTCAACTTTCTGTTTTAAATTGTACCCTCTCCGGCAGCGCGCCTGAGAGGGTTTTGCCTATATTTTTCTTACATACAAAAATGTGCTTTCCATCGTTGCCATTTCCGCGATGAAAAGCACATCAATGTTACTTTTTATAATAACATATTCTGCACACGGGTGCAAGCTTTTGGCCCGTACTCCATGTACAAAACCGGTAAATTTTAGCGCAGAACCAGTGCGCTGCCGTCATAATCCACCGTCAGGGTGTTGCCCTCGGCATAATTGCCCTTGATGATGGCCTTGGCGATCAGGGTCTCCACGCGGCTCTGGATGAAGCGCTTGATGGGACGTGCACCATAAACGCTGTCGTAGGCAGAATCGATGATGAAGTCCTTGGCGGCGGTGGTGACCTCCAGCTTGAGGTGCTTGCCCTCCTCCATGCGGTTACGCAGATCCTGCAATTGCAGATCCACGATCTTGCGCATCTCATCCTTGGTCAGGCTCTTGTAGTAGACGATCTCGTCCAGACGGTTCAGGAATTCGGGACGGAACTTGCTCTTGAGCAGCAGATCGATCTGGTGCTTTGCATCCTCGCTCAACTCGTTGGAGCCCTGCGCACGGCGCTGCTCCAGATCGTTCAGGATGATATCGCTGCCAAGGTTGGAGGTCAGGATAATGACCGTGTTCTTGAAGTCCACGGTGCGGCCCTGACTATCCGTGATGCGGCCATCGTCCAGCACCTGCAACAGGATGTTGAACACATCGGGGTGGGCTTTTTCCACCTCATCGAACAGCACCACGCTGTAAGGCTTGCGGCGCACAGCCTCGGTCAGCTGACCGCCCTCTTCATAACCGACATATCCCGGAGGCGCGCCGATCAGACGGCTGACGCTGAACTTCTCCATATACTCGGTCATATCGATACGCACCATGTTGCGCTCGTCGTCAAACAGAGCCTGTGCCAGCGCCTTGGCAAGCTCAGTCTTGCCGACGCCGGTGGGGCCAAGGAACAGGAAGCTGCCGATGGGGCGGTTGGGGTTGGCGATACCGGCGCGGCTGCGCAGAATGGCTTCGCTTACCTTGGTCACGGCCTCGTCCTGCCCGATGACCCGCTGGTGCAGCACATCGTCCAGATGCAGCAGCTTCTCGCGTTCACCCTCCACCAGCTTCTCTACCGGGATGCCGGTCCAGCGTGCCACGATGCGGGCGATCTCCTCATCGGTCACGCGGTCACGCAGCAGGCTGTCCTCCTTCTTAGCGGCAGCAACCTTTTCCTCCTCGGCCAGCTGCTTCTGCAGCTGGGGCAGCTTGCCGTATTTCAGCTCAGCGGCCTTGTTCAGGTCGTACTCGCGCTGGGCTTTTTCGATGGCGGCATTGGTCTGCTCGATCTGCTCACGCAGGCTCTGCACCTTGCCAATGGCGTTCTTCTCGTTCTCCCACTTTGCCTTCATGCTGCGGAACTTATCCTGCAATTCGGCAAGCTCCTTTTCCAGATCCTTCAAGCGGCTCTGGCTCAGGGCGTCGGTCTCCTTTTTCAGGCTCACCTGCTCGATCTGCAGCTGGGTGATGCGGTGTGCCAGATCGTCCATCTCGCTGGGCATACTGTCCATCTCAGTCTTGATCATAGCGCAGGCTTCATCCACAAGGTCGATGGCCTTATCCGGCAGAAAGCGGTCGGTGATATAGCGGTCGGAAAGGGTGGCGGCGGCGATCAGCGCACTGTCGTTGATCTTTACGCCGTGGAACACCTCGTAGCGCTCCTTCAGGCCGCGCAGGATGGAGATGGTATCCTCCACGGTAGGCTCATCCACCTGCACCGGCTGGAACCGGCGCTCCAGCGCGGGGTCTTTTTCGATATACTGGCGGTACTCGTCCAGCGTGGTCGCGCCGATGCAGTGCAGCTCGCCCCGGGCCAGCATGGGCTTGAGCAGGTTGCCTGCGTCCATGGCGCCGTCGGTCTTACCGGCACCCACAATGGTGTGCAGCTCATCAATGAAGAGGATGATCTTGCCCTCGCTCTTCTTCACCTCGTTCAGTACGCTCTTCAAGCGCTCCTCGAACTCGCCGCGGTACTTTGCACCGGCCACCAGAGCGCCCATGTCCAGGCTGAACACGGTGCGATCCTTCAGGTTTTCGGGCACATCGCCGCGCACGATCCGCTGCGCCAGACCCTCGGCGATGGCGGTCTTACCAACGCCGGGCTCACCGATCAGGCAGGGGTTGTTTTTGGTCTTACGGGACAGGATACGGATCACATTGCGGATCTCCTGATCGCGGCCGATAACGGGGTCCAGCTTCTGCTTGCGGGCAAGCTCCACCAGATCCTGACCGTACTTCTGCAGGGCATTGTAGGTATCCTCCGGGTTATCGGTGGTCACCCGCTGATTGCCGCGCACGGCGGTAAGCTGCTGCAGGAAGGCATCCTTTTTCAGGTTGAAGGCGCGGAACAGCTCACTGGTGGTCTGGTCCTGCTCATCCAGCAGACCAAGGAACAGATGCTCCACGCTGATGAAGTCGTCCTTCATGGCCTTAGCTTCGCGGGCGGCGGCGCTGAGCACCTTATCGGTGGCCTGCGAGATATAGACCTTATCGGGGTCGCGGCCGGAGCCGGACACCCGGGGCAGTGCGGAAAGCTTTTCGGCCACAGCGGCGGCAAAACTGCCGGGGTCAACGTTCAGCTTTTGCAGCAGCTGGGGAATCAGGCCGTTTTCCTGCGCAGCCAGTGCGTGCAGCAGATGGGCGGGTTCCAGCGCGTTGTGCTGGTACTCCACAGCCAGCTGCTGGGCTGCCTGCAATGCCTCAAGGGTCTTTTGGGTATATTGATTGGTATTCATAAAGTCAAGCCTCCATTCATACCGGAAGGTTTATTTTAGCGGACGGATAAGT
The DNA here is from genome assembly GCF_023347295.1 of Faecalibacterium sp. I3-3-33. Classification (NCBI taxonomy): domain Bacteria; kingdom Bacillati; phylum Bacillota; class Clostridia; order Eubacteriales; family Oscillospiraceae; genus Faecalibacterium; species Faecalibacterium sp. I3-3-33. The sequence continues at coordinate 2,617,162 of NZ_CP094469.1, forward strand.
TCTGTGCTAATAGCTCCGCGCCCAGCGGCGGCAGAGCCGTGATTGAATTGTATAGATGTTCTTCTTCATGGTCTTGCGCACCTCCTGCGGAGCAGTTTGTTTTGTTTTTAGCACTCTATCTGCTCGACTGCTAAAAATATACTCCTGTCCACCCACTTTGTCAATAGGGTTCACAAAAAGTTTGCAGAATAGACGCAAAACCATGCTTTTCAACCTGTATGGAAATCAAATTCTCCCCCTGAGCAAAAGTCTTCCCGTGAAAACAAAATACAGCCAAGCCCGCAGGCTTGGCTGTATTTCAAATCAAAAATATTTTTCCGTCGAAATCGTTCCGCTTACAGCAGCGGGATTCCAGCCTTAGCGCAGGCTTCGCGGGTGGCCTTGTCCCACACGCTGGCCTGTACCTCGCCAATGTGGACGCTGCCCAGCAGCAGCATACACAGGCGGCTCTGGCCGATGCCGCCGCCGATGGTATAGGGCAGCTCGCCAGCCAGCACTGCCTTGTGGAAGGGCAGGGTGCGGCGGTCATCGCAGCCCGCCATGGTCAGCTGCTTGTCCATGCTCTCCGGGCTGACGCGGATGCCCATGCTGCTCAGCTCGTAGCTGCACTGCAGCGGGTCGTTCCAGAACAGCAGGTCGCCGTTCAGATCCCAGTCGTCATAGTCCGGGGCACGGCCGTCGTGGGGCTTGCCGCTGCGCAGGGGTGCACCGATCTTCATCAGGAAGGTGGTGCCGTTCTCTTTGACAAAGGCGTTCTCCCGCTCCTTCGGGGTCAGATCGGGGTACTTATCCTCCAGTTCCTGCGTGGTGACAAAGGTCACGTTGGGGGTGTGCAGGGGCAGATCCTGCAGCTGGGGGAACATGGCGTGCAGGTTCATCTCGGTGGCGCACACCGCAGACACGATGCAGCGCACCACGTTTTTCAGGTAGGTCTCGTTGCGGTCCTCCACCGTGATGACCTTTTCCCAGTCCCACTGATCCACATAGATGGAGTGGAGGTTGTCCAGCTCCTCGTCCCGGCGGATAGCGTTCATATCGCAGTACAAGCCCTTGCCCACATGGAAATCGTAGTCCTTCAGGGCCTGCCGCTTCCACTTTGCCAGCGACTGCACCACCTGTGCCTCGATGCCGCTGTCCTTGATGTCAAAGGTCACCTTGCGCTCCACGCCGTTCAGGTCGTCATTCAGGCCGGTGGAAGCCTCCAGAAACAGCGGTGCAGACACGCGGTACAGGTTCAGCGTGGCGCACAGGGTATCGGCGAACAGCCGCTTCACCGTGCCGATGGCGCGCTGGGTGTCGTACAGGTTCAGCGCGGGTTTGTAGTTTGCCGGGATGATGATCTTGCTCATAACGTTTACCCCTCATTCTATGTGGTTTGCGCCCCGCTTTCCCGAGCCGGGGCGTGGCTTTTGCAAAGCCGGAATACTGCACCCATTATGGCACAATTTTTTACGAAAGTAAAGTGATAGCAGGAAAAAGCAGTTCCGAAACGCCCATAGGCGTTTCGGAACTGCAAATCAAACTATTTTTCCGTTTACCCGCCCAGATAGGCGCTGCGGACGCGCTCGTTGGTCAGCAGCTCGGCACCGGTACCGTCCATGACTATGCGGCCGGTCTCCAGCACATAGGCGCGGTCGGCCACCGAAAGCGCCATCTGCGCGTTCTGCTCCACCAGCAGGATGGTCATGCCTTCCTTGTGGATGTCGCGGATGATGTCAAAGATCTCCTGCACCAGCAGCGGCGAAAGCCCCATAGAAGGCTCGTCCAGCATCAGCATGGAAGCGTTGCTCATGAGCGCACGCCCCATGGCCAGCATCTGCTGCTCGCCGCCGGACATGGTGCCCGCCAGCTGCTTGCGGCGCTCCTTCAGGCGGGGGAACAGGGTGAACACCTTTTCCTTGTTGGCGGCAATGGTGGAAGCGGGCTGGGTGTAGGCACCCATGTCAAGGTTCTCGTCCACCGTCATGTGCAAAAACACATGGCGGCCCTCCGGCACCTGTGCAAGGCCGCTCTCCACGATCTTGTGGGCGCGCACGCCCTTGATGCTTTTGCCTTTATACAACACATCGCCGGTGCGGGGCTTCAAAAGGCCGGAAATGGTTTTCAGGGTGGTGGATTTGCCCGCGCCGTTGGCACCGATCAGGGTGACGATCTCGCCCGCGTTGACAGTGAAAGAGATATCCTTTACGGCGTGGATGTTGCCGTAGTAGACGTTGATGCCGTCCACCTTCAGTAATGTATCAGCCATGGCTCAGCCCTCCTTTTTGCCCAGATAGGCCTCGATGACCTGCGGGTTATCGCGGATCTCGTCCGGGGTGCCCTTGGCGATGATGCGGCCAAAGTTCAGCACCGCAATGCCCTCGCAGATGCCCATGACAAGGCTCATGTCGTGCTCGATGAGCAGCACGGCAATGTTGAACTCGTCGCGGATGCGGCGGATGGTCTCGGTCAGCTCCGCAGTCTCGGAGGGGTTCATACCGGCGGCAGGCTCGTCCAGCAGCAGAAGCTTCGGGCCGGTGGCCAGTGCGCGCATGATCTCCAGCCGCCGCTGTGCGCCGTAGGGCAGGCTGCCGGCCTGTGCGTTGGCAAGGTCTGCCATGTGGAAGATGTCCAGCAGCTCCAGCGCACGCTCAGTGCACTGCTTTTCTTCTTTCCAGTAGTTCGGCATCCGCAGCAGAGAGGACGCCAGATTATACTTCATGGACTCGTGCAGACCCACCTTGATGTTGTCGATGACGCTCAGCTCCTTGAACAGGCGGATGTTCTGGAAGGTACGCGCCACGCCCATGCGGTTGACCTGATAGGTCTTTTTCCCGGCAGTGGGCATCCCGTCGATCAGGATGGAGCCGCGGGTGGGCTGGTAGACGTTGGTGAGCAGGTTGAACACGGTGGTCTTGCCTGCGCCGTTGGGGCCGATCAGACCGGCGATCTCGTTGCGGCCGATCATCAGGTTAAAGTTGTCCACGGCGGTCAGACCGCCGAAGTCGATGCCCAGCTCACGCACGTCCAGAATGGGCTTTTTGTCCTTGTCGCGGTCGGTCAGAAAACCGCCGGAGGGCACACTGTGCAGTCTGGTCTTGAACTCACTCATGGTCAGCGGCCTCCTTTTTGGTATGTTTGCGGAACAGTTCGCCATTCATGGCCTTTTCCACGATGCGGCTCAGGGAGAAGTCGTAGCTGCCCAGCAGTCCACCCGGGCGGAAGATCATCATCAGCACCAGCACCAGCGAGTAGACCACCATGCGGTAGCTTTCAAAGCTGCGGGTCGCCTCGGGCAGGATGGTCAGCACGGTAGCGGACAGGATGGAGCCCAGCATGGAGCCCATGCCGCCCAGAACCACCATGACCAGAATTTCGATGGACTTCATAAAGCCGAAGGTGGAGGGGTTCAGCACGCCGATGTAGCAGGCGTACAGACCACCCGCCAAGCCTGCAAAGGCGGCGGAGAAGGCAAAGGCCATCACCTTATAATAGGTGGTCTGGATGCCGCAGCTCTCGGCGGCGATCTCGTTGTCGCGGATAGCCAGCACGGCGCGGCCGTGGCGGCTCTTCATCATGGCGTGGATGAGGAAACAGGTGATGACCACGCACAGGAACACGTTGGTAAAGTTGGAATATTTGGGGATGTTCTTCAGGCCCTTGGAGCCGTAGAACAGCTTGAAGCCCAGCACATCATCAATGTTGTTCAAGGTGATGCGGATGATCTCGCCAAAGCCCAGCGTCAGGATGGCCAGATAGTCGCCGGTCAGGCGCAGGGCAGGGATACCGATCAGCATCCCGAACAGCCCGGCGATCACCCATGCCAGCACCAGACCGATGGCAAAAGCCACGCCCTTAGGCAGGCCCGAGGATTTGGTGAACAGGGCGCAGGCGTAGGCGCCTACCGCCATAAAACCGGCGTGACCCAGCGGCAGCTGCCCCAGATAACCGGTGGCAACGTTCAGCGAGACAGCCAGAATGATATTGATGCCCACGGTCAGCAGCACCTTATTCTGGTAGGTGGACAGCATATTGCCGGTCACATAGGAAAGTCCCACGAACAGCAGCCCCACCAGCACCAGATTCATCAGGTAGCGCACGGGCATTTTGAGGGTCTTGCGTTTGGTATTCATCGTTATGCCCCCTTACACCTTTTCCTGCACCTTGCGGCCAAGGAAGCCCGTGGGCTTGACCAGCAGCACGATGATCAGAATTGCAAACGTGACAGCGTCCTTCCATGCAGAAAGGCCGATGGCAGAAACAAAGCACTCGCACAGGCCGATGGCAATGCCGCCGACCATAGCGCCCGGAATGGAGCCGATGCCGCCCAGCACGGCGGCAACAAAGGCTTTCAGACCCAGCATGGAGCCCATGGTGGGGGTAGCCTGCGGGTAGGAGCAGCAGTACAGCACGCTGCCGATGCCTGCCAGCGCCGAGCCCACGGCAAAGGTGAAGGAGATGGTGCTGTTGACGTTGATGCCCATCAGGCGGGCAGCATCCATATCCTCCGAGACGGCGCGCATGGCCTTGCCAAGCTTGGTCTTTTGCACCAGAAAGGTGAGCACCAGCATGGACAGCACGGTGACCACCAGCGTGATGATGGAGGTAAGACCCAGCGGCACCTTGCCCAGACGGAAGGTCTGGTTGGTGTAGTAGGCGGGGATCACCTTTGCACCCGAGCCAAGGATCAGCTCTGCCGTGTACTCCAGAAAGAAGGAGACACCAATGGCGGTGATCAGCAGCGAGATACGGGGTGCGCTGCGCAGGGGGGTGTAGGCGATCTTTTCGATCACCACGCCCAGCAGCGTACAGGTGATGATGGTGGCGCATACAGCGGTGACCGGGCCAAGACCCAGCTGGTTCATGACGAACCAGGACATGTATGCGCCCACCATGATGACATCGCCGTGGGCAAAGTTCAGCAGCAGGATAATGCCGTACACCATGCTGTAGCCCAGTGCGATCAGTGCATAGATGCTGCCAAGGGACAAGCCGTTGATCAGCTGGCTAAAGAACACTGTCATGGTTGGATACTTCCTTTCTTTGCGGCGTTTACGCTTTTTGATATAAAAAACGGAGAACGCCTGACCAGAAAAAAGCTGTTCCGGCGTTCTCCAAAAAAATCATGGGGTTTGCTCTGTGCGGGCGGCTTCATCACCGGTGGATGGAACGGCGCGGATCAGAACATTTCCTTCAGCTCGGGCTTGCCGTCCACATAGGTCAGGATGGCAGTGCTCTTGACGGGGTTGTGGTGCTCGTCGAAGGTAAAGGTGCCGGTGATGCCCTCGATGGTGCCGCCGGCAATGGCATCGATGACAGCCTGCTTGTACTCGTCAGAACCGGCCTCCAGACCCTGCTCCTCGGCAGCCTTGATGCCGTACACGACGGTCATGGCGGCATCGTAGCCCAAGGGTGCAAAGCCGTTGGGGTAGGCCTCGCCGTACTCGGCCTTGTAGGCATCCTCAAACGCGGCGCTGGAGCCCTTAGCGTAGCAGGCGCAGAAGTAGGAGTCCTTCAGCTGGTCGGCGGTGGCGTAGCCCTCCAGACCATCCCAGCCGTCGCCGCCGAGGAACGGAACGGTCAAGCCGACGCTCTCGGCCTGAGCCAGGATCTGACCCACTTCCTGATAGTAGTTGGGGCAGAACACCATCTCGGGGTTCTTGCCAAGGATGCTGGTCAGCTGGGTCTTGAAGTCCACATCGCCCTCAGAGTAGCTCTCCTGATCGACGACGGTGCCGCCCAGGCTCTCAAACTCGGTCACGAAGTTTTCGGCCAGACCCTCGTTGTAGTCTGCGCCCTTCAGGAAAATGACGGCTGCCTTGGTGTAGCCCAGCTTCTTGTAAGCGTAATCTGCCATCTTCACGCCCTGGAACGGGTCGGTAAAGCAGGCGCGGAACACATTCCCGTTCACGGTGTCGGTCTCGGCATCGTAGGTAACAGCCTCGGCAGTAGCGGAAGCGGTGACCATGGGCATATTGTAATCGGCGCTCTCAGCGGCGACAGCCAGCGTCGGGGTGGTGGTAACATCGCCCACCAGAGCGGTGATGCCCTGATCCACCATCTTGGTAAAGCTGGTTACAGCCTGCGTAGCATCGCCCTGCTCGTCCATGGTGATGATCTCCAGCTGCTTGCCGTTGACACCGCCATCGGCATTGACCTGCTTCAAGTACAGGCTGGCACCGTTTACAACAGCCTGACCGTAAACGGAATTGTCACCGGTCAGGGGTCCCAGCACACCCACCTTGATGGTGCTGCCGGAAGCAGCAGCGGAACCGGCAGAAGAAGCGGCCGTGCTTGCGGAAGAACCGCCGCAGGCAGTCAGAGCGCTTGCTGCGGCAACAACACCGGCAGCGGCCATGAACTGACGACGAGTGAACACCTTTTTCATAAAAATCTCCTCCTTCGGAGTAATTTATAGGCTAGAATAGAATCAAGGATAAAAACGGAAGCAAGGCCCTTCCCCTCTAAAAGCGGCCTTGCTTCTGTTCTTGTCTGTTATTATAGCTATCTGGGTTCAAATCCGCAATTCACAAACCGTCCATACTTTTGGGCGCATTTTCTCGGCTTTGTTGATACTTTATACAAAAATTAAAGCGCGATTTTGTGCACTATTTCAAATTGTTCATTTTGTTTATCTGTGACATGAAACAGATTCACAAGTTGCAAAAAGGTTACAGGGTCTCCATCTCGGCGTCGGCGGCAAATTCGGCCTCGGCGCGGATCTCTGCGGCTTGTCCCTCGGCCTCGGCAACAGCCACCGGCTCTGCCAGTGCCTTGCGGATGGCGGTGACGTAGAACACCATGGAAAGCGCCGTGCCGATGCACCAGCCCACAGGCCATGCCATCCAGATACCGGTGGAGCCCAGCGCGGTGGCGCTGAGAACGGCGGCAATGCCCACGCGCAGGATCAGGTCGGTGAAGGTGGCGATCATAAACCGTACCATCAGGCCGCAGCCGCGCAGGATGCCGTCTGCTACCAGCTTGACCGACACCACAAAGTAGAAGGGAGAGAGGATGCGCAAAAACAGCATACCGGTGTCAATGGCGGGGCCCTGCGGGTCGTTCATGAACAGCAGCAGCAGGAAGCGGCCAAAGAAGAAGTACAGCACCACCAGCGGCACGCACAGCAGCCACACCAGATTGCGGCCTGCGCCAAAGCCTTCCTTGACGCGGTCCATCTTGCCTGCGCCCATGTTCTGGGAGGTGTAGTTGGAGATGCCGTTGCCCAAGGTGGTAAAGGAGGTAATGACCATGTTGTTCAGCTTGACGGCGGCAGAATAGCCTGCAATGACGCTGGCGCCAAAGGTGTTGATGATGCTCTGCAGGATGATGTTGCCCACCGAGACAAAGCTCTGCTGCAGAATGCTGGGCACAGCCACCACGGCCACCTTGCCCAGCATATTCCACGAGAACAGCTGCACATGACCCTCGGTGCGGAAGGCGCGGATGCGGCGGAACACCACCACCATGGCCAGCACGCAGCTGACGCCCTGACACAGGAAGGTAGCCCATGCCACACCGGCAATGCCCATCTTAAAACCGGCGACGAACAGGATATCCACGCCGATGTTGGACAAAGACGAGACCGCAAGGAAGTAGAAGGGGGTCTTGCTGTCGCCAAGGGCAGAGAAGATGCCGGTGGCAATGTTGTAGAAGAACATGAAGGGCAGGCCCAGAACGTAGATGTCCAGATACAGCGCAGAGCCCGCAAGGATCTCCTCCGGGGTGTTGATGAGCTCCAGCAGGGCATCGCAGCCAAACAGACCGATGCCCATCAGCACGGCGCACAGCACCGCAGAGCCGATGAGGGAGGTGTAGACCGAGGTCTTCATCTCACCGTATTCCTTTGCGCCGAAGTAGCGGGACACGATGACCGAGCAGCCGATGTTGCAGCCAAAGGCAAAGGCGATGAAGATCAGGGTGATCTCGTAGCTGTTGCCCACCGCAGCCAGTGCGTTCTCGCCGATGAACTTGCCCGCCACCAGACTGTCGGCGATGTTATACAGCTGCTGGAAAATGATGCTGCCGAACATGGGCAGACAGAATTGCCACAATACCTGTGACGGCTTGCCCACCGTCAGATCCTTATTCATTGCAAAAATCCTCCTCTATAACGACCTATAAATGGAAAAACAGCGTAAACGCCGCAACCAGTATAGAACCGAACCACCAAAAAGTAAAGAGAATTTTTGGTATATCTGCCATACGAAATTTACATGGCAGTCATAGTGCATCCCCGCTGCCGCAAAGGGGCAGACTGTAAACGGGTTTTCCACGGCGGTTTGCGTCCTTGTTAAAAATTTAGGGCTGCAAACATCCGCACCGGCTCTTGCGCCGGGGCGCAAAGCGTGGTAGGATATGAATGGTTAGTTAGATATAACTATCCAAAATAGAGCAGTTCCCCGTCTGCCCGTCCGGGCGGTATGGGAGGGAAAATGATATTCAGGAGGGTTTCAAGATGAATTATCTGGAAATTGAATCTGTTGTAGGCCGCGAGATTTTAGACTCCCGCGGCAACCCCACCGTGGAAGCCGAGATCACGCTGGCAGACGGCACTGTGGCGCGCGGCTGCGCCCCTTCCGGTGCATCCACCGGCGAGTTTGAGGCGCTGGAACTGCGGGACGGCGACAAGAGCCGCTATCTGGGCAAGGGCGTGACCAAGGCGGTGGAAAACATCAACACGGTCATCGCGGACGCCGTTGTGGGCATGGATGCCTCCGACATCTACGCCATCGACGCCGCCATGATCAAAGCAGACGGCACCAAGGATAAGTCCAATCTGGGCGCAAACGCCATTCTGGCAGTGTCCATTGCAGCCTGCCGCGCAGCTGCCGCTTCGCTGGAAATGCCGCTGTACCGGTTTCTGGGCGGCGTAAACGGCAACCGTCTGCCCGTGCCCATGATGAACATCCTGAACGGCGGCGCACACGCCACCAACACCGTGGACACGCAGGAGTTCATGATCATGCCGGTGGGTGCACCCTCCTTTAAAGAAGCGCTGCGCTGGTGCGCCGAGGTGTTCCATGCACTGGCTGCTATCCTGAAGTCCAAGGGGCTGGCTACCTCCGTGGGCGACGAGGGCGGCTTTGCGCCCAACCTTTCCAGCGATGAGGAGACCATCGAGACCATTCTGGCTGCCATCGAAAAGGCGGGCTATGTTCCGGGCAAGGACTTTATGCTGGCAATGGACGCCGCCGCCTCCGAGTGGAAGAGCCCCAAGGGCAAGGGCTTCTACAAGCTGCCCAAGGCGGGCACCGAGTTCACCTCTGCCGAGCTGATCGCGCACTGGAAGAGCCTTGTGGAAAAGTACCCCATTATCTCCATCGAGGACGGTCTGGACGAAGAGGACTGGGAAGGCTGGCAGCAGATGACCCGCGAGCTGGGCGGCAAGGTGCAGCTGGTGGGCGACGACCTGTTCGTGACCAATACCGAGCGTCTGGCAAAGGGCATCCAGCTGGGTGCGGGCAACGCCATCCTGATCAAGCTGAACCAGATCGGCTCTGTCTCCGAGACCTTGGAGGCCATCAAGATGGCACACAAGGCCGGTTACAACGCCATCAGCTCCCACCGCTCCGGCGAGACCGAGGACACCACCATTGCAGACTTGGCTGTGGCGCTGAACACCTGCCAGATCAAGACCGGCGCGCCCAGCCGCACCGAGCGTGTGGCAAAGTACAACCAGCTGCTGCGCATTGAGGAGCAGCTGGGCGAAAGCGCCGTCTACCCCGGCATGGAAGCATTTTAAGTAAGACGATTTGGAATGCCCTCCGCGCTGCTTTGGGCATTTTCAGCGGAAATAATATTTATAATTCGGTACACCGGAGCGTCTGCGGACGCTCCGGTGTACCCTTTTCACAGGAAAGGCGTAAAGGCAAACGGCAGCTGCTTCCCATTGTGACTCCTTCTGTGAAAGTGCGTTTGGAGTAGGCCGCGGTTGCGTAGCAATGAAAGCCCCAGTGGGGCTTTTAAGCGGCGGAGCGGTCTGCGTGAGCAGATGGAGGGGCTTTGCCCCGACAAGTTCCCGCAGGCCGCGACAAACGCGAAATATAAACAATATTCCTTGAAGGATGGCCAAAGCGCACGCGGAGGCCATTTTCAATCGTCTTTCCAATATTTACCACCACAGCATTTGCAATCCTGCGGCGGGCTGGTTCGTATACAAGGCAGACCGGCACCCGGCAGCCGCCGGGACGGAATGAAACGAAAGGAGCAACCCTTCCATGTTTCAAGGCCTTGGGCCGCTGCTCAACCTTTTGGGCGGCGGCAGCTTGACTAAGCTGCTTCTGTTTTTACTGAAGGGGCTATTCGGCTGAAACGGACGGTCTGAAAGGAGAATACCATGCTGATCGTATTGGAGCATCTGCTGGGTCGGATCAACCTGCCCGGTATGTGGTGGATCATCTCTGAGCGCTGGCTGTGATGTGATACCCCGCAAAGCCGCTGCACTTTTTGTGCGGCGGCTTTTTTTGCTGCGCGGGACAGATTGGAATGCCCCGCCGGGCTGAACTCGCTCAAGCGCTGACCGGCAGAAACAAAAAAGCTCCCCCGAGGGGGAGCTGACAAAGCCGTAAGGCTTTGCCTGAGAGAGTCTTATTGCAGCGCTTCTTCCAGCACCTTCATCAGGTGCGGGATATCCAGCGGCTTTGCGATATGGCCGTTCATGCCCGCATTCAGGGCGTTCTGCCGGTCCTCCTCAAAGGCGTTGGCGGTCATGGCAAAAATGGGGATGCCCGCCTTGCGGGGGTCGGGCAGGGCGCGGATGCGCCGGGCGGCTTCGTAGCCATCCATCCGGGGCATCTGGATGTCCATCAAGATCAGGTCGTACTGCCCGGGTGCGGAATGCTCCATCTTTTCCACTGCTTCAACGCCGTCCTCGGCGGTGTCCACAAGGAAGCCCGCTTCCTTTAAGATCTCCACGGCGATTTCCCGGTTCAGGGCGTTATCCTCCACCAGCAGCAGGCGCTTACCGCTGAAGTCTGCCTTGGGCTGCGGGGCGGGCGTCTGCGCCGGCTGCACCCGGAAGGGCTCTGCCAGCACCTTGCGCAGCTCCGAGAGGAACAGCGGCTTTTCGCAGAAGGCGGTCACACCGGCGGCGCGCGCCTCCTCCTCGATATCCGCCCAGTCGTAGGCGGTCAGAATGATGATGGGGCAGCTGTCCCCGATGACCTTGCGGATCTGCCGCACGATCTCGATGCCGTTCATATCCGGGATGAGCCAGTCGATGATATACACGCTGAAGGCATCGCCCTGCTCCACGGCGTATTTGGTGCGGATGACCGCTTCCTTGCCGGAGATGGTCCACTCCGGGCGCATGCCGATCTTGGAAAGCATGGTGCTGACGCTCAGACAGGTGTTGGTGTCGTCGTCTGCCACCAGTGCCCGCAGCCCTTCCAGCTGGGGCAGCTGTTTGATTTCTACCTTCTGCCCGCTGAGGGGGAAGCAGAGATTCACGATGAACTCGCTGCCCTTGCCCGGTTCGCTTTCAAGGGCGATGGTGCCGCCCATCAGGTCTACGATATTCTTGGTGATGGAAAGCCCCAGACCCGTGCCCTGAATGCCGCTGACGGTGGAGCTTTCCTCTCGGGTGAACTCCTCAAAGATATGCTTCTGGAACTCCTTGTTGATGCCGATGCCGTTATCCTTGATGCGGAATTCGTAGTTGCCGCAGCCCTTGGGCGCACCGGGCTTCTGGGCGATACGGATGCTCACCATACCGCCGGTGGGGGTGAACTTGATGGCATTGGAAAGGATGTTCAGCAGCACCTGATTCAACCGCAGCGGGTCGGTGATGATGTCCTCGTCCACCACGTCCATGGTGTCGATGAACAGCGACAGCCGCTTGGAGCTGATGTTGGGCTGGATGATGGAGCGTACATCGTGCACGAGATCCGGCAGATGCACCGTCTTTTCCTCGATCTTTACCTTTCCGCTCTCGATGCGGCTCATGTCCAGCACGTCGTTGATGAGGGAAAGCAGGTGCTGGCTGGAGGTAGAGATCTTTTTCAGGTAGTCCAGCACCTGTTCCTTATTATCAACATGGGTCGCCGCCAGCGAGGTGAAGCCGATGATGGCGTTCATCGGGGTGCGGATGTCGTGGCTCATGTTGAACAAAAACTCCCGCTTGGCGCGGTTCGCCGCTGCCTCGTGCCGGACGGCAAGCTCCAGCTTGCGGTTCTGTTCCTCCAGCTGGGCGTGGTACTTCTGCTCCTGCTCCTTTTTTGCTGCTCCGCAAGCTTCATAGAGCGGCGGCGCAGCGTTTGCAGCACTGCCACGCAGATCAGATAGAAGATCAGTGCCGTCAGCAGTGCGCTGCTGGAATTGCGGAACACCGCTTTTTCGTTGATATAGAGATACAGGTCAAAATTCTGTCCGTTGCTGTACATCCCGAAATAGCAGCCGGAATTTGCCCAGTCGCGGGTGTGGGTCAGAATGTCGGGCGCACCGGCCTTGCGGATGCCCTGCACCAGCGGACTGCTCGTGGCGTACCGTCCGATGAGGCTCGGGTCATTTGCAGCGATCACCTTGTTGTCCTGCACGATAAAGATGGTGCCGCTGATGTTCTTCGGGTAGCCGTCCAGCACGCTTTGGATGGACGGGGCTGCGCCCTCCACAAACTCCGGCGGGGTCACCCGGTACGCCAGCAGCACGGCGTCCCCTGCTGCGGCGCGGCGGGTGGCAACATCCACCGCTGTACCATCCTGTAACAGAATGCGCTTGAGGTAGGTCTTTTGCGGGTTTTGCAGCACGTTCAGCGCGGCTTGCTCCCGCAGAGATTCCGCAAACTGCGCATAGCTGATATTATTATCTGTATATTCACACAGTAATTCTCCATTTTCGTCCAGCACAGCAATGCCGGTAAGCCAGAGAGACTCCGTTTCTGCCCGGAGGGCTTCGGGGTCGCAAATATCCAAAGCGTCATTTTCAGCCAGCTGCCGCACCGACACTGCCATCCGGCGCAGCGACTTTGCGGTGATGGTATCGTTGTATTTTTCGTAGCTGGTGGACTGCACCTTTACAAAGTTGATGGTGCGGTCAAAGTATTCCTCGGTAGCGCGCATGGACTCCTGCCCGGAGAAGAGGGTGACTGCCAGCAAAAGCAGCACGCCCATCAGCAGATAGAGCGCCGCCACCCGCATATTGGGCGTGAACGTTTTCTTGTTACGGTTCAAGGGCGTCCACCTCCAGATACTTTTCCGGGTCCGGCAGATATTTGCCCACGATCTGCTTCATCGTGCCGTCGGCGCGCATGGCGGCAAAGGTCTCGGTCAGTTTTTCATCCAGCCCGCGGGTGTCGTTCAGTGCAAAGGCCACGCCGATGCCGGTGACCAGCAGCGGCTCCTCCAGAATGCGGAAGTTGGCATTGCAATCCTGCATATACTGCAAAATGGCGGTCTCGTGGGCGGCAATGGCGTCCACATAGCCGCAGTTCAGCATGGCGTACTGCACGCTGCGGTCCTCGGTGCTCAGCAGTTCACCAAACTGCGGGATGCGGGGGTCGGTGCCGGCGAGGAAAATTTCCTCCGGCTTGGTGGTGCTTTGCACCATCATGGTCTTGCCTGCAAGGTCGGCAAGCGTTTCAATGCCGCTGTTGGCATTGACCGCCACCACCTGACGGCTGACCATATACGGCCCTGCCCAGCGGTACAGCTGCTCCCGCCCGTTCATGGAAAAGCAGCCCCAGATGCAGTCGATAGCACCGCTTTCCACCAGATTGGTTTTCTGCTCCCAGTCAATGATTTCAAACCGTACCGCATACCCCATGCGGGCAAAGGCCTCGGTGGCAATGTCCACATCAATGCCGGTGGGCGTGCTGTCATTGTTCATGTAGATAAAAGGCGGGTAGTTATCGCTGCCCACCGTAAGCTCGGGCAGCGCTGCCGCCGCCTGCGTTTTGCCGCAAGCGGTCAGCCCGGCTGCCGCTGCCGCCGCGCACACCTTTAAAAAGGTGCGGCGGGGTATTTTATGGTTGGATCGCTGTTTTGTCACGCGTAGTTGTCCTCACATTACCATTGTAAAATTTCCTGTTTCAGTTCTCCCTGCACATCCAGCAGGCACTGTGTCAGCAGCGGGTTGAACGCGCCGCATTCACCGTTCGTGATCATCTGAACGGCGGTCTCGTGCGGGAAAGCCTTTTTGTAGCACCGCTCGCTGGTCAGCGCGTCATACACATCTGCCATGGAGACCAGCTGCGCGCTGATGGGGATATCGTCCCCTTTCAGCCCGTCCGGGTATCCCCTGCCGTCCCAGCGCTCGTGGTGCCAGCGGGCGATCTCGTAGGCGGTCTGCAACAGCGGCTGATCCGCAAAGCTTTCGGTCTTTTGCAGCATCTCTGCGCCCAGCATACTGTGGGTCTTGATCACCGAAAATTCCTCTGCGGTCAGCTTGCCGGGTTTATTCAGGATGGCTTCGTCAATGCCGATCTTACCGATATCGTGCAGCGCCGAGGCCAGCGGGATGTTATCCTGCTGTTCGGGGGTCAGGTCGTAGTGGTTGGTCAGCTCTATCAGCCGGTGCAGCAGCGTCTCGGTGATAGTGCGGATGTGCCGCACATGGGAGCCGGACTCGCCGTTGCGGAACTCCACGATCTGGCTCAGCACGCCCACCAGCACATCGGTGTTCTTTTCGCGGGCGCGGATCTGGTCGGAGACCATCTGCACCAGCCGCCGCTGCTTGGCGTACAGCTTGATGGTGTTGGACACCCGGCGGTAGACGATCTTGGCGTCAAAGGGGCGGTTGACGTAGTCACTTGCGCCCAGCTCGTAGGCTTTGCGGATGGCTTCCTCCGAGTCGTCGCTGGAGATCATGATCACCGGCACATCCTCGATGGTGTGGTTGGTGTTCATGGTGCGCAGCACCTCAAAGCCGTCCATGACCGGCATGTTGATATCCAGCAGCACCAGCGAGATCTGCCCCGCCTTTGCCCGCAGCAGATCCAGACACTGTTTGCCGTTCCCGGCTTCCAGAATACGGTAGTCCTCGCCCAGAATACTGGCCAGCATCATGCGGTTCATCAGGGAATCATCCACCAGCAGGATGACGGGCTTTTCCCCTAAGACATCCTTCTGTGCAGCCAGCTGGCTGTCCTGTGTGTCCACCGCCACCGCGTCCTTGTGATTCTTGGCCTGATACATCAAAAGGTCTGCCCGGCGCACCACGTTCTCCATGGGGTCGGCAAGGGTCTGCATCGCGCCGCCGATGCTCAGCGAAAGCCGGAAGTGAGGGTAGCCCGACACCACAGCCTTTTGCACTGCATCGCGGATCTGCTCCAGCTTTGTCTTGAGGTAATCTGCCGGGATGCCGGGCAGCACCAGCAAGAACTCATCGCCGCCGTAGCGGATCAGCAGATCTGTTTCCCGGATGCAGCTGCGGACAACCTTTGCAACGGTTTCCAGCGCCAGATCTCCGGCGTGGTGGCCGTAGGTATCGTTGCAGATCTTGAAATCGTCGATATCCATCAGGGCGATGCCCGCCGGGCCGATGTTATTACGCACCACTTCCTCGTAATAGCGGCGGTTGTAGGTGCCAGTCAGGGCGTCATGGTTCAGCCGCTGCCGGTAGTGCTTTTCTTTTTCCATATTCCGGGCGGCGGTCTGGGCAAACCGCGCTTTTTGCTCCTCCATCTGCTGCATCATCCGCAACAGGTTATGGTTAGCGTTTTCCAGCGCTTCCTTCTGGGCACGGCTCTGCTGTTCCAGCTTTTCCCGCAGTTCCACATAGGGGGTGATATCCGTGATCGTGCTCACGATATAGCCTTTGCCGTACCATTCCACCCGGTTGGCCGCGTTGGAGACCCAGCGGTAGCCGTTTTTGCCCAACAGCCGGAAGATGCTGTCACCGTTTTCCGCGTAGGCCGCGCTGTTTTCCGCGTTCCGGTAGCGCAGCCCGCTTTCCAGATCATCCGGGTGCACCAGCGCGGTGTATCGGTTATCGAACTTTGCCGCAAATTCTTCCCGCTCCCACCCCAGTATCTCCAGAAAACGGTCGCTGATATAAATAAAGGGATAGCCGTTTTCAGGATCCTCTGCGCAGCAATGGAAGCCGCCCGGTATATTCTGTGCATAGCGTTCCAGCCGCAGAAATCCTTTTTTTATTGTCTCGCCTGTTTCCATTTTACCTTTCCTGCCTTTTTCTCCGCGCACCGCACCTTGGCAGCACGCGGTACACCCTGTTGCCGCAATTTACAAATTTACCTTCCTATGATGCCCCGATTTTGGGCGTACTGTAACAGTGTAATTTTATCATCAAAACCGCCTAGATGCAAGCATTTTTTGCCAATTTTGCCAACAGAACGGCAAGTAAGGCGCATAAAAAAAGTTATAAGGGCAGCGGGCTCCCCCCTGCCTGAAAAAGCCGTTCTTGTTGTATCCGGTTCGTTACAGTTTCAGCCTGCAACAAAAAAAGAGATAGACCTTCCCTTCCGAGAAAGTCCATCTCTTTTTATCCGTTTTCTTCTGTTTTCTATCAGCCCTGCTTTTTCCAGCGGCGCATGACGCCCATGCCCAGTGCATAGGGGCCGGTGTGCACCGCGATGGTGCAGCCGATCTGCAACAGTCCTACCTCACACTGTGCGCCGGGGTACTTGGCGCGCAGGGCGGCGCGGGTCTGCATCCACAAACGCTTGCCCTCATCGGCATCGTAGCCGTAGCCCACCGTGATGCGGTAGTCGTCCGGGGTGCCGCCGTGGGCATCCAGATAGTTCATCAGCTGTTCCAGTGCCTTTTCAAAGCTCTTCTGTCGGCCGCGGGCTACGCCGCCGGAGAAGATCTCGCCGTCCTTGAACAGGATCATGGGTTTCAGGCCCAGCATATTGGCGGCGCGGCCGGTCACCTTGCCGATGCGCCCGCCCTTGATGAGGTAATCCAGATCACCCACGGTGAAGAAGATCTGGTTGGTGGATTTTTCGGCCTCCAGCCAAGTCACGGTTTCATCCAAGGTGCAGCCTGCGTCCCGCATGGCCACGGCGTTTTCCACCATGGTGGATTCGGTGACCGTGGCGGCGGCAGAGTCGATGACCTCGATGCGGGCATCGGGGTAGTCCTCCAGCACCAGATCCCGGGCGTTGCGGGCGCTGCCCACGCAGCCGCTCATCTTGCCGGTGAACACCAGACACAATACCGCCCGACCCGCCTCGGCGTGTGCGCGGAAGGCCTTTTCAAAGTCCTCGATGGAGGCCAGACTGGTCTTGGGATAGGCCGCCGGGTTATCTACCATGAACTGATAGAAGTCCCGCACAGGGATCTCCAGCCCTTCCTTGCGGTAATGCTCGCCGTCCAGCGATACATAAAAGGGCACGACCTCAATGCCAAGCTGCTTGGCGGTGTCCAGCGTCAGGTCGCAGGCGCTGTCGGTAATGATATCAAACATCTGTGACGCTTCCTTTTCTGAAACTCGGGGCTGCTTTTGGCGGCAGCTCAGCCGCGGTGGATGTAGGCCTCGCGCTCTGCGCCCACCGAGATATAGGTGATCTTGCAGCCCACAGCCTTTTCCAGATACTCCACATAATCGCGGGCCTGCTGGGGCAGGTCCTCCCACTTGCGGGCTGCGGTGATATCGCAGTGCCAGCCGGGCAGGTACTCCACCACAGGCTGTGCGGTATCCAGTGCCTCACCCATGGGGAAGCGGGTGGTAGTGGTGCCGTCGGTCAGCTTGTAGGCAGTGACCATGGGGATCTTTTCCATGTAGTCCAGCACGTCCAGCAGGGTCAGGGCGACCTCGTCGCAGCCCTGGCAGAACACGCCGTAGCGGCTTGCCACCAGATCGATGGGGCCCACGCGGCGGGGACGGCCGGTGGCTGCGCCATACTCGTGGCCGGCCTCACGCAGGGCGTGCTTCTCTTCCTCGGTCATAGCCAGCTCGGCGGCGAAGGGGCCGTCACCCACGCAGGAGGAGTAGGCCTTCATGACGCCGATGGAGTTGTGCAGCTTGTGGCCGGGGATGCCGGCACCGATGGGCGCATAAGCACCGATGACGTTGGAGGAGGTGGTGTAGGGGTAGATGCCAAAGTCGATATCGCGCAGTGCGCCCAGCTGTGCCTCAAACAGCACCTTCTTGCCGGCTGCATCGGCATCGGCCAGATACTGACCCACATCGCAGATATAGTCCTTGAAGATGGCGGCATACTTTTCGAGCCATGCCCACATCTCGTCCACGCTGATGGGGGAAGCGTTGTAGCTGCCCTCCATGACCAGATTCTTGGAATCCACCATGGTGACCAGACGCTTCTTCACGGCGTCGTCCAGATGCAGCAGGTCGCCCATGCGCAGGGTCTTTTTCATGTACTTGTCGCCGTAAGCGTAGGCAATGCCGCGCTTGGTGGAGCCGAACTGTGCGCCGGTCTTGGACAGGCGTGCCTCCTCCAGACCATCCTGCTCCACATGGTAGGGCATGGTGATGGTTGCGCGGTCGGAGATCTTCAGGTTCGCCGGGGTGATCGCAATGCCCTGCTCGCGCAGCTTATTGATCTCGCCGTCCAGATGATGCGGGTCGATGACCATACCGTTGCCCATAACGCAGACGACGTTGGGGCGCAGGATGCCGGAGGGCAGCAGGTTCAGCACGAACTTGCCACGCTCGTTTTTAACGGTATGGCCTGCGTTGTTGCCGCCCTGATACCGTGCAACGATGTCGTACTCCTGGCTGATCAGGTCGACCATGCGGCCCTTGCCCTCATCGCCCCAGTTGATACCCGTAATTGCAGTAAGCATAATAAATGACCTCTTTATCCTTTTTTCAAAAGACAGCCTTTTCCGTGCACCTTGCCCGGGATACGCTACCTTGGGTAAAACGCACCGGTTTGCTGCCCTTGCGGCACGCACCAATGCAATTATAGTATAGCACAGTCTGCCGCGCAAAAAAAGGGGGAACGCACCTTTTTGCGGCGGATTCCCTCTTTAAGATCACGTTCTCAGCTGTGCCCCCCAGTTCTCCGGGAAAAGGGCAACAAAAAACGGCTCTGCCGAAGCAGAGCCGTAAAAGTGCATACTGAGATATAATCAGCGCTTGCTGAACTGGGGAGCATCGCTGGCAGGGCACAGCCCTGCACGCGATGCTTGAGCAAAGATTTATAAGCGCCTCCGGCTCGCCCCTTGCGGGGCAACCGCCGGAGATGCGCAGTCGTGCTCCCCAGTTCTCCGGGAAAAGGGCAACAAAAAACGGCTCTGCCGAAGCAGAGCCGTAAAAGTGCATACTGAGATATAATCAGCGCTTGGAGAACTGGGGAGCACGACGTGCAGCCTTCAGACCGTACTTCTTACGCTCCTTCATACGAGGATCGCGGGTCAGGAAGCCAGCCTTCTTCAGCACAGGACGGTTCTCATCGCTCTGCTGCAGCAGGGCGCGGCTCAGGCCGTGACGGATAGCGCCAGCCTGACCGGAAACACCGCCGCCGGAAACGCGGACGACGACGTCATACTTGCCCTCCAGGCCCAGCAGGACCAGCGGAGAACGGACGATCAGCTTCAGGGTCTCCAGACCGAAGTAGTTGTCGATATCACGATCGTTGATGGTGATCTTACCGGTGCCGGTGTAAACGCGAACGCGGGCAACGGAATCCTTACGACGACCAGTGCCGTAGAAATAAGGTTTGGTTTCGTACATATTCGATTGCCTCCTTCTTAGAACTCGATCTTCTCGGGCTTCTGAGCAGCGTGAGCGTGCTCGGCACCCTGGTAGCAGTGCAGGCGGGTCAGAGCCTTAGCACCGATGGTGTTGGAAGGGATCATGCCCTTGACAGCGTAGGTCATAGCCAGATCGCTGTTCTCAGCCATCAGCTTGCTGTACTGGACCTTCTTCAGGCCGCCGATGTACTTGCTGTGGGTGATGTGGAACTTCTGCTCGGCCTTCTTGCCGGTCAGAACAGCCTTGTCGCAGTTGATGACAACCACGAAATCGCCGCAGTCAACGTTGGGGGTGTAATCGACCTTCTGCTTGCCGCGCAGCAGAACAGCGGCCTCAGCAGCGACGTGGCCCAGGCTCTTGCCGGTAGCGTCGAGCAGGTACCACTTACGCTCGACTTCAGCGGGCTTTACGAGAGTAGTGCTCATATCTATTTCCTCCTGATAAGCTTTTTGTACGTTTCAGGCACCCTTTTGGGGCGCGAGTGTCAGTATACAACACAAAAACGCGCCTGTCAACATGATTTTTGGATTTTTTCAGCGGAAATTTTTGAAACTCTTAAAATCGCTTATTTTCTCTCAAATTCTCTTGATTTCTGAATTTCGATTTTTGCAAAAGTTTTTTGCCCGCACCGGCATATTTTTGCTATTTGCCCGCTACAAATCCCGCCGTGGTTGTGGTATACTATAAAGGATATGGGCGGCGCACAGCTGCCTTGCCAATACAAGGAGAATACATCCATGCCAAACGAGATCGACCGCACTTCTTCGGCGCAGCGTCGCAGTTCCAAGCTGCTGACGGCGATGGCCATTTTCATCTGTCTGGGCATCGCAGCCTACATGGTGCTCACCCTGCTGGTGAACCGGCAGACTCCCGCGACACCCGACACCCACTATACCGGCACGAACGGCGTCTCTGTCTACTACGACAGCAGCGTGTGGAGCGTGTGCCGCATGACCGAGGATGCAACCCTCGGCACCGTGCTGGAGCTTGCCACCGCCGACACGGCAGACAGCGAGGATTATCAGGCCGTTTTGTTACAGCGGGGCACCGCCGACAGCTACGAAAACTTCATTGAGGATTCGGAAACTGACCTTAAACAAGCTTACGGCGTCATCAAACCCCGCAAGGTCAACCTGACCGTGGAGGGTGCAACCGTAGAGGCGGTGCGCTGCGATATCCGCACCTACTACGCCGTGCTGGCTACCATCACCTACGACAGCGGCGATGTAGTCTATGTATCGGCGCTGACAAAGCTGGCGTCCATCAGCGATGTGGTCAATCTGGTAGAAAGCGTGAGCCTGTCATGAGTGATCTTCGTGCAATGCAGCGGCTTTGCGGGCTGATGCGCAAAGCCGTGCAGGACTATGAAATGATCGCCCCCGGCGACCGGGTGATGGTGGGCGTTTCCGGCGGCAAGGACAGCGTGGCGCTGACCATCGGCCTTTCCATGCTGCGCAAGTACATCGGCTTTGATTACGAAGTGGTGGCGGTCACGCTGGACCCGCAGTTCGACCATCAGCCCATGGACTACTCGGCGCTGGCAGAGCTGTTCCGGCAGCACGGCATCCCCTACGAGGTGCGCCGCACCGAGATCGGCCCTGTGGTGTTCGAGTACCGCAAGGAAAAGAACCCCTGCGCCCTGTGCGCCAAGCTGCGGCGGGGCGCGCTGCACACCGCCGCGCAGGAGCTGGGCTGCAACAAGGTAGCGCTGGGGCATCATCTGGACGATGCTGTGGAAACCTTTTATATGAACCTCTGGCGGGAGGGACGCATCGGCTGCTTCTCGCCGGTGACCTACCTCTCCCAGCGGGACCTCACCCTCATCCGTCCCATGCTGCTGGCCACCGAGTACGAAGTGCAGTGCGCCGTGCGGGAGGCGGGCTTGCCCATCGTGAAGAGCCGCTGCCCCGCCGACGGCGTTACCGTGCGGGAACAGACCAAAGAATTTGTGCAGGAGCGCTGCCGCACCGACCACGCCTTCCGTCAAAAGACCCTCCATGCCTTGCAGGAGAGCGGCATTGACGGCTGGCGTCCCGTCCACACGGGCCGGGGCAGCTTTATCGTACCAAAAAAGGAAACAGATCATGCAGAAACAACCGTTTGAAAAACACGTCTGGGCCGAGATCGACCTCGAGGCCCTTCGGTATAATTTCCGGGCAGTCAAGGCCCGGGCAGGGGCGCTGCCCCTGTGCGCAGTGGTCAAGGCGGACAGCTACGGCCACGGCGCGGTACAGTGCGCCCGGGTGTTCGCCGAGGAGGGCGCCGCATGGCTGGCAGTCAGCTGCCTGACCGAGGCCGTGCAGCTGCGCAAGGCAGGACAGACTTTGCCCATCCTCATTCTGGGGCATGTACAGCCCGCCTACGCCGCCGCCCTGATCCAGAACGACATCACCGTGGCGTGCTACTCCCTTGCGCAGGCACGCGCGCTGAGCGAAGCTGCCGTGGCGGCAGGGGGCAAAGTACACATCCACCTCAAGGCCGACACCGGCATGGGACGCATCGGCTTTGCCCTGCGCACCGATTTTGACGCCGCCATCCGGGAGATGCTGGAAGCCTGTGCGCTGCCCGGACTGGAAATGACCGGCCTGTTCCAGCATTTTTCCGTGGCCGATGACACCGCCCCGGAGAATGTGGCCTATACTGCCGAGCAGCACGAGCTGTTCGTGAAAGCCTTCCACGCACTGAAGGCTGCCGGGCGGGAGCCTGCCCTTGTGCACTGCGACAACTCTGCCGGGGTCATGCTGCACCCGGACTGGCCGGAGGGACTGCCCCGGGAGCGCTGCATGGCACGCCCCGGCATCATCCTGTACGGCTACGACCCCAGCGACGAGGTGCGCTTTGGCCGCTTCAAGCCGGTGATGACCCTTAAGACCGTGGTGAGCATGATCAAGGAGATGCAGCCCGGCCAGTGCGCCAGCTACGGCCGCCGCTTTACTGCCGAAAAGCCCACTAAGGTAGCCACCCTTTGCACCGGCTACGCCGACGGTTACCCCCGGCTGCTGAGCTGCGGCAAGGGCGTGGTGGAGATCCACGGCAAGGCCTGCCCGGTACTGGGGCGGGTGTGCATGGATCAGATGATGGTGGACGTGACCGATGTGCCGGAAGTGCGCGAGGACGACGAGGCCATCCTGTGGGGCGGCACCGTGAGCGACACCGCAGAGACCATTGCCCGCAAGACCGATACCATCCCCTACGAAGTGCTGTGCGGCGTTTCCCGCCGCGTGCCCCGCGTCTACCGCGACCACGGACAGATCGTGGCCGTGGAGGACTGGATCTTAGAAGCATAAAGCTGCCCGGAGGAACTACATGGCAAGAGACAACATCCGCAACTTCTGCATCATTGCACATATCGACCACGGCAAATCCACCCTGTCCGACCGCATTCTGGAGCTGACCAAGAGCGTGGACGAGCGCACCATGGAAGACCAGATTTTGGACAACATGGATATCGAGCGCGAGCGCGGCATTACCATCAAGGCGCGTGCCGTGACCATGAACTATACTGCAAAGGACGGCAAGACCTACGAGTTCAACCTGATCGACACCCCGGGTCATGTGGACTTTGCCTACGAGGTCAGCCGCAGTCTGGCCGCCTGCGAGGGTGCCATTCTGGTGGTGGACGCCACGCAGGGCGTGGAGGCGCAGACGCTGGCCAACACCTATATGGCACTGGAGCACGATCTGGAGCTGGTGCCCATCCTGAACAAGATCGACCTGCCCAGCGCCCACCCGGACGAGGTAGCGCAGGAGGTGGAGGATGTGATCGGCCTGCCCTGCATGGACGCGCCCCGCGTCTCTGCCAAGACCGGCCTGAACATCGATCAGGTGCTGGAGCGCGTGGTCAGCGATATTCCCGCGCCCACCGGCGACCCGGACGCTCCCCTCAAGGCGCTGATTTTCGACAGCATCTACGACAGCTACAAGGGCGTCATCGTCTACATCCGCGTGTTCGAGGGCACGGTGAAGCCCGGCGACACCATCCGCATGATGGCTACCGGCGCAGAGTTCACGCTGGTGGAGGTGGGTCACATGGGTGCCACCTCCCTGACCCCCTGTGCCCAGCTGCAGGCCGGTGAGGTAGGCTACCTGACCGCCAGCATCAAGACGGTGCAGGACACCCGCGTGGGCGATACCGTCACGCTGGCAGAGCGCCCCACCGCAGAGGCGCTGCCCGGCTACCGTCAGGTCAAGCCCATGGTGTTCTGCGGCATCTACCCCGCCGACGGTGCCAAGTACCCCGACCTGAAGGACGCACTGGAAAAATTGCAGCTGAACGACGCCTCCCTGACCTTTGAACTGGAGACCAGTGCGGCGCTGGGCTTCGGCTTCCGCTGCGGCTTTTTGGGTCTGCTGCACATGGAGATCATCACCGAGCGTCTGGAGCGGGAGTTCGATCTGGACATCATCACCACCACCCCCAGCGTGCGCTACCGCCTGACTTTGACCGACGGCACCGTGGAGATGATCGACAATCCCTCCAGCTACCCGGACCCCAGCAATATCGTCAAGCAGGAAGAGCCCTTTGTGGACGTGCACCTGTACACCCCCAACGACTATGTGGGCGGCCTAATGGATCTGTGCCAGAGCAAGCGCGGCGTGCTGATCGATATGAAGTATCTGGACGATGTGCGCGTAGACCTGCACTACGCGCTGCCGCTGGGCGAGATCGTGTACGACTTCTTCGACGCCATCAAGAGCCGCAGCCGGGG
This sequence comes from Faecalibacterium sp. I3-3-33, assembly GCF_023347295.1. NCBI lineage: Bacteria > Bacillati > Bacillota > Clostridia > Eubacteriales > Oscillospiraceae > Faecalibacterium > Faecalibacterium sp. I3-3-33. Next base: position 2,641,467 of record NZ_CP094469.1, read on the forward strand.
CTACGCCAGCTACGACTACGAGTTCAAGGAGTATCGCGAGAGCGATCTGGTCAAGCTGGACTTTTTGCTCAACGGCGACCCCGTGGACGCTTTGTCCATGATCGTGTTCCGGGACAACGCTTACGCCAAGGGACGCCGCATCTGCGAAAAGCTGCGGGACAACATCCCGCGCAACCTGTTCGAGATCCCGGTGCAGGCAGCCATCGGCGGCAAGATCATTGCCCGCGAGACGGTCAAGGCCATGCGCAAGGACGTGCTGGCCAAGTGCTACGGCGGCGATATCTCCCGTAAAAAGAAGCTGCTGGAAAAGCAGAAGGAAGGCAAAAAGAAGATGCGTCAGCTGGGCAGCGTTTCCCTGCCCAGTGAGGCCTTTACCGCCGTGCTCAAGCTGGACAGCGACGACGATTGATCTGCAAATACCAAAGGGATGCTGCGTGCGCGGCATCCCTTTTTTGATGGGAACTCCCAAATGTGAAATCCGCTCACGGCAGAGATGCACTCTTTGCTTTTCACTTTAAATATGTTATAATTTCTTTATATATCAATTTATGTATCCGTTTTTAAAGAGATGAGCTGCGGCCTTGTGCTGCGCGCGTCTCCATGCAACGTTCCCCCACAGAAAGGATGTGGCCTTTATCAAAGCAAAGCACGGAAAAGGCGCAGTGCAAAACAGCAGACACACACACAGCGGCGGCGCACAGAGGGCAGCATCTCTCTGGAAGCAGGTACTGCTGACGCTGCTGATCTTTATTGCTCTGCTCGCCCTGCTGGGCGGGGCGCTGTGGCAGAATATCTGCTATAACCGCACCCACTACACCGCAGAGTTTTATCAGATCCATTCCCGCAAGCTGACCCAGAGCTGCCGGGTCGTTTTTCTTACCGATCTGCACCTGCGGGAATACGGACAGGATAACTGCGAGCTGGTGCAGGATATCCGCAGCCTTGCCCCGGATCTGATTTTGCTGGGCGGCGACCTTGTGACCTACGGCGAAGGTTCCAGCTATGATAATATGCTCTCCCTGTGCAGTCAGCTGAGCCAGATCGCGCCGGTGTGCGGGGTGCTGGGCAACCACGAGGACGAGCTGTATTTTCTGGACGGCGATCAGGCTCTGGTGGAAAAGTTCACCGCCGCCGGGGTGACCATCCTGCGCAATGAGGAGGCGCGCTATACCGTCCACGACAATGTGATCAGCATTCTGGGCGTGGAGGGCAGTCCGGCGGACTTTTACAACTACGGTGCCAGCACCTTTATGGACAGCGCGGAGCAGCAGACGGACTACGACCTGCGCATCTGTCTGGCACACGTTCCCACCTACTTTCCCGAACATCTGGAAAATTATTCCTTTGAGCTGGGTCTGGCCGGGCACACCCACGGCGGCATCGTCCGTCTGCCGAAGATCGGCCCGCTTTATACCGCCGAGGAGGGCTTTCTGCCCGATTATGCCGGGGGCAGCTATGCGCTTGCCAACAGCGCCACCCTCATTGTAAGCCGGGGACTGGGCGATTCCAGCCGGGTGCCCCGCATCAACAACGTGCCGGAGCTTTCGGTCATTGACATCGACTAAGCAGTCTGCGCTGCGCGTGCAGGCCGCTGCAAAAGGGTAGAATGCCATGGATGACATCAAAGAAAAGATCAAACAGGCGCTGCGCCATATCTGGACAAATAAATACCGCCTGTTTCTCTGCCTGCTGACCTTGTGCTGTCTGTTCGGGCTGATCCATTATTTTAAAAGTGCCGACAGCGCCACCGCCAGCATCTCCTTCAATTACTCCGAAGCCGCGCTGGGCATGAACCCCAACAAGACCCGCTTCAACGCCTACGAGATCGTTTCGGACGAGGTGATGGAGCGCGCCATCCGGCGGGTGGGCTTACAGGACAGCCTTACCCCGTCCCAGCTGGCTGCGTGCCTTTATCTGAGCCCGGACAGTACAGGCAGCGCCAACGGCAGCGAGTATATCAGCACCAACTACTATCTTTCCATCAACACCCGCAAGCTGGAGCTTGGCAGCCGCAAGGCTACGGATCTTTTGCAGAGCGTGTGCGAATCCTACCGGGAGATCTTTCAGAGCAACTACTGCGACAACCAGAGTATCCTCAAGGAAAAGCTGGAAGTGACCACTGCGTGTGAGCCTTACCTGCGGCTGAACGAGCTGGAGGTGCGCGCCGCTGCGCTGAACCGCTACCTGAACGCCCGCCTGCAGGCAAACAAAAGCTTTACGGACGAGGCAAACCCCGACTCTGCCACCAACAACTTTACCACGCTGGGTAAAAAGATCAATAATCTGGTGGATTACGATCTGCCCAATGCCATGGCCTTTATCATTGAGGGCGGCGTTGCCCGCGACCCGTCCATGCTGACCAATATTCTGGAATATAAGAACAAGATCGACGATATTGCCATGCGCAAGCAGCAGGCCTATTATGATGCGGACAAAAAGGGCATTTCCATCTACGAAAAGTCCATGACCTCCATCATGATGATCCCCACCGTGGATGAGGCCAGTGAATACTATATGTCCCGCACCAAGACCGCCATGGACGCGCTGGCGCGCTCGGCAGATACTTCTCTGTCCGATGCCACCGCTTACCAGTCCGAGATCGTGAGCACGAATTATGTGATCCAGAAGATCCGGGAGCTGGACGCCGGACAGCCGCGTCTGGCCGAAGCACAGGCCATGGTGAACAAGCTGGAGACCGCCATCAACGAGATCTCGGAGCAGCTGTTCGTGCTGGATAAGGCTTATGTCAAGTATAAATCCCAGAACTATATCACCTTTGCCTACGGTTCAGCCTCCTTTATCCAGCGGCTGAGCCTGAAAAAGACCCTGATGGAGTCTGTTGCCGTCATGCTGGGCGGCGCATGGCTGCTCCACGAACGCAAACGCAGAAAGGCAGGAAAGCGCAAATGAAAAAGTTTGAGATCCTGCGCTATCTGAAGCGTTTCAGCCTGCTGATCTTTCTGGTATCGCTGGCAGGTGCGGCCGCCATCTACCTGTATGCAGACGGGCGGCAGATGTACACCGCCTCGGTCATCATCCGCTATACCAACGATGGCATCTCAGACGGCTACACCCCGGACGGCAGCGATCTGGACGTCAACGAGATCTACTCCTCCACGGTCATCTCGCAGGCCATGGATGCGCTGGGCGCTTCCGGGCGGCTGAGCACCATCCGCTCCAATATCTCTGTGACTCCGGTGATTCCAGAGGATCAGCAGACCATCAATGATGCCTTACTGGATAAGGGCGAAGAGGTGACCTACTTCCCCGACACCTACAAGGTGAGCCTTGTGGTGGACGGCTCGCTGGGCGCTGGCTATGCCCGCAATATGCTGGATGCCATCATCCAGAGCTACTGCACCTATTATACCGAAAAATATGTGGAACAGAAGCTCTCGCTCAACCCCTCGTCCGGCCTGCTGGACAACGGCTACGACTACTACGAGTGTATCCGCATTCTGGAAAACGATACCACTGAGATGCAGGACTACCTGCTGAGCAAGCAGGAGCACTACCCGGACTTTCGCTCCTCCCGCACCGGCTACACCTATGCAGACCTGTGCGATATCTATTCTGATTTCAAAAAATACACCATTCCGGCGCTGTACGCCTATGTGCTCAACGGCCCGCAGGTGCGGGACGGCACGGTACTGCAGGAGTATCTGGCCAACTGGATCGAGACTGCAAAACAGGACGAGCAGATCACCACCGAGCAGCGGGACAGCCTGTGGAGCCTGACCGACCAGTATGTGTACAAGAACGCCGACCTGCTGAAAAACTACTTTACCGACCGGGGCGAGGTGGTGTCCGCAGAATACATCCTGAACAACATCGAGCTGGAGGGCTCGGGCGATAGGGCACAGACCACCTACGACGGTCTGGTGCTGAAGCTGGTGTCGCTGGAACAGCAGGTGGCTGCCAGCCAGATCGACCGGCAGTTTCAGGAGGAGATCCTGCAAAGCTTCCGCAACGTAGATTTTGGCGGCACAGACGAGCAGCACGCCCAGATGGAAAGCCTGATCAATGATTACGAGACCGAGCTGAAAAACTACTACGAGATCATCAATACCAGCAGCAAGGAGCTGAACCTGTATATCAGCGCGGATTATCTGAAGATGATCAGCTCGGTGCAGGTGGCTGCCGCCATCAATGTCAAGCTGTACCTGATGCTGGCACTGGTGCTGTTCTTTGTCATCGGCTGCTGCGGTGCTATTCTGCTGGGACGCATCTCGGATGTGGTGGATTATCTGCTGTATGTGGACAAAAAGACCGGCCTGCCCAACCGCGAAAAGCTCAACGTGTATATCACCAGTATGGCCGGCCGCATTCTGCCGGAGGACTATACCTGCTTTGCCTTTCAGCTGGACAACCTGACCGAAATGAGCCGCCGCTTCGGCTACCATGTGGGCGACAGCATCCTGAAGGATTTTTCCGGTCTTTTGCAGCTGATGGGCGACACCGATGGCACAGTGGGCTACAACGGCGCAGGCAAGTTCCTTGCCTTCTTTGATGAGTGCAGCAGCCGGAAGGCAGAAGTCATGATCCGCATCCTGCAAAGTCAGGTGGATGAGTACAACAAGCTGAACCCGGAGTACCCCATCCTGTTCACCGCCGCATGGGCCACCTCCTCGGAGGAGGAGCTCTACCATGTGCGCGACCTTGTGCGCAGAGCGCAGAAAAAGATGTCCCTGATCGCAGAGGAGGGCGGCTCTGCCCTTGCGGGAATGGAGTGTGGTAAAGCATGATCCAGAATCGACGCGCTTATCAGCTGATCCACTGCCGCACCCACAGCCGTCTGCTGGCAGGCGCTGCCGCCGTGTGCGGTGCCGCCTGCGGCTACGCAGACCTTGGACTGTATCACCTGCTGCACCGCAGCGGTGCACCGCTGCCGGACAGCACACAGTCCGACCGCGCCGCGCTGGCAGCGCTGTGCCCGAAGCCCGCAGCGGAAAAGACCTGCCCGCCGCTGCCGCCGCAGGACCCGGCGGTGACCCTTTCGGTCATCGTGCCGGTATATAACGGCGAAGCCACCATAGGCCCTTGTCTGGACAGCATTTTGCAGCAGGACACCGGCTGCACCGTGCAGCTGATCGTGGTGGACAGCGATTCCACCGACGGCACAGCCGCCGTGCTGGAACGCTACCGGACACAGCCCGGAGTGGTGCTGTGCAATTGCAGCGCACCCCGCAGCGCCGCTGCCGCCCGCAACGAAGGGCTGCGCCATGCCGTGGGGCGCTGGCTGATGTTCGTGGACAGCGATGATCTGTTATTGCCCGGTGCCATCCGCACCCTGCTGGAGGCCGCGCAGCGCCTTGACGCCGATGTGGTGCAGGGCGGCTGGCAGTACCTGTACACCGATGGCGGCTACGGCCCGGTGCAGCGCTACCCGGCGGCAGTCTATACCGGAGCCGCCGCACCGGAGCGATTCGAGCTGCCCGGGATGCCATGGGGCAAGGTGTACCGGCGGGAGCTGTTTGCACAGATACGCTTTCCGGCCTACTATACCTGCTTTGAGGATGCCATCATCCATTTTCTGGTGTTCCGGCAGGCAAAGAGCGTGGCCTCTGTGCCCGAGGTGGTCTATCTGTGGCGCAAAAACCCCAAGGGGCTTACTGCGAACAGTCAGCACCGCCCTGCCGCCGTGCAAAGCTATTGGATCATAGAGCAGCTGCTGGCGCAGGATGCTGCGCTGGGTCTGCCCCACGATGCACTGTACCGCTGCAGCCTGACGCTGCAGCTTTCGGCTTTCTGCTATGTCACCGTATCCGGTCTGCCGCCGGAAACGCAGCAGGCGGTTTTCCGGCTGTGCTGTGCTTTGTACGCCAAGGCGCTGCCGCAGGAGGGCGCACTGCCCCGCCGTGCCCACTGGGGTGCCCGCGCCCTGCGGCAGCAGGACTTTGGGCTGTGGTGCCGCTACGGCAGAAGATTTCAGTTGTTATAAGGTAAGGAGTACCCATGATACGAGTGCTGCATTCGGTCAGCAATATGGACCGCGGCGGGATCGAAACTATGCTGATGAACTACTACCGGCATATCGACCGCGAAAAGGTCCAGTTTGATTTTATCGTCAACAAGAAAAAGCCCGGCGACTACGACGACGAGATCCGCCGTCTGGGCGGGCATATTTACCAGAGCCCGGGGCTTGACCCGCTGCACTACCCGGCGTATCTGCGCTTTGTGCAGCAGACCGTGGCCGCAGACCCCCGCATCCGCATCCTGCACGCCCATAACGAGGCGATGGAGCTGTACGCCCTGAAGGGCGCGGAAAAGGCAGGGCTGCCCGTGCGCATTGCCCACGCCCATAATATCTGGATCGTCCGGGACTACAAGTGGCCGCTGAAGATGTTCTGCAAGAAGCTGCTGCCCGGCGCCGCCACCCATCTGTGGGCCTGCGGGCGGGACGCGGGCATCTACTACTTTGGCAAAGCAGACTGGGAGCGCCGGGGACAGATCATCCCCAACGCCATCGAGCCGGACGCCTTCCGCTTCTCCCCCGCCGTCCGCGCGGAAATGCGGGCGCGCTACGGGCTGGAGGACCGGGTGGTGCTGGGCCATGTGGGGCGCTTTGATATCCGCAAGAACCACGAGCGTCTGCTGGAGATCTTTGCCGCCTTTTTGCAGCTGGAGCCCCGGGCGATGCTGGTGCTCATCGGCACCGGCAGACTGGAACCGGCTGTCCGCGCACAGGCGCAGGAACTTGGCATCACAGACCATATCCTGTTTGCCGGGCTGCAAAGCAATGTGGCAGACTGGTACCAGCTGATGGATCTCTTCGTCATGCCCTCCCGCTTCGAGGGTCTGCCGGTGGTGGGCATCGAGGCACAGGCCGCCGGGCTGGGGTGCGTATTTTCGGACGCAGTGCCGGAGGAGGTGCTGCTTTCGCCCCATGCCATCCAGATCCCGCTTTCTGCCAGCAATGCAGACTGGGCGGCAGGCTTGCAGCGGATGCTCCAACAGCCCTGTGACCGCTCTGCCGGTGCAGAGCTGATCCGGCAGGCGGGCTACGATATCAACATCGCCGCCGCCCGCTTGCAGCAGCAATACCTGCAGCTGAGCGGGGAGGCGTAAGTCACCTGCGGGAACACCCACTACAAAAGGAGAACCCTTTTTCATGCGCACACTGGATCAGATCCTGACCAAAAAGGATTACAGCCGGAAAACCCCGGCCTCTTTGTTTTATAAGGACAGCCCTCTGTGGCAAAAACTGCTGACCATCGGCTGCGTGGTCTTTCTGGCCGGAGCCGGGCTGGGAGAGTGGAAAGTCCTCAACAGTATGCTGGGCGGTCTGCCCAAGGCCATCTCTCTGGGTGTGATCGGGCTGGCAGTTCTGTACGCCCTGTTTTACCCGGATGAAACGCGCTTCCGGGAGATATGGAAGCCCGCCTTGCTGTATATGTCCCTGATGGTGGCGCTGTTTTTCTGGTCGATGGTCATCTGGATCGAAAGCTTTGCCGCGGTTTCCTCCATGATCCGCAGCTGCTCTAAGCTTTTGTTCCAGAGCATTGCCATCCTCACGGCCGTAGCGCTGGTCTATCTGTTCCGCGAAAAGGCCATTGAGCTGTTTACCATCAGCATCTGCATTGCCAACACGGCCATCATGCTGCTGAGCATTCCCAGCTACGGTCTTGCAGCCAGCATCCAGTCTCTCGTCACCTGTCTGGTCACCTTTGGTGAGGCAGACGGTTACGCGCTGCAGCTGGAGATCCACGACCTGACCTTTGTGTTCGGGCAGATGGTTTTGTATTACGCCGTCTTTGCGCCCCATTCCACCCGGAAGGAAAAACGCAAACGCTGGCTGTATCTGCTGGCCTGCTGTTGGTTTTTTCTGATCGGCATGAAGCGCAGCGCCATTCCGGCAGTGCTCTTGTTTGTTCTGCTCGCTTTGCTTCTCCGCAAGCGCAAGGTGCCCAGCTGGTTTTACCCAACGGTGGGCGGGTCCTGCATCCTGTTTTTTCTGGTATTTCTCTACTGTGTGCGCTACGGCATCATCTCGAGACTGCTGAACAGTTTTGGCATTGACATGATGGGCCGGGATTACCTGTGGAGCATGGCGAACCCCTACTATGAATTTTCCATTACCTATCTCGGCCACGGCTTTGAATATGTGGATACCATCATTGGCCAATGGTATAATGCCGGTCTTATCAACGAGCCCTTTCCTTTTCACAATGACATCCTGAAGGTCTTTGTGGAAATGGGCTTTCCCGGCTTTCTGCTCTGGTCCGTCATCCAGTATGTTCTGACCCCGCTGTTCTGGCAGCGCTATGCAGACCAGCAGACAACACTGCTGTATCTGTGCGAGTTGGGCTATATGACGGTGACCTACCTGACCGATAATACCGCCTTTTATTTCTGGAGCACAATGGCGCTTCGACTGGTGACGCTTGCCTATACAATGGAGCGCAAAAAGCCCCCGAAGCCCAAGATGTGGATGCCGGATAGTCGACAGGAGATGCGGGACCGCATCCATATTCTGATGCAGGAGGACTGATGGAGATGCAACAAACCACCAAGCGTCTGGATCACATCGACATTGCCAAGGCCATTGGCCTGCTGCTGGTGATCTACGGCCATACCTTTCGGATGTCCATGCGCGCCGTACATCCATGGTGTGCATTTTCGTATACCTTTGTTTACCGGTTCCACGTCCCGCTGCTGTTTCTGCTCTCCGGTATGGGCTGCACCCTGACCGCGCAGAAGAACCGCAGCCTTTCCGCTCGGCAGTTCGTGTGCAAAAAGGCACACAGTCTGCTGCTGCCGTGGGGGATATATTCTGTTTTTTTATACGCTTTGTTTTGCGTGGCAAATCTGGTGCCGCCGGTGCAGGCGCTGCTGTCTGGCAGCGCATACCAGCTAAAACAGCCTGCGGAATATCTCTGGCTGGTGCTGCGCAACGAGAACCCCTACGGTTTTCATCTGTGGTATCTGCCTACCCTGTTCTGGTTTTCCATCACGGCATGGCTGCTGGACAAAACCCTGTCCCCGGCGGCAGCCCGGACGGCAAAGCTGGTGCTGGTGGTGGCGCTGCCCGTGTGCTATCAGCTGCTTTTCACCGAATGGTTCTGGGCAGTGAAAAGCTTCTTCCAGCAGGGCGCGTTTTTCTTTCTGGGCTGCGTGCTCCCGCGTGAAAAGGCCGAACAGCACGCAAAGCCGCTGGCGCTTTTTGGTGCCTTGTGCGGTCTGTGGGTGGTATGGGGACTGCTGTCGCCCACTGTGGTCTGGCCGGATGGTCTGCTTGCAGAAGCTGTGCGCACATGGGTGGACTATTTTACGGTCAGCGGGTTCTGTGTAGGCATCTGGGCGGCGTGTGTGCTGTTGCAAAAGCCCCTGCGGCGGCTGGTTCCGCTGGGGCAGAACACCATGCTGTTTTATCTGTATCATCAGCCCTTTTGCTGCGCCGTGCCTGGGCTTGTGCTGTATGAAAAACTGGGCGTTTCTGCGGGCGGGACAGTTCTCCTCTGCTTTGCGGCCGGTCTGGTAATGCCGTACCTGTTCTGCCGTTTTGCCGGTCGGCTGCATCTGCGGCCGCTGCTGCGGCGGCTTGGCCTGCCGGGATAATCATTTCAAGGAGTTGGGATCATGCCCTGTATCTCGTTTATACTGCCCATTTATAATATGGAACGCCTGCTGCCCCGGGCGCTGCGCTCGCTGCGGGCGCAGACCCTGACCGACTTCGAGGCCATCCTCATCAACGATGGCTCTAAGGACGGCAGTGCCGAGCTGTGCGCACAGGCTGCTGCCGAGGATGCGCGGTTTCGCTTTATCGACCAGCCCAACGGCGGCGTAGCCGCTGCCCGCAACGCGGGTCTGGATGCCGCCCGGGGAGAATATATTTTCTTTCTGGACCCGGACGACTGGGTGGAACCGGATGCCGCAGAGGTGCTGTACCATGCCGCTCGGGATGCGGATGCGGACTGCGTGGAGTTCGGGCTGTATCTGGACAGTTATGATGAAACCGACCAGCTGCTGCACACACAGACCAGCAGCTGCGCCCTCTCCGGCGTGTACCGGGGCGAGCCCTTCAAGGAGCATTTTGATGAGATGGCGTCCTCGTATCTGGTCATCAACAAGCTGTTCCGCCGGGCGTTTCTGGAGCAGTACCATCTGCGCTTTCCCTGCCATCAGCTGGGGGAGGACGGGCTGTTTTATGTAGCCTTTTATCGCAAGGACCCCGGCTGTCTGGTAATGCTGGAAAAGCCGCTGTACCACTACACGATCGCCCGGCGGGGAAGTCTGTCCAACCGCTACCACCCGGAGCGGCTGGAGGATAACTTCTATCTCAGTGACGCCGTGTGGGACACCGTTGCCGCATGGGGCTTGCAGAACAGCCCCATGCACCGCGCAAAGGCCGATTACTGCACCGTCCGCGACCTGATGATGGGGGTCAAGAACCTCGGGTGCAGTCCGCTTTCTCTCGCCGAGCAGACCGCATGGCTGCGCAGCACCCTGCAAAAGCCCCGGGTGCGCACAGCGGTGCACAGCACCCCGCTGCACGCCATGCAAAGCCGGAACGACCGGGTCAAGCTGCTGTTGCTCAAGCTGCGGCTGTGCCGCGCGGTGCTGCTGCTCTCGGGCGCAAATCAACGCAAGCATCCCTGAAGAGAAACGCAAAAAGCCCCCGCTGCCAGCTGGCAGCGGGGGCTTTGTTACCGATTTAAATGAAAAATCAGCGCTTAGTTCTGCTTCATGCGAGCGAAGCAGTCAGAGCAGTAGACCGGACGGTCCTCACGGGGCTGGAAGGGAACCTTGCAGGTCTTGCCGCAAGCTGCGCAGACAGCGTCGAACATCTGACGCTCGCCGCTGTTGCTGCGTGCGCCGCCGTTCTTGCGGGCGTCACGGCAGGGCTTGCAGCGCTGGGGCTGGTTCTCGAAGCCGCGAGAAGCGTAGAACTCCTGCTCGCCGGCAGTCCAAACAAATTCCTTACCGCAGTCCTTGCAGACCAGAGTCTTGTCTTCAAACATAGTAGTATCTCCTCTTTAGTTAGTTCTTGCCCACGGAAGGATTGTAACCATACCTTTGGTTTTGGGACCATCGCGCTGATCAGTAAGCTTACCAGGGGCTTGAATAGATAAACGCCCTCGGATTGAGGACTTTCCTATTGTACCGTTCTTTTTGAGATTTGTCAACCAAAAAACAACCGTTCGCCCTTTAATTTGTACACATGGCACAAACCGACAGCATATATTTGGGTAAAATCACCGCCGGAAGGAGAGAAAAGCGGCGCACCGCTTTTGGACGCAGACGATTGGAAATGGCCTCCGCTTATGCTCTGGCCATAAATAGAGGAAAATTTATTTATGTTTCGCGTTTGTCGCGGCCTGCGGAGCTTGTCGGGGCAAAGCCCCTCCATCTGCTAGCGCAGACCGCTCTGCCGCTTAAAAGCCCCACTGGGGCTTTCATTGCTGCGCAAACGCGGGCCGCTCCAAACGCATTTTCACAGAAGGGGCCGTAAAGGAAAACGGGAAATTTTCCGGTAAAGAAGTCGTTTCCGGTTTGGTCTTTTCTCGTGAAAAAGTGGTTCAGAAACACCCGCAGGTGTTTCTGAATCACAAATCATAAATAATCTTTCCGCTGAAAATGGCCAGAGCGCAGCGGAGGCCATTCAAATCGTTCTACACAAAAAGGGGCTGCCGCACATTCTGTGCAGCAGCCCCTGCAAAGCCCTTTGGGAAAAGTTTACTTCTCGATGACTTCCTTGGTGTCGCGGGCGATCATCAGCTCCTCGTCGGTAGCAATGACCAGCGTGCGCACCTTTGCGCCCCAAGCGGTGATCTCGCACACATCGCCAACGGGGTGCTTGTTCTTCTCGGTGTCGATGCGGATGCCCAGCCAATCCATGTGGTGGCAGATCTTTGCACGGGCAATGGCATCGTGCTCGCCGATGCCGCCGGTAAAGACGATGGCATCCACGCCGCCCATGGCTGCAATGTAGCTGCCGATGGTCTTTTTGATCTGGTAGTTCAGCATATCGGAAGCCAGCTGTGCGCGCTTGTTGCCGGCCTCGGCAGCCTCTTCCACGTCACGCTTGTCGCTGGAAACACCGGAGATGCCCAGCAGACCGGACTTCTTGTTCAGGATCTCGTCCAGCTCGTGGCCGGTGATGTTCAGGGTGTACTTCAGGTAGTTGACCACAGAGGGGTCCAGGTCGCCGCAGCGGGTGCCCATCATCAGGCCGGCCAGCGGGGTCATGCCCATGGAGGTATCCACCACCTTGCCCTGATCGACTGCGGCAATGGAAGAACCGTTGCCCAGATGGCAGGTGATCAGCTTCAGGCGCTCAATGGGCTCCTCCAGATACTCGGCTGCCTTGTGGGCAACGTACTTGTGGCTGGTGCCGTGGAAGCCATAGCGGCGCACGCCGTACTTCTCGTAGTACTCGTAGGGGATGGCGTACATATAAGCCTTCGGCGGCATGGTGCTGTGGAAAGCGGTGTCGAACACAGCCACCATGGGAATGTTGCCGAACACCTTGCGGGCGGCCTCGATACCCAGAATACCGGCGGGGTTGTGCAGAGGAGCCAGCGGGCTCAGCTCACGCAGGGTGTTGATGACCTCATCGGTGATCAGGCAGCTGCTCTTGAACTTCTCGCCGCCGTGCACGACGCGGTGACCGATGGCGTCGATCTCGCTCACGTCATTGATGCACTTGCCTGCACCGGTGGTCATCTTCTTCACGACCTCGGCAAAAGCCTCGGTGTGGGTGGGGAAGATCGCCGGGGTGGTAGCCTTGGTGCCGTTGGCCTCGTGAGTGATCATGCTGCTCTCCATGCCGATGCGCTCGCACAGGCCTTTGCACAGCACCTTCTCGCCGTCCATATCGATCAGCTGATACTTCAGGGAAGAAGAACCGCAGTTAATAACCAGAACTTTCATCTGTGTTGCCTCCTGAAAATTTTTGTACCATCCGCAGCGTGAAAAACCTGCGGACAGAATTTTACAGATTCCTATGTTTATTATATAATAGGGATGGCGGCTTTTCAAGGCGCAACCCGGGCAAAGCGGTAAAACTTGTGTACAAGGTTTTTGTACATCCTGCCCACAAATCCCGGAAACGGCAGGTTTTTTCTGTATACGCGATATAAATTTAACAATCTTTCGGCGAAAAGGAGCAGTTCCATGAAGTTTGCAGGCATCATTGCGGAGTACGACCCCTTCCACAACGGCCACGCTTGGCAGCTGGCACAGGCGCGGGCGCTGGGGGCGCAGCGGGTGGCTGTTGCCATGAGCTGCGGGCTTACCCAGCGGGGCGCGCTGCCGCTGCTGCCGGAACCGGTGCGGGTGCAGGCGGCACTGGCCTGCGGGGCAGACCTTGTGTTTGCCCTGCCCGCACCCTGCGCCTGCGCCGGTGCTGAGGCCTTTGCCCGGGCGGGGGTGCGTATTCTGGCCGCTGCCGGGTGCGATACGCTGGTCTTTGGAGCAGAGACCCCGGACACCGCCCTGCTGCAAAAAGCCACCCGGGTGCTGTGCAGCGAGGAATACCGTGCCGCGCTCAGGCAGCAGCTTGCCACCGGGGCACGCAGCTTTGCCGCCGCCCGGCAGGCGGCGGTGCAGGCGCTGTGCCCGGGGTCGGACGTTGCCGCCCTGCTGGACAAACCCAACAATAATCTTGCCGTAGAGTATTGCAAGGCAATTATAGAACAAAATGTAGAAATGCAGCCTATTGCCCTGCCGCGGCAGGGCGCAGACCACGGGCAGGCGCTGACCGAAAGCAGCCACGCAGCCTTTGCCAGCGCCAGCGCCCTGCGGGCGCTCTGGGCGGAGGACGGCGCGGCGGCACTGGCGCCCTATGTGCCGGAAAAGGCACTAAAACTGTATATACAGGCAGAATATGACGGAAAGTATACGGATTTTGCAGTCATGGGGCACTGCGAGCTGGCGCTGTTGCGAGCAGCCTGCGCAGAGCAAGCCCCCTTTGCTGCGGTGCGCGGGGTATCCGAGGGGTTGGAGCACCGGCTGGAAAACGCCGTGCGGGAGACCGCAAGCCTGCCCGCTTTGCTGGATGCCCTGACCACCGTGCGCTACCCCCGGGCACGGATGCGGCGGCTGGCGATGGATGCGGCGCTGGGCTACACCGCCCAGATCCCGGCACTGCCGCCCTACCTGCACCTGCTGGGCGCGCGCAAGGAGGCGCTGCCCCTGCCCGGGGAGACGGCGCTGCCGCTGTCCCACTCGCTGGCGCGGCTTGCGCGGGAAAACGAACTTTGCGCCCAGATGGCTGCCGCCCAGAGCAGGGCCAGCGACCTTGGTGCGCTGTGCCGGGCAAAACCGGAGCCGATGGGCGGGATATATCGTCAAAAAATTATCTTTTTGACGAATTGACAAAAAATAACGTGAAAAATTTTATATTGTGCCCTCTTGTATCCGGCGCGGTTCGGGTGTATGATTAAAGTAATGCAATGTTGGATACAACGAGCCTGTAAAAAACGACCGTCCCCGCAGGGGAAACACAAGGAGGAACCCATGGCACTTCATGTTCTGGACGAAGCCAACCGCTGCCTCGGCTGCAAAAAGCCGATGTGTCAGGAGGGCTGCCCCATCCACACCAATATCCCGGAGGTCATCCGTCTGCTCAAGGCAAACCAGATGGACGCTGCGGGCCGGATGCTGTTTGAAAACAATCCCCTGACCACTGTATGCAGTCTGGTGTGCAACCACGAAAAGCAGTGCGAGGGCCACTGCATCCGCAACCGGATGCCCAGCCACGACCCGGTGCACTTTTCCATCATCGAGGACTATATCTCCACCACCTACGCCAACAAGATGACCGCAGGCCCTGCCCCGAAAAACGGCATGAAGGCCGCTGTGGTGGGCTCCGGCCCGGCGGGCCTGACCATCGCCGTGCTGCTGGCACGCTGGGGCTACGATGTGACCATCTTTGATGCCCGGGATAAGATCGGCGGCGTGATGCGCTACGGCATCCCCAACTACCGCCTGCCGGACAGCGTGCTGGACGATTTCCAGTACCGCCATCTGGAGCTGAAGGGCATCAAGGTGCGCCCCAACACCACCATCGGCAAGACCATCACCATCGACGATCTGTTCCGCGACGGCTACAAGAGCGTGTTCATCGGTGCCGGTCTGTGGAAGGCCAACGCCATGCACATCAAGGGCGAGAGCCTTGGCAACGTAGCCTTTGGCATCGACTATCTGGCCAACTCCAAGGCTTTCCGTCTGGGCGATGACGTGGCCGTCATCGGCGTGGGCAACTCCGCTATGGATTGCGCCCGCACCGCCATCCGCAACGGTGCCCGCCACGTTACCTGCTACGCCCGCCGGGACGAAAACTGCATCAGCGCTTCCGAGTACGAGGTGAGCTACGCCAAGCTGGAGGGCGTAGGCTTCCGCTTCTGCAAGGCTCCGGTGGAGATCCGCGAGGACGGTCTGATCTGCCGCGACACCGTCAAGGGCGAGGATGGCAAGTTTACGCAGGTAGAGGGCAGCGAGACTTTTTACCCCCACACCGGCGTCATCGTGTCGGTCAGTCAGGGCTCTGAGAGCAACCTCGTCAAGACCACGACCGGCATCGAGACCAACCAGAAGGGTCTGCTGAGCGTCAGCGAGGACGGCCGCACCACCCGCGAGGGCGTATTTGCCGGCGGCGACGCCGTCATGGGCGCACGCACCGTGGTAGAGGCTGTGGCTGTTGCCAAGAAGGTGGCCGTGGCCATGGACGAATATATGAAGAGCCTGCCCGCCGACACCGCTGCCGACCCCTATGCCGACATCCCGGTGTTCCAGACCCCTACCTCTGACGTGCTGGCAAAGCAGCAATTATAACATCTTCCTATAAAAAAGGGACTTGGAAACGCCGCAGGCGTTTTCGAGTCCCTTTTTATTATAACATTACCCGCAGGGTGAACTGCCCGTCCTTGGCGGCAAAGCTGGTCAGGCCGCCGTACCGCTCCGAGATGGCGCAGATGCTGCGCACTCCAAGCCCGTGGCCGGTGCGGTCGGTGACCGGGATGCCCTCCCGGAACTGCACGTCTGGCAGACAGCTGTTGGTGATCTGCAAAAACAGCTTGTGCCCCTTTTCGTGTCCGATGGTCTCGATAAAAGCCCCCTGCCCCGCTTCGCGGCAGCGCACGGCGGCGTGCAGGGCGTTTTCCAGCGCATTGGAAAGCAGTACGCACAGGTCGCTCTCCGAGACCGGCAGCGCCTGCGAGATGCCCGCCTGCACGGTGAACTGCACCCCGGCCTTGGCGGCGCGGTCTGCAAAGGCGGAAAAGATCAGGTTCGCCGCTTCGTTCTCGCAGTATGCGGTCACCTTGCCGGCCTCGATCTCGCTGCACACGCTGCGGATGTAGCCCAGCGCCTGTTCGGTGCGGCCGTTCTCGATGCAGCCCGCCAGAAACTGCATGTGGTGGCGCAGGTCGTGGCGGTAGGTACTGGCGCGCTGCTGGGAAAGGCGCAGCGCCTCGATCTCGCGCATGGCCTGCGTGACCTGCAGATTCAAGCTGGTCTGTAACTGCTCCATCTGGATGCGCTGCCGCTCCACCCGGGAGGCGCGCAAAATGGAGCATAGAAAGGCCGCGCAGCACACAAAGAACATGAACTCCACCGCCGCCGGGTTTGCCTCGGACAAAAGGCTGGTGTAGACATGGGTGATGTAATCAAAAAGATAGCCCACCAGCGGCACAACGCCAAACTGGCACTGCACCGAGGCCGGGTAGTGGGAAAGCTGCCGCATGGAGGGCGCAAGGAACCGGATGAACAACAGCAGCAGCGGCAGGGTGAACAGCAGCTCTGCCACCGGCTGCACCAGCGGATGCTGCGGGAAGAACAGCGCTACCGCCAGCGCCGCCCAGCGCCGCACCTGACAGCACAAATAAGCCGTGAGTACTGCCACCAGCGGCCAGACCTTCTGCCCGCTGAGCAGCACCAGCACGACATACAGCGGCAGATGGGTGATAAGCGGGTAAAGATACTTGGCAGCCGTGGGGCTGGCACCAAAGTAGAACATCCCCTGCAGCGCCAGCAGCCCGGCGGTGCAGCCTGCCAGCGCCCAGCGCTTTTTGCCCGTCCAGCGGATGGGGCAGAACGCCGCACTGAGCAGGATGCCGAAGATGCCCACCGCTGCGCCGTCCAGCAGCTCCAGCAGTGCCCCCGGGGCGGTCACAGGACGACCTTCTTTCCCGCAAAGGAGTACTCCAGATACTGGTCCCGCACGGCGGTAAAGCGCCCGTGGGGCAGCGGCACCTCGGCAAGGCTTTCCATGGTGATGCTCTTGGCGGTGATGTTCTGGATGTACTCCATGTTTACCAGATAGGAACGGTGCGGGCGCAGAAAGCCCGGGTAATCTGCCAGCTGCCGTGCCAGCTCATCCATGCTGCCGCTGCTCTCGATGACGGTGCCGTCCAGCAGATGGAACACCAGCGTGCGCCCCTGCACCTCACAGTATTCCAGACTGTCCAGCGTAATACGGGTCACGCCGCTTTTGCAGCGCAGGATCAGGCTGTGCTGGGTGTGCTTGCGGCACTCAGCCAGCACGGCATCGGTAAGGTGGAAAAAGCTGTCCTTCCAGATGGGTTTGAGCTGGTAGTAGTACGCACCTACCACATAGGACTGTACGGCAAATTCCGACGAAGAAGTGACAAAGATGATCTGCACCGCCGTGTCGTACCGGCGGATCTCCCGGGCGGCGTTGATGCCGTTGATGCCGGGCATGAGTACATCTAAAAACAGCACGTCAAAGCGCACCCCGGCCTCGATATCTGCCAGAAGCTCCATGGGTTTTGTATAGGGAGTCAGCTCCAGCTGCACCCCCCGCAGGGTGCGGTACTGCTCCAGAAAATCCTGCATCTGATGCAGCAAAGCGGCATCATCATCACAGAAAGCGATCCGGGTCATAGCAAAGAAATCCTTTCCGAACAAAAAAGTCTACCCCTTAACGATACCACATCCGCGCCGTTTCGTCACGTCTTTTTCGCAAATTTGCAAGCTTTTTACATCCCCGGCAGCTGCATTGCACCCCTATTCGGCAGAGTGTTCAACGGCGGGGCGGTTCCCTTGTGCAGAACCTCCAAAAATCGCGCTGAAGCTTGTATTTTACCTGCGGAGCGTGTACAATAAGCACAGAATATGTTTGCGCAGAGCAGGAGAGCGACAGACAGAGCAGATAGCTTTGTTTGGTGCGCTCTTTTTTGTTTTGCGCTCAAGCTTGAGAGCAAGGAGAGACGATCATGAGCCAGACCAAATATATCCTCTCATTGGATCAGGGCACTACCAGCAGCCGGGCGATCCTGTTTGACAACGAGCAGAACATCGTCTGCGTCCACCAGCGGGAATTTGAGCAGATCTACCCCCATCAGGGCTGGGTAGAGCACAACCCTATGGAGATCTGGTCCAGCCAGTACGGCGTAATGAACGAGGTCATCGCCCAGAGCGGCGTAGACCCCAAGGACATTGCGGGCATCGGCATCACCAACCAGCGCGAGACCACCATCCTGTGGGACAAGAGCACTGGACGCCCGGTGTATAATGCCATCGTCTGGCAGTGCCGCCGCACCGCTCCCCTTGTGGACGAGTTGCTCAAAACCCCCGGCATGGCAGACTATATCCGGGAAAACACCGGCCTTGTGCCGGACGCCTATTTCTCTGCCACCAAAATCAAGTGGATCTTGGACAACGTCCCCGGTGCGCGGGAAAAGGCCGAGGCCGGGGAGCTTTTGTTCGGCACGGTGGACACCTGGCTGGTCTGGAAGCTGACCGGCGGCAAGGTGCACGTCACCGACCGCACCAACGCCAGCCGCACCATGCTGTACAACATCCGCACGCTGGACTGGGACGACACCTTGCTCAAGGCGCTGGACATTCCCCGCTGCATCCTGCCCAGCGTGAAGGACTCCAGCGAGGTGTACGGCTATACCAACATTCAGGGCGTGGATGTGCCGGTGGCCGGTATTGCAGGCGACCAGCAGGCCGCGCTGTTCGGGCAGGGCTGCTTTAAGCCCGGCGATGTAAAAAACACCTACGGCACCGGCTGCTTTTTGTTGATGAACACCGGCAACAAGATCTACCAGAGCAAGAACGGTCTGGTCACCACCATTGCCATCAGCCTTGACGGCGAGGTGGAGTATGCGCTGGAAGGCTCTGTCTTTGTGGGCGGCGCGGTCATCCAGTGGATCCGGGACGGGATGCACCTCATTCAAGACAGCTGCGATTCCGAGTACTATGCCCAGAAGGTGCCGGACAACGGCGGGGTGTACATCGTGCCCGCCTTTACCGGTCTGGGCGCACCCTACTGGGATATGTACGCCCGGGGTGCCATTCTGGGCATCACCCGCGGCACCACCCAGAACCACATCATCCGCGCGGCCGAGGAATCCATCGCCTACCAGAGCGCCGACCTGATGTGGGCCATGGAAAAGGACACCGACATCACCATCAGCACCCTGAAGGTGGACGGCGGTGCCAGCCGCGACCACTTCCTGATGCAGTTCCAGTCCGACATCCTGAACAAGGAGGTGCTGCGCCCCGCCATCCGGGAGACCACCGCCCTTGGCGCGGCGTATCTGGCCGGCCTTGCCACCGGCGTGTGGAAGAGCCGGGAGGAGATCAGCCACCTGTGGAGCTGCAACCAGCTGTTCGAGCCAAAAATGGACGCTGCCCAGCGGGAAAAGCTGGTCAAGGGCTGGCACAAGGCCGTGGGCCGCAGTCAGGACTGGGCCGAGCACGAGGCGTAAGGCAAGAAAGCTTTTGACCGCATAACAGTATAATACCCCCGGCAGGCTGCCACCGTGATGGTGATAGTCTGCCGGGGGTTCGTTATGCCAGTATTTTATCCAGCTGGAATTGCAGGATGCTGTCCATCCGCTCCAGCCGTTCCGGGTCGATGGAGAGCACGGGGTGGCCGGTAAAATGGAACGCCCGCAGCTTTTCCAGATCGGCGCGGATGCTGTCGGTCAGAAGTCCGCGCGCTGTTGCAATAAAATCAGTGCCAAGCCGCGGAGAACAGTGCCGGATGCACCATTCCGTATTTTTCAGCTGGTCGTTGTCCAAATCAAACAGCAAGCTGCGGTTGTTATCAAAAACGGGTGCCATTTTTTGGACTTGCAGCGTGTCGTTCTCGAACAGGACACCAAAGTTTCCGCTGTGCCGGTCGGTATTCAGGATAAGTGCATCCAGAATGCACATCCGCCGGAAGGCGTCGCCGCTTCCAATGCCTTCAAAATAGTGCAGAAATCCGGCGATCGTCCGGTCTTTTGTCAGAACAGCGGCCTTGGCAAGGCCGTAGTGTTCGCTGGTGAAAAGGGCACACTTGGAGATCAGCTCCCCGTGGTGGAAACCGAGGTCATAGACTGCCGCTCCCGGGCAAAGCAGGACTGCCAGCTGAGAAGCCAGATACTCCGACACCGGTTCCATGCCGAATACGCTGCCGGTCTTATACAGCTGAATGGTGTTCTTCTCCCGCACCCAGCATTTGGCGTACTGCCCGTCTGTACTGAACTCCGGGGAGGTGGACGAGAAGCTCGTGCTGAACACAGAACCGTCAAAAGCAGCCTGCGAGATCATCTCGTTGAAAGGGTTCTGATAAAGAGAAACGTCCCTCCATTGCAGGT